>RPOS01000173.1 GCA_003820635.1 Verrucomicrobiaceae bacterium | reverse complement strand
TCCAGTCGCCCTACGGGCTCCTTCCAGAGGGCCGTTTTTGCGCCCTCCTCGGTGTCATCAGTTATGAGTCAACGTAAGAAACTATTTTTTGTCCTCCGGTGTCATTTTGACTTGATGCAACACGACCCGATTCTCTAGCGTCATGAAATGGAAAAAGGAAGTCATACACGCAGGATTCATGAATCCTGTGAGGAGGTTTTCATTCCTGAATACATTAATTACACTACATATATTTTAAAATAAAATGGTAATTAGACCATCGCCACCGTTCCATTCACAAGAAATGTTTGCCTGTTTGCCTCCAATGAGGATGCTGTCCCCTTCGATGCGGGGATGCTGAAGCAAATCCACAAACTATTTGAGAACCCCGGAAAGGATGCACTGAGATGACTGATTACAAACACACCTCTCCGCCGTTGGGCTTTCCGCCCCTCGGGGAAACAACACGGGAGCATTCATGAAGTTCCTCTCGCTTTGGGCCATCAACGCTGCACTTGAGGAGCGGGAGTTGTGCCGCCAACTCGATGAGATGCGCGCCTTGGGCTATGACGGCACCGTTTTTCATCCCCGGTTTTATCCCAACCGACCGCCCTACCTGAGCACGGATTACCTGACGATTTTATCGAAGGTGATCCTCCACGCGAAGTCCCTCGGAATGGAGTTCTGGATCTACGACGAGAACGGCTGGCCGAGCGGCACGGCGGGCGGCGAACTCCTCAAGCGCCATCCCGATTGCCGCCAGCAGTGGAGGGAGGCCGATGGCACCATCCGATACGGCGACGGGGTGGATTACCTGAATCCGGATTTGGCACGCCATTTCCTGGAGATGACCTACGATCGCTACCGGTTGGGCTTGTTCCCCGAGGCTTGGGATCATGTCACCACCTTTTTCAGCGACGAACCCGAGTTTGGCCTGGGCCACGCGTATGACAGCCTCTCTCCCGAAGGCGCGGTTCCATGGACGACGGGCATGACGGAGTCGTGGTTCGACACGGGCGACCGGGTGCGCTACTGGGAGTCGCTTACGGACCGCTTCTGCGAGTCTTTCATTCAGCCGATCAACGAGTGGTGCCGGAAGCATGGCAAACGCTTCACCGCCCATATGAAGGGCGAGGAGCATCCTTTGTTTCAGGTGCCGATGGTCGGATCATGCCACGAGGTGTTCCGGCATCTCGGGCTCCCGGGGATTGATGCCCTGGAGCGCTTCCCTTCGGGCCATTATTTTCCGCGTCAGGTGGCCTCCGTTGCGCAGCAATTTGGAAACGGGGAATGCATGGTGGAATGTTTCGGCGGGGCCGGATGGGGGGCGACCCCTGAGGACTTCGAGCGCTACCTCTCCTGGCTCGCGGGACACGGGCTGACGCATTTTGTCGTCCACCTCTGGCAATACAGCCTCACGCCCCACGCCATTCAGGACTGGCCGGCTTCGCACGGGCATCTCAACTGGCGGGAGGTGACGCCGCTGATCTTTGATCGGATCCGCCGGCTGCCCGCGCCGCCACCGGCAGACACGCTGGTCATCGCGCCCTATCGAGGGATCATGGCGGAGTTCGAACCCCGCGAGTTGCTGGAGATGAACATCCACAACGCCTCGACCTATGCCGACACACCGGCAGGACGGATCAACCGGCGGTTTCTTGACCTCCTGGATCAAGTCCATCGCAGCGGTGCCGCCTACCATGTTTGCGACGAGCGCACGGTCGAAGAATGCGGGGTCTGGGAAGAGGGCGTCCTTCGCATCGGGAATTGCTCCTACAGCAGGGTCATCCAGCACACGGACCAAGTTCCGGAAACGGCATCCCTCGCCGATCTCCCGCCTCCGCACAACTTCTCCGTTCCGGTCGCCTGGGAGGACCTGCCACCCGGCTTTCAACGCCCAGGGCCGGACGGCACGGTCAGGCTTGATGCGGACGATTATCCCTTCCGTTCGGAACCCCACACGGTGCGGGGTCATTTCGAGTCCCTGCCTGCATGTCGGTTGCAACTCACCGGTGTTTTTGCCGATTGCGCGCGCGTCGAGGTGGACGGGGTGGATCTTGGCTGGTGCTGGGGGCCGGATTGGAGCGTTGCCTGCGCGCTTGGAGCCGGGCGCCATCGTATCGAAGTCAGCCTCGTGCCCAGCACCTTCAACCGTTACGGTCCGCACCGGCACTGTGCGGGAGATCCCCATGTGGTTTCCCCGGCCCAATTTGCCTACAAAAAAAACTTCGCCGACCACCCGGATGCCCCAGAGGACACACGGGTCGAGGGATGGAATTTCAAGCCGCTGCACATTGGCCCCAACCTGCTACTTGCCTCCTGATGAAACCCATCCGTATAGCATCCCAACCCGCCATCTCCCGCGCCCAAACCCTGCACGTTTCTCCATCCGGTCTGGATGAAAATATCGGAAGCATTGAGTGCCCATTGAGGTCGATTTCCGAGGCGGCGCGTCGTGCGATGCCGGGAGATACGATTCTCATTCACCCGGGCATTTACCGGGAACGGGTGGACCCACCCCGTGGAGGAACATCAGAATCCTGCCGAATCACCTACCAAGCGGTCGAACCGGGAAAGGCTGAGATTCGAGGTTCGGAAATTGTCAAAGGCTGGGAGCGTGAGAAGGGGGATGTTTGGAAGGTGGAAGTTCCCAACACGTTCTTTGGGGGCTTTAACCCGTTTGCCACTCTCCTGCAGGGGCATTGGTTCGTTGCCAATGGCCGCATGCACCACCGGGGCGCGGTTTATTTGAATGGCCACTGGCTGACGGAGGCGTCAACGGCGGACAAACCGGGATCCAGTCATGGCGGCGACCCTCTCTGGTTTGCGGAGGTGGGGGAATCGCTCACGACGGTTCGTGCGGAGTTTCCCGGAGTCGATCCGAATCGGGAGTGCGTGGAGATCAACGTCCGGCCCACGGTGTTCTACCCGTCCCGGGCCGGTTGCGATTTCATCACCGTGCGCGGCCTGGTGCTGCAGCATGCCGCGACTCCATGGTCGCCTCCCACCACGGAGCAAATCGGGTTGCTTGGCACCAACTGGTCGAAGGGCTGGATCATCGATGGCAACGTCGTCCGGTATTCGATCGCCGCCGGCATCACGCTGGGGAAATATCATGACCCCCTCGATTTTCCGGAGAAGCCCATCGTGGAATACACGGGAAGTGAGGACACCTACCATGGGACCATCCGGCGCGCGCTGGAACATGGCTGGAGCCTTGATGCCGTCGGCAACCACACGGTCCGCAACAACGTGGTCTCGCACTGCGAGATGGCGGGGATCTGCGGCAGTCTCGGTGCCGTGCGCAGTCTCATTGAGGGCAACACGATCCATGACATCCATGTCAGGCAGCTTTTCATCGGCGCCGAGCAGGCCGGCATCAAGTTTCACGCGCCGATCGATTCGCAAATCACCGGCAACCGCATCTTCCGGTGTTACCGCGGGTTGTGGCTGGATTGGATGACCCAGGGCACGCGGGTTTCAGGGAATCTTTTCCATGACAACGGGCCGGAGCATGACCTTTTTATCGAGGTGAACCACGGGCCGTTCCTCGTGGACAACAACCTCCTCCTCTCCCCGGCTTCGCTCTCCTCCTGGTCGGAGGGCGGGGCCTATGTGCACAACTTTTTTGCCGGACGCGTGGATGCCCAGTCGGAGTTGGGTCGGGTGACCCCGTTCCACCACGCCCACTCGACGGCAGTTGCCGGCTGGAAAAACATCTCCCTGGGGAATGATGTGTTCCTCAACAATGTCTTTGCCCACCCGCTTGGGCTTTCTGCCTACGACTCCGCCACCGAACCGGTGCGCATGGAGGGGAATGCCTACTTGGGCGGAGCGGCTCCCTCGATTCATGATCGCCTGCCGCTCAGGATTGAGGATTTTCCTGTCGCCTCGATTTTCGTCGAAGCGGTGGCGGGCCAGGTTTTCTTCCATTCTGATTCCCCTTGGCAGAGCGAATCATCCGCTTGTGTTGACTCCGATAGGCTCGGAAAGAGCGCCATCACCGGCCTGCCTTTTGAAAAGCCGGATGGTTCCCCTGCCGTCGTGGATCAGGACTATTTCGGCAAGCCGCGGGCGCTGGCGCAAGCCGGGCCGTTCGTCTCGCTGACGAAGAAAGATTTTCCGGCGAATGTCTGGCCAAGGTCACACTGACGATTTCTTCCCGAAAAATATAACCGCCCAGTTCTGATACGATCGTGCAAACCAACACTATACCGCCCCTCGACTTATCCCCCGCAAAATGGATTTGGCTCCCTTCCGAACGTTGCCTGCCGAACACGTTTGTCCTGTTTCGGCGTGAACTGAACCTGGCCCACGCGCCGCGCGTTGCGCGGGGGTGGCTGACGGCGGACAGCCGCTACCGGCTCACGGTGAATGGTCAGCGTGTCCAGTGGGGGCCCGCGCCATGCGATCCGCGTTGGCCGGAGGTTGATCCGTGCGACCTGACCGCGCTGCTCCAGCCGGGGACCAACGTCATCGGCGTGGAGGTGTGCTATTTCGGGCAGGGCGACGGCACGTGGGCGATGGGGGCGCCGGGATTCATTTTCCGCCTGGAGATTGACGGACAGCTCGTCGTTTCCGATGCCTCCTGGAAAACCTGCATTGACCGGGCGCACCGGCCGGGGATGTATAAGCGTTGGTTTTTGAGGGCGCTGCAGGAGGAGTTCGACGCGCGCCTGCATCCGTTCGGCTGGGATACGCCCGAGTTTCAGCCCGGTCCGGAATATGTGCTGGGTGCGGACGATGCTACGCAGTTCGTCGGGGCGGCTGGCCAGCTTGGCTGCGGGGAGCGGCCGGAGCTGCGTGCCCGGGAGATCCCGCTCATGCACGAGACCATCGTGGCTGCCTTGCCGCTGGCCGATTGTGGTCGCGTGACGTGGCATCGGGATCCGAACGACTGGTTCGAGTCGCGCGTGCCGGGGAGTTTTTCCATCACCCGCGATGCCGGCGTTGACGGCGCGGTCCCGGCCGCGAATGAAGGATTCTTTTTCTCCTTCGGCATGCCCGGGCAGGTCGTCGGGTTTCCCCGCTTCACCATCGATGCGGCAGAAGGCACGATCGTGGAGATGATGGTGCGCGAGTCGCATGATGTCGCGACCGGCCCGCTGTGGATGGAGAACTACATTTTCCACTGGACGCGGTTCATCTGCCGGGAGGGCGCGAACGAGTTCGAGAGCTTTGACTACGAATCCGTCATGTGGATCCAGCTGCATGTGCGCAATGCGAAGCGTCCGGTAACGATCCGCGACGTCGGCGTGCGCCGTCGCGAGTATCCGTGGCCGAACGCGCCGCACATCCGGTGCGCCGAACCCGCGTTGCAGAGCTTGTTCGACGCGAGCGTGAACACCCTGCGCAACAGCTGCCTGGAAACCGCCGTCGATGGGATGGGGCGCGAGCGGCAGCAATACAGCGGCGACGGCTCGCATCAGGTGCAGGCCGTGCGGCCCGCCTTCGGCGATACGAAACTACCGGCGCGGTTTCTGAAGACATTCAGCCAGGGGCTCACTCTGGACGGCTATTTTCTGGATTGCTGGCCCGCCTATGACCGGCTTGCCCGCCTGATGCAGCGGCAAATCGGGACGACGGTCTGGGGGCCGATTCTCGACCACGGCGTCGGGTTCAACTTCGATTGCTGGCAGCATTATCTCGAGACCGGCGACCGTGCCGCGCTTGAAGAGCCGTATCCGCGGCTGAAGCGCTTTGCCGGCTACCTGGCAGCGCTCCGCCGTGACGATGGCTTGCTGCCGGTGGAAAACATTGGCGTGCCGACTGTGTGGATCGACCACCACGCCTACCGGCATGAGTCGCACAAGCACTGCGCCTTCAACCTCTACGTCGCGGCCATGTTCCAGCACGCGCTGGCGAATCTCGCGGCGGCGTTCGGCGACGATCCGGAACC
>RPOS01000172.1 GCA_003820635.1 Verrucomicrobiaceae bacterium | reverse complement strand
TCTAGGCAGGGAGTTATTTTGCCCAGCCTTGGAGAGGCTCCTGGAGCTGGCGGAAGCACCAACTATGCCAACAAGCCTCAGCCAAGGTCAGGCAAACCATATAACTGGCGTGACTCCTTTGGTTAACTAGACCTTACTGAAGACAACTTCAGGGGCCTGGTTTTGATACTTACCTTTCCTGTCCTGGTAGCTCACCTCGCAAGGATTACCGCGATAGAAAAGGAGTTGGGTGACGCCTTCGTCAGCGTAAATACGATTGAATAGACCAGTGCAATTACTGATCTCAAGCGTAAGGTAACCCTCCCACCCGCTCTCTGCTGGTGTAATGTTTACCAGGATGCCAGATCGGGCATACGTAGATTTACCAACGGCTACCACGGTTACGTCACGGGGCAGCTTAAGGCGCTCACGAGCCACGCCCAGGCAGTACCCATAGGGAGGCAGTAGGAAATATTTGCCCTTCTCATCCTCCATGAGTTGAGCCTTAGTCAAGATCTCAGGTTTAAAATCCTTTGGGTCGCATTCACCCTCTGAGATGCGTCCAAAGATCAGACACTGCTCAGCGGACAGGCGAATGTCGTACCCATAAGAGCTGAGGCCATAGCTCAAGATACGACGGCCATCCTCCTTACTTACTAGACGATCCTGGAACGGAACGATCATCTCGTCTTCTTCCGCAAGCAGGCGGATTTCCTTGTCGCAGAGAACGCTCATAGACTTTTTAAAGCTTTTTCAATATAAGTGATTCAGCAAAGAACACGGCCCTTTTCCGCGTAAATGTCGATAAATCTTTGGGTTGCTTTCTCGACATCCCGTTTTGGTTGCAGGTAAACCAAGAAGGAAGTGCAGGTGTTGTGTTTCTTGATACCCTCGCTTGTGCGTGCAACAAGGTTTGGAACAGTCCTAAGGATGCACACCGGAAAATCGAATAGTCGCTGCTCGTAACGAAACATGTCAGGGCAGTTGGAAAAGTAAAGACCTTCTTCAATTTCGTTGTGGTACCAGGCTTTAAAGAGTCGCCGAAACCAAACGGCGTGAGAGGAAGTCAAGGTCGCTGAACAAGCCCTTGTCATCTTCCAACGAGCGTTCTGCTTGTCCCAGAAGAACGTACCGCTGGGAGGGAATAAGTAAACTTTGCCGAACCACTCTTGATCATTCAAACCATCGTCACTTGGTTTGAAATAGTTTTCGGCATTGACGTATTCGTTTGCAAAATCAGAGCTGGCTACGTCAAGGTCAATGCATCCCATCAGGCCATGCGCAGCTGCCACTAGATCTGCATTTGTAACAAGCTCCAGATCTTCACGGCGCATGCCGCTTTTAGTAATTGCCATTACTGATTGGTTGCTTGGTTGTAGTCAATTTCAAAATAACGGATGCCTTCGTCATCAGCGATGACATAGCCCGCTTTTTCCATCGGATCAATCTTTTGTGCAGCTGTCAAGATGCGACGGAATGTTTCTGCCATATCACCGTCGTTAGAACTTTCACAGCTTTCTTGGGCCGCATGAATTTCTTTTAAGGTCCAAAAGAACATTGAACGTTCTTTGTTCTTCGGTTGAAAGACCATTACCCCTGGCCCCTCCACTTCCCACATTTTGTAGTAATGCTCACCCATGTCACCCAAGATGATGCGGACAGTGGTATCCAGCATCTTTACTTTTGCGTCATTAATGTCAGGTCCGAGAGCTTGACCAATTAACTTTTCACGCCTGTTCATTTTTAATCAATCCTTGCTTGTGTAAGACTTCTTGGAGCTTGGGTAGTGGTTGATAGATTACCACTAATTTTCCAAGGATGCCGCGTTTTTTAATTAACTTTCCGTTTTCGTCCCTTAGCTTGTCAAATTCACCAGACCGTATCAAGTACTCGGCAACGCATCGAAGCCTTCGTTTCAAGGCCAGTTCCGCTGCTGGGAACTTGGTACAGATCGTATCTGGGCTCATGTCACTGAAAGCAACACGCAACCTATTTGCCAGGGTCATGCTGGAGTTAACGTCTTCCTCTTCATACGTCTTTACGACTTCCAAGTAACGACGCAAGCAGCCATCATCGAAGGAACCTTCGGGGGGAAGAAACTCTTCTACCTGTAAACACAGGGATACAGGCAGCAGCTCCTTATGGTTTTCAATTGTTACGTTTTCAATGTCAAACGTTTCAAATCGATGCGCCAGGGGTATTGTCGTTTTCTGCATCTGGGGTTTCTTCTAAGGAGGCGAGGTAGGCGTCAATCGAATGTTTGTTAGTTCGGTAGCTGTGGGAGTCTTGAACCTTGTAGTCTTTAGCTCTTAGTTCAGGATTTTGCGCGAAGGAGCGCACGAGTTGATTCCAGGGAATTCGTAGGCGGTTCTTTTTTTCTGCAGAGGGATTGATGTTGACGTAATGAATCCCTTCAATCCAGCCCTTGCCAGTTTTATTCCCTTTGCCTAGGGCAATCCAATTCCTAATCGTTTGATCGGAAATTGACAAACGCCTGGCGCACTCTTCAGTTGATATGTACTCATCTGCATACATCTCGGGGTTAGAGCTACCTTTTTCGTTTGCGCCCTCTTGCAAAGTCCACAGGCTGGCAAGGATGTTACGAATTCCTTTCAATTCGTAAGCAACATCTTCAAGTCCTTTTCTAATCCCGTAGGCCATACAACAATTGTTTTGGTTAAATGCTAAGGTATTTGCAACAAGATTGTTAGGTCATGGAAGAGCAAGTCCCTGGTAGCGTGCCACCAGAATTCCCGGCTCCCCAAAAGATGTCCGCTGAGCAAATTGAAATGCTCAAGTCGATTGCTCGTGAGCGTGCCATTGCCCAGACCTTTGCCGAGCAGCAGACTCAGCCCCAGCGCCTGGTATCGCCGCCGCCTTCTTTGCAGCCCCCAGCACCAGTAGTGCAACCTCGGATTATTTACGTGAAACGCAACTTGACAGTTGCTGAGGTTTTGCTGGCCCTGTTGCTTGCATGCGGCGTGGTTACCGGCGTACAAGCGTTGTGGGGACTAGGGTCGCGCATCTTACCTCAAGTGGAGATCAGAGTCAAATAAAAATACGACAAACCTAAACTATAATTTTAGTTATAAGGTTTGCGAGCATATAGGTGGCCAATAGGCGGATCTCAGATTTACCTGCAATCACTTCGATCGACATCGAGGATGCCGATCTATTTACTATTGTTCATGTAAGCGAAGTTGATCCAGGTTTAAAAAATAAGAAATTTACCGTACAAGAGCATCGGGCGTATCTTAATAATTATTACCTACAGCTCACCGGTGGTACTGTTACCGCTTTAACGGTAACTAATAATTTAAACGTATCCGGTAATACGACTGTTGGAGGGAACTTAAGTGTCCTTGGTACAGGCACTTTTAATGCATTAGCGATCAGCAACCTGACTGTTACTGGAACAATCAGTGGCGCTACTATTACAGGCCAAAGCATCCAAGGCTTTAATGTCAACGGAAACAACGGATACTTTGTTTCGCTTCAGGCGCCAAACGCAGCATTTGATTCCATTACTTCCACCAATATTAGTGGTGGAGCTATTACTGGAAACACCATTGCTGCCAGTGGAATTACCGGCCAAACTATCACCGGAAATACTGTTAATGCTATTGCCATTAACACCACTTCGATCACGGGTGCAACGGGAATCTTTACTACCAGTGTTTCTGGGGCTATTGTCACAGGAAACACTGCACGTTTTGCAAACTTAACAGGAGTTTCGGGAACATTTACCTCAAGACTCTCTGGAGCAACTATTACTGGCGATACAGCTTTAGTTGCAAACATCACAGGTGTTTCTGGGACATTCACAACGCGCTTGTCTGGCGCTGTCATTACAGGTGTAACAGGACAATTCACACAACTCAATGGTGTTACGGGACAATTTGTTAACCTATCTGGCGCAACAGTAACAGGAGGAACTGGCGAATTTAGCAGCCTGACTGCAACTTACGTCACAGGCACCATTGGTGTTTCTGGTGCAACTATTACTGCACTTACTGGTAACATTGCTCAAGTTCAGGGGGCGACGGGAGCATTTAGTTCTAACCTTTCTGGTGCAACAATTACCGGCGATACGGCTCAATTCGCAAACGTTACTGGCGTATCCGGTACGTTTACAAACCGTTTATCCGGTCAGACCCTTACTGGCGTCACAGGTTTATTCACTACCCTGACAGCAGCAACAGGTACTTTTACAGACCAAATCAACGTCAGCACAATTTCAACTACTGGCAATCTTTCTGCCAGTGGCAATTTGTTTATCGGCGGTTCGGGAGTTGTTGTCAGCGACTTTACTGTTAGTGGAACAATTTCTGGCTCAACAGTAACCGGTACAACTGCTTTATTTGACAGTGTTACTGGTAACGGTATTTACGGAAACACAGTTGTCTATGCCCCAACAGTAACTGGTGACGTGCTCCTCGGACGCTCCATTACTGGGGTCACTGGTGTTTTTACAACATTGTTGAGCGGGGCAACAGTTACAGGCAACACCGTCAATGCAGGCACTTTAAACGTTGGCAGTGGTTACTTTGTCTATGCCTCAGGCAGTACTCTGACTGGAGTTACGGGTTTATTTACTGTTCAAACGGTAGGCACGGGTAATTTTACCAGAGTTTTTGGTGCAACAATTACAGGTGCCACTGGTTTATTTGGTTCTACTACAACAGTTAGCGGTCAATACGTAAATCTTTCTGGGGCAACAATTACAGGCAATAGCTTAAGCGTTGGCACGGGTACTTTTGTTCGTATTACAGGAGGCACATACATTGCGGGCGGGGTTGTCTTTGCATCCGGTGCAGGTGATGTACGTCCCTTTAACCAGTTTTCTTTCCCCCCATCCCCTGGTACGTCAGGTTATGTGCTGACAACACTTGGAAATGGACAGACTACATGGACTGTTGCTACAACAACAGGGACTCTTGTCACCAACGTAATTGCGGAAACCAAAATTGTCATTGATATTAACTACGCCATTGGTGTTGGTTATAATGGTTTATCCGTTGGCCCGGTTGAAATTGCTTCTGGGATTACTGTAACAGTTCCATCTGGTTCAACTTGGAAAATCTTAGATTAAACTAGAAATAAAGGTTGATAGTTACTGATGCCATACGGAATTCTTAAAGCTGACACTTTAACTTACTACACCGCAACAGGTGATGTCAGCGTTGCTATTAGTGGTATTGCAATATCCGGTTCACCGTTAATTTCTGGTGTTTCCGGTGTTTTTACAACCAGCGTTTCTGGTGCTACCGTCACTGGTAATGCGGGTCAATTTACCACTATCACTGGCGGTACTGCACAATTTACCAACATCACAGGTGTTTCTGGTACGTTTACAAGCCGGATCTCTGGTGCTACGGTAACTGGCACGTCTGGTCAATTTACGACTCTTACTGCAACTACTGGCGTTTTTACAACTAGTATTTCTGGCGCCACTATTTCTGGCGACCTTGGCTTATTTAGTACCATCAGTGGCAGCCAAGGCTTTTTTAGCTCTAGCCTTTCTGTCCCCAGTGGGACTGCTGGTAGCCCATCTATTAGTTTTAATGGAGACTCAAATACTGGCATCTATTCTTCTGCTACAGACCAAGTAGCCATCTCAACTAATGGGTCTCAGCGCTTTCGTATTTCGGATGCAAAGGTTGAAGTAGTAAATCCCGGAACAACAACAGAATTCAGCGTTGGTGCGGGAGCAACAGGCAATAACCTTGCGGTTATTAACCTGATTGGAGATACTACTTATCCTGATTTTGGCCTGCGACTGATTCGAACCAATAGTGGAGCAAATGCATCCAGTCAGATCAACCATAGAGGAACAGGCCTGCTTACTTTGAACGCAGTAGATGCTGGAAGTATTCAGCTCAAGACAAATGACACGGAGCGCCTCCGCCTAACCACGTCAAGCAAAGTGCGATGGCCTCTTAGGTCTGGGGACTAGT
>RPOS01000171.1 GCA_003820635.1 Verrucomicrobiaceae bacterium | reverse complement strand
GGCCGCCCCATCGAAATTGATTTACCGATGTGCGGGACCGATGGACCGATGACGGTCGCCGTCAATCTTTTTGGCGCGGATTTTGTCTGCGAGGCGATGCTCGCGGAACCGGACCGGCTCCATCGGCTCCTCGACTTCATCACCGAAGCGACGATCCGGCGGGTGACTGCCTGGCGGAGTCTCGCAGGTCTGCCCGTGCCATTCGACGGCTACGGATTTGCCGATGACAGCGTGGCCATGATCTCCGCAACGGCGTATTGCGACCATATCCTGCCGTATCACCGGCGACTGTGCGACGCGCTCGGGTCCGGCACCCCGAGATCCATTCATCTTTGCGGGGATGCGACGCGTCATTTCCGCACCATTCGTGACGAGCTTAACGTGCACAGTTTCGACACGGGATTTCCGGTAAATTTCGGTGCACTCCGGCAGGAATTGGGGGAGGGTGTCCGCATTTATGGCGGACCGCACGTCGAATTCCTCATGCGGGCCTCGCAGTCGGCCATTCGCGACGAGGTGCAACGCATCCTGGAGTCAGGAATACTCGAAGGCGGGAAGTTTGTTCTCCGCGAAGGCAATAATCTGGCCCCTTACACACCGGTGGAAAACACCGAAGCCCTCTATCATGCCGGGCGTGAGTTCGGCGTTCTGGATAATCATTAAACCCTGAACTCAACCACCACATCCTATGAATTCCCGCCAACGCGTCCAAGCCGTCATCGACGGACAGATCCCCGACCGGGTGCCGGTGTGCCTGCATAATTTTCTTCCGGCCGTCGAAGAGGCCGGCATGCGGCTCGAGGATTATCTGACCGATCCTGAGTGCGCGGCCAAGGCCCATTTGCAGGCTGTCGAGACATACGGCCACGACTGCATCCTCATCGATCTCGATACGACGATGCTGGCCGAGGCGATGGGGGCGCGTCGGGACGCGACGCCGGGGGCTCCCGGTCATATTGCCGGGCCCGCCATTCAAGACATCACGGAGATCGGGCATCTGCGCGAGGTTGACCCACTCAAAGACGGGCGTATTCCTGTGCTGCTCGAAGCCGTGCGCATCCTCGCGCGTGAAACGGGCGATACCGTCAGCATTCGTGCCAATGCCGACCAGTGCGCGTTTTCCCTAGCCGGACTCCTGCGCGGAATGGAGGACTTCCTGATGGATCTCACCGACGAGGAATCCACCGAAGCGGTGCATGCGTTGCTGGAGCTTTGTTATCGGAGCCACCTCGCCGTTCATCGGGCCCTGTATGAGGCGGGGGCGCATTTCACCTCGTTGGGAGACAGTTCCTCCGGCCCGGATGTCGTTTCCCCATCAATGTTCGCCACGTTCGCCCGCCCGTATCAGGAACGGTTGGTCAAGGATCTTGCGGCAGACGGCATCTTCACCTTGATCCACGTTTGCGGGAACACTTCGTCGATCGTCGGGCAATTCGCGGAATATCCGTGGTGCGGATTCGAGCTCGATTACAAGACGGATGCGGCGCGGGCAAAAGCCACGGCGGGAGCGGGTCATGTGCTCTTCGGCAACATCGACCCCAGCGGAATCATCGGGCGCGGGACGGTGGAGCAGGTGCGCGCTGCCGCTGGGGAACTCATCCGGATCTGGAAGCCCGGCGGGCGGTTTATCCTGAATTCCGGTTGCGCGATTCCGCCCGGAACTCCGCCGGAAAACATCCATGCTCTCGTCCGTGCCGCCCATGAGTTCGGGTGCTACCGGGAGCCGATACCGCATGCGACAAGCTCGGCGCCGTGATCATCGGTGCGTGCTTGTATTCCGCCGGCTCAGCTTATGCCTGCCAGCCTGATGAAATGCTCGACAATCACGCCCTGAATCCTAGGTTTCGCTCAGCCCGAAATCACCGGCCACTTCACAGTGGCCAGCCCGAATTCGTGGTCCGATTCTGAATCTTCTTCCACCGTGGGCCATCCCGAGAAAACCAAAACCATTTCCGCGCGGTCAGACATCTCCGCCGAAGAGATTGCCGCCACCCTGGTCGATTTACTTTCCTCCGAGAGCGTGCGCGCGGGGATGCGGCTTCGCTCGGTGCGCGATCTGGCAGAGCTTTTCCGCACGGATTACCGGCGGGCCCATGAAGCCATCGAGGATCTGGCTGCTCGCGGCATATTGGCCAAGCGCCATGGCAGCGGCACCTTTGTCCGGCGCATGCCGGTCGCGGCGGACGCCGGCAAGCGCAATCCGCTTTTCCGCAAGCTCAAAGCCCAGCAAATCCTATCTGCGGATGATGGTGCCCGCACGAGGCGGCGGCCCCTGGCGAAGGACCGACATCTGGATTTCCAATTCTGGGTGGACACTCACTGGCATGACCCTGTCAGGGCCTCTGTCATCCAAGGCGTGACGGATGTCCTCTCGCCACTCGGGCATCAAATCACGACTTGCGGGGCTACTGATGCAGACGGCCAGCACATCGGAAAAAAGGAATTGGCGGCAAGACTCCAAGCTCATCCGACGGACGGTTATCTGCTGATTGACTGGGTTGCCGAGAGCTATGGCGAGCTTTTCACCGCGATGAACAAATCCTGGCTGACCTACGGCTACAGTGGTCCGATCCGCCACCAACCGGGGATGATCCTGGACTGCGTGGAGGCCGTAGAACGCGGGACGCAGGCCTTGATTGAAGGTGGCTGCCGCCGGGTGGCTCTTCTCGGCTGGCTCAATGCGGAACACGAGTGGGAATGCGAGTTCGAGCGGTTTTATTACGCTCACGCCCTTCGTCGTGCCGGCATCAAGGACTACCACGTCGCCCTATCCGTGCATTTTGATGCCGGGCAGGTGCGTCGAGCCTTGGCCGAAATACTCGACAGCAAACGACCGGCCGACGGTCTCTATCTGGCCGATGACAACCTGCTGCCTTTCGTCGCGCAGGAGTTGGAGCGGCGCGGCCTCGTGCCGGGGCGGGATCTCGGAGTGGTGACACTATGGAACGAAGATCTTTCCGGTAAAACCTTGGTGCACGAGCGGATTGAAAACGGAGTGACCATGCTGCAGCATGAGGATTCTCCCTTCTCAAGTCCCTACGATTGGAGCCACATGGAACAATCGCCGCGGCAGTTCGGGCGCGCGCTGGCCCGCAATCTCATCGCCGCCGCCCAATCTGCGAATACCCAACTCGGCAACAATGCCACCCTTGCCACTTGGAAGCCGGGAAAAACCCACATCCTGCCGCGCAAAGCGTAACATCCGCTAGATTCAAGAAATCGGCGTCTTTGGCCAATCTCGAATTCGAGAACCTACAAACCGCGCTTGCAGATTTTCTGCTTTGCTGCATGCTCGCCTATATGCAAGCAACTATTTCAGTTTCAGGTCGCGGTTTGATCGCGCTGCCTGCCGAGCTGCGGAAGGCGGCGGGAATCCGCCCGCAGGACAGCATCATCGCCGAAACGACGCCAGAAGGCATCCTCTTGCGTCCCGCTTTGACGCTGCCGGTGGAAATCTACACACCAGAGCGGATCGCGGAGTTTGACGCAGCGGAATCCGAGCTGGAACAGGTAATGGCTGGGCAGGCCGGGAAATAGGAATCCGATGCGAATCTTCCTCGATGCCAACATCCTGTTTTCGGCAGGGAAAAGCAGCGGTGCGGTGCGTGCCTTTCTGGTTCAATTGAAATCCAGCGGGCACGTTCTGGTTGCGGACGGATACGTGGTGGGCGAAGCGAGACGCAACCTGGAGGCGAAGTTTCCTACAGCACTGAAGGAGCTCGAGGATTTGATGAAGCAAGTGGAGGCTTCCGCCAGGACCTGCGGGCCATTGCGTCCCGAGATTGCCCCGAATCTACCGGCGAAGGATAGGCCCGTGTTGGCTGCATCCATCCACCACCAGTGCCAAGTATTGCTGACTGGCGACAAAACGCATTTCGGCCCGCTCTACGGGCGAACCATCGAAACCGTGGAAATTCACTCCCCCGCGAGCCTCGCGATCAAAGTGGGGATATTTGGAAGCTGAGCCTCAATGCGGACTTTTAGGCCCATGTGATGCCGGGAAACACCCACTTTCTGGCGCGCAAAGCGTAACGGGCCACAGAATAGCTCAGCCTCGCCGTGCCATCCGGCGGTATTTCCCGGGGGACTGTCCGCAGGTGCGGGAAAACATTTCGTAAAAAGAACTCACGCTGGAGAACCCGCAGTCGAAGGCGATGTCGAGGGTCTTGGCATCGGTCGTGCAGAGCAGGCGCTGTGTTTGCCGGCAATGATCAGACCTTCGGTGCATTCGGCGTCGGCGCCCATGAGGAAGGTGGCTTCCTTCTGACTCTGGGCACGACGCAGGTCGCTTACGCCGCGGCCCTCCAACTGCCACCGCCCGCTCCGGGCCAGATCCGCGGGCCGTTCCCCGGCGGGCTGGCCTACCGCATGGGCGCCGACAGTTGCGGCGGCAATGTCATCAACTGGACGCAAACCGTGATTGCCAATGCCGCCAATGATGCCGCCTTCTTCGCCCTCGCCGCCAGCGTTCCGCACCCCTGCCCCACCGGACGCCATAGACGGAATGAAATCTTTTTTCAAAATACCCCATTTTTCCCTTTGACACCCGTATCACTTAGTGTTTGGTGATTCGTAGTGGATTGCAACCGCCTCCCCCGGCGTCCCAGCTCGCAGCCACAGCCATTGAAGAACCCCGAGACCCTGAAAAAACCAAAACAGAAAGAACGCACCAATGAACACCGCGCAAAACAAACTCCTCAAAATCATCCTGCCAGCTAGCTGCTTCGCGAGTTTTCTCGTGGGCAACGCTCACGCAACCGTTACCAACGTCGCCTACTGGCGCGGGGGTGAGAACGACTTTCCCGAGGCACCCCAAGGCTCAAGGATAACTGTTGACATCGCTGGCTCCAATAACCTGCAACCATGGAATAAACCACAAAGCACACCGGGTTACAACCAATTTGGTCCCTATTACCTTATCCCGGCAAATTACACGGTGGGCGTGAATGCCACCCGAGCCCCCGGCAGTAGCGTCAACTGGGCCTTCGATCCGGGTGCCGAAAACACGTTCTTCGGACCACCGATCAACGCCAACGCCGGCAATGCGAACTGGGGTATCCAGTGCTACGACGCGACCCAAGACGCCAACGGCCAGCGCGGCATCGTATTTAACGGCACTGATGGTGGCTACGGGCTATTTGTCTATAATGGCTTCTACTCTGGGATTGTGAACGGAGTTGGGATTCTCCAAGGCACAGTCGCGCCGGATGGAAATTGGCATAACATCGCTCTGGTCAACGACAACGGAGTCGTGAAACTCTTCATCGATGGGGTGCTGAATGTCAGCGCGCCACTGGGTGGGTCGAAACCGTTCACAGCCAACGACTATTTTACGATAGGTTCCGCCAAATTCCAAAACTTCGTCAGTGGCAGCATCGACGAGGTCCGCCTCTTCACCTTCGAGGTGGGGGCCTTCGAGCCCGAAGACCTTTTGGACTATGTCCCCGGGGCCTATGCCTCATGGGCTACAGCGAATGCCGGAGGCCAGACTGCCAACCTCGACTGGGATAACGACGGGGTGCCCAACGGCGTGGAGTATTTCATGAACGCCGCCCCCGGCTTCACCGCCAATCCCGGCCTGGATGGCTCGAATAAAGTCACTTGGATCAATGGCGGCAATATCCCAAGAACCGGCTACGGCACGAAATTCATGGTGCAAACCTCGAGCGACCTCGTGACTTGGGAGGATGTGAGTGATAGCGGCCTCGAAGACAATACAAGTGGTCCTGGCGGATCGTTGTCCTACATCGTGACCGGCGAGGGCAAACAGTTCGTTCGCCTCAAGGTGACGCCAAACTGAATCAGGAACCCTAAAAAGAACACAAATCTCCCAACAAAAAACATACAAAAAAACAACATGAAAAACAACATGAAAAACACCATGAAAAACACAGCATTACTCAAAACCATGCAGGGGCTTGCAATGAGCCTTCTCATTTCGGTGGCTGCCCATGCATCCACTTATGTCTATGTCTT
>RPOS01000170.1 GCA_003820635.1 Verrucomicrobiaceae bacterium | reverse complement strand
TTTCATCCACGGCTGCGGAAAAATCCATCAGGCGCGAGAGCACGCGGCTCACGTTGCCATCCACCAGCACCGCCGGCAGACCGAAGGCGAAAGCCCGCAGCGCTCCCGCCGTGTAGCGGCCGATGCCCGGCAGCTTGAGCAAGGCATCCAGCTCGTGGGGAAACCTTCCGCCATGCTCCGCGATCACCGCCCGCGCCGTCTCGCGCAGCATCCTTGCCCGCCGGTAATAACCGAGGCCTTCCCACGCCTTGAGCAAGGCGGCGTCATCCGCGGCCGCCAGTGTCTCCACATCCGGAAACGCGGCGAGGAAACGCGTGTAATAACCTTTTCCCAACACCGTGGCGATCTGCGTCTGCTGGAGCATCACTTCGGAAACGAGCACCTCGTAGGGATCACTCGTCCGCCGCCAAGGGTAGTCTTTGCCATGTGTTAGAAACCAAGCCGCCAGCTCATCCCGGAAGGCTTCACGGCGTTCCAAGGCGTTGCTCACATATCGCGGTTTCAACACGCCGCGGACCCTCCGTCATTCGCCGCGCCGCGCCAAGCGAATCCGCAAGTTCATGCAGGGCACAACGCCGCCTCGCGGAAAGCAGGCGGGGAATTCCCGTGGTGCCGCTCCAGCCATTTTTCCGCCTCCTCGCGGCTGTTGAAAATGCGGAAGCGCTCCGTGCAGCGTGCCCAGTAGCCGAGCATGCGGACCACGCCGAAGGCCACCGAATTGCTCACTGCGAACACCACCCATCCGCGCGAACGGTTTTGCTCCTGGCGCAGCATCAGCGCGAGCCGCAGCACATCGTTGGCGCTCAATTCCAGTTCCGCCTTGGTGAAATCCACCAGACCGTTGAGATCCGGCGACCAGTCGGGATCCGAAACCACCGCCCGCACGATATCTTTCAAATCCGCCAGGCCCACCTTGCCCCGGTATTCCTCGATCCGCAGCCTGCGGCGGGGATCGATCCGGTAGCTGCCAGCGCTGGCCGGATAGGCGTAATCAGTGAGTGAGAATTTCATGCGGTTCCCTGACTTGGAACCCAATGGTGCGGTATCCGTTCAATCATCGCCGGATGTCCACGGCTTTGCAGCGGCCCTGCAGGCCATGAGAATTGCCATTGCGGAAGCACTGCGGCGGACATTTACTCGCCGCGTGATCGAAAACGAACCCAAGGCGGGCAGGCTTGTTGCCGGCAGGATGCTTCTGCTGCTGGCCTCGTTGGTGATCCTGGTGGCCGGCCTGCGTGCGGCGCAGAACTTCTTCCTGCCGGTGCTGCTGGCGTTTTTCGTGGCGACGGTGAGTTTTCCCATCACGCGCACGCTCACCCGCCGCAAGGTGCCGCGCTCGCTGGCGGTGCTGCTCACGGTGCTGGTGGACTTCGCCTTCATCGCCGGGGTGGTGCTGCTGGGTGTGGTGCTGATGCAGGACCTCCAGGCCAAGTGGAATGCCAAATACGCCGCGCAGCTCTATCAGCAGGTGAGGGATGCCTCGCAAGTCCTCGCCGCCAATCTGGCCCAACTCGGCGTGGAGGACGCGCAGGAAAAAATCCGCATCGCGGTGGAGAGCAACCTCGCCAGCCTGCAGCAGATCCGCTTCGAGCGCATCTGGAATTTCGGCACGGGCGTGCTCGGGCAGGTGGTCGGCTTTTTCGGTGCGGCGGTGATTTTCATCATCCTCACCGTCTTCATGCTCTCCGAGGCGGAGGGCTTCGGCGGCAGGCTGCAAGCCATCAGCCAGGCGCAGGGCCCTAACATCGCCCGCATGGTCAGCGCCACGCGCGACATCCAACGCTATCTGGCCATCAAGACCGTCGTCAGCCTGGCCACCGGCTTTCTCGCGGGCCTGCTCTGCTGGGCGGCGGGCTTGGACTTTTTCATCCTGTGGGGCATCGTCGCCTTCGCGCTGAATTTCATTCCGGTGATCGGCTCCATCATCGCCGGCGTGCCGCCTACGATCCTGGCGCTGCTGGTGGCCGGTGTGCCAAACGCGCTGCTGGTGGCCGGCGGCTACCTGCTCATCAACAATTTCCTCGGCAATTTCCTCGAGCCCATCCTCGTCGGCCGCCGCTTCGGCATCTCCACGCTGGTGGTGGTCATTTCCGTGATGTTCTGGGGCTGGGTCTGGGGGCCGCTGGGCATGCTGCTGGCCGTGCCGCTCACGATGGTGCTCAAGGTGATCCTGGACGGCAGCGATGAATTCAGATGGATCGGCGTGGCCATCGGCACCGATTATCCACGCGGGCCGACGGACACCCGGCATCTGGAATTTCCGCCGAAGGAGGATGCCCACCCCGGCGCACAGCCGCAGAACAGTGCCGGGGCTTGACGGGAAAAACCCGCCTTTGCACTGGAAATCCGGCGCGTGCACGGCATCGTCCGGCCATGCCGATGACACGCTTTCAGAAACTCGCCACTGCGGCGCTGGTTTCCGTCCTGTTCCTGATGTTCGTGGGGGCGATCGTGCGGGTTACCGGTTCCGGCATGGGCTGCCCGGACTGGCCCACCTGCTGGGGTTGCCTGATCCCGCCGACCTCGGTGGAGGAGGTGGACTTCGACAAGCTGCCGATCGAGCGCTTCCAGAAAAAGGCCGAGCGCATGGGGCGCGATCCCTCCACGATCACGGTGGAGAGCCTGCGCGCCGAGTTCAATGCGCGCCACGTGTGGACGGAGTTCATCAACCGCGTGTGCAGCCTGCCGGTGGGCTTTTTCTCGCTGGCCACCTTCATCGCCGCGTTTTGGCAGCGTGAAAAACGGCCGCTGGTTTTCTGGATGGCCTTCGCCTCGCTGCTGGTGGTGCTGATCAATGCCTGGATGGGGGCGCGGGTGGTTTACAGCGGGTTGAAACCCGGCGTGCTCACCACGCACCTCGCGCTGGCGATGATGCTCACCGGCATGTTGATGTATTGCGCATGGCGCGGTACGGACCATCCCTGGCGCATACGGATGCCCGCCATTCCGCTCGCACGCCTGAGGTGGGCGGTGACGCTCTTGTTAGTGACGGTGGTCGTCGAGGGCGTGCTCGGCGCGCAGGTGCGCGAGATGACCGATGAACTGGCCAAGTTCCACACCAATGCGCCGCGCGCCACCTGGATCGGCGAGTTGGAGCAATCCTGGAAATACCTCGGCCACCGCAGTTTCTCATGGGTGGTCTTCGCCGCCGCCATCTGGGCATGGGTCTTCACCATCCGCCACCGCCCGGATGGCCCGGGTTGGGTGGAGCGCTCGGTGCTGGGCATCGTGCTGGCGCAAATGGTGCTCGGGCTGGTGATGTCCCAAGTGCATATCTACTCGTGGATCCAGGTGCTGCACGTCGGGCTTGCGGCGGTGCTCCTTTCGCTTCTCTGGCTGTGGCTCTTCGCCCTGCGCGGCGGCGATCAGGAGCGGACTCCATGAGGAAGATCATCCGCATCGATATGATGGGGTTTTTCCGCTGAACTTTCAAAAACACCATCCCACGCCGAGCGTGAAGCCGAGGGCGTCGATGCCGGGGTTGGGATCGGTCATGCCGGTGTTCGAGTGGTGGATGAAATAGACTCCGCCGAGTATGGAAACATTGTCACGGAGCTGCTGCCGCAGGCCGAGTTGCGAGAACCAGTTGAACGTGAGATCCTGGCCTTGGCCGTCGGTGCCGCCGGAGCTGTTGATCCAGCCGGCCCCGCCGCCGATGGAGAAGAACAGCGAGGTTTGGCCGGAGGGCAGCCAGTATTCGATGGAAGGTGCGGCGTTGAACCCGAGTTGATAATCCTCGGGGCCCTTGATGATGGTTTCATACAAGGCGGAAAAGCGGCTGCGCACGATGAGTTGTGCGCCGGCCTCATCCTGCCACCACGTCCACACCACCGGCGAGCGGAGCGTGAGCTGGGTGGGGATGATTTCATAATCCGCGTCTGTGTTGTTGCCCACTTGCTTGAGCCAGCCGCTTTCCAGCGTCCATTCCCAGCGGTCCGGCGTGGGTGTTTCCGCAGCCAGCAAGGGAGCGGCGGCCATGAGGCCGCATGCGGTGAGCGTTTTCATGGCAATGAAGATATGCTCCCGGCCAGGGGCGGATCAGGCGTAGCTGCGGATCGAGGCTTTCACTTCCTCGTAAACGAGCGGCTCCTTGTGCAGGACGGGCTCGTTGCCGCTGCCCTTGTATTCCCAGCAGGAAACATAGGAGAACTTGTCATCATGGCGCTTGGCCTCGCCGGCCTGGGTGCTGCCGGCGATGACTTCCGGATCGTGGTCGAAGAACTGGTGTTCGACGCGGAAGTGGCCGCCGCAGGATTCCTCGCGGTCGAGCGCGTCGTAGCACATGACCTCGCCGAATTCGAGGAAGTCGGCGACGCGGCCGGCCTTTTCGAGTTCCATGTTGGCGTTGTCGCCGGAGCCGGGGATGAGGACGTTGTTCCAGAATTCCTCGCGGATTTTCGGGATGACTTCGAGCGCCTTGGTGAGGCCCTCGCGGGACCGGGCCATGCCACAATCGTCCCACATGATCTTGCCGAGTTCGCGATGGAAGGAATCCACGGTGCGCTTGCCTTGGATGGAGAGCATCTTGGAAACGCGCTCCTTGGTTTCCTGTTCGACTTGTTTGAACTCGGGCGCTTCGGTGGTGACGCTGCCGGGTTTCTGCGTGACGAGGTAGTTCGCGATGGTGGTGGGAATGACGAAGTAACCATCGGCAAGTCCTTGCATCAGCGCGGAGGCACCCAGACGGTTCGCACCGTGGTCGGAGAAGTTCGCTTCGCCTAACACATGCAGTCCGGGAATGTTGGACATCAGGTTGTAGTCCACCCAGAGGCCGCCCATGGTGTAGTGAACGGCGGGATAGATCATCATCGGTCCCTTGTAGGGATCCTCGCCGGCGATCTTCTCATACATCTGGAAGAGGTTGCCATAACGGGAGCGGATGACGTTTTCGCCGAGGCGCTTGGTGGCGTCACGGAAATCGAGATAGACGCCGAGGCCTGTGGGAGCCACGCCGCGGCCGTCGTCGCAGGCCTCCTTGGCGGCGCGTGAGGAAATGTCGCGCGGCGCGAGGTTGCCGAAGGACGGGTATTTCCGCTCCAGGAAATAATCGCGATCATCCTCTACGACATCGCCCGGTTTCATCTGCTTGTTGCGGATTTTTTCGGCGACCTCGCGGGATTTCGGTGCCCAGATGCGGCCGTCGTTGCGAAGTGACTCGGACATCAGCGTGAGCTTCGACTGATAGTCGCCGCTCACAGGAATACAGGTCGGGTGGATCTGGGTGTAGCATGGGTTGGCGAAGAGCGCTCCGCGCTTGGCGGCGCGCCAGGCGGCGGTGACGTTGCAGCCCATCGCGTTGGTGGAGAGGAAGAACACGTTGCCATAGCCGCCGGTGGCGAGGATCACGGCATCCGCGGAGTGGGATGAAATTTTTCCGGTGACTAGATCGCGCACGACGATGCCCTTGGCGTGACCGTTCACCAGCACCACATCGAGCATCTCGGTGCGCGGAAACATTTTCACTCCACCCTTGCTGATTTCCTTCTCCAGCGCCTGATAGCAGCCGATGAGCAATTGCTGTCCGGTCTGGCCGCGGGCGTAGAAGGTGCGCGATACCTGCGAACCGCCGAACGAGCGGTTGTCCAGCAGGCCGCCGTATTCGCGGGCGAAGGGCACGCCCTGCGCGACGCACTGGTCGATGATCGCGTTGGAAACCTCCGCCAGGCGATAGACGTTGGCTTCACGGGCGCGGAAGTCGCCGCCCTTGATGGTGTCGTAGAACAAGCGGCGCACCGAGTCGCCGTCGTTCTGGTAGTTCTTGGCCGCGTTGATCCCGCCCTGCGCGGCGATCGAGTGCGCGCGGCGCGGGCTGTCCTGGTAGCAGAAGGCCTTGACGTTGTAGCCGAGCTCGGCGAGCGAGGCCGCGGCGGCGCCGCCGGCGAGGCCGGTGCCGACCACGATCACCTCGTACTTGCGCTTGTTCGCCGGGTTGACGAGCTTCATGTCGAAGCGACGCTTCTGCCACTTCTTCTCGATCGGGCCCGAGGGGATGTTGGCGTTGAGCTGCATGGGCCTCTCCTAGCGCACGATCCCGGCCAGCACGGCGAGCGGGATCGAGATG
>RPOS01000169.1 GCA_003820635.1 Verrucomicrobiaceae bacterium | reverse complement strand
CGCATCATTTTTCACAAGACCTACAGCGGCATCAATTTCGACCGCATCCAGCCCGGCCACACGGTTTACAAGACCTCCGATCCCAAGCTGGAAAGCGAGCTGCGGAGGTTCTGGCAGAACACACGCCCGGCGGAAAAGAAGACGCCGCTCCATCTAACGGTTTCAGGAAAACCCGGCGCGCCTATCACTGTAGCAGCGGTCTGTGAACTTCGCACGATGCCCGGGGAAAACCAGCGACGATCACAGACCGCCGCTACAGTTTCATCCACCATTCCACTACAAGCCGCATCCAAGCACCCGCTCGACACGGAAACCCTCGCCGCCCAGCTCGGCCGGCTCGGCGAGACATCATACGAGCTCGCCTCGCTCGACAACCAGCTCGAAGGCGATTGCCACTTCCCGCTCTCCGCGCTCAACCAACTCCGCCGCGACCTCGTCGCCGAGCTCGACCGTGGCGGCGCTTTGCAAGCGCCAAGCCCGTCACCCGTCACCAACACCTTCCGCGACCTGCTGCCGGCAAATCCAAAATCCAAAATCCAAAATCCAAAATTATCGGTCCTCTGCCGCAACTTCGATCAACTCCAAGCCGCCATCGAATGCGGCGTGGAAATCGTCTATTGCGACTTCGAAGACCCGCGCCGCTACAAGGAGGCGGTCGCGGATTTCAAATCTCAAATTTCAAATTTGAGATCCAGAATCCTCCTCGCCACCCCGCGCATCCTCAAGCCCGGCGAGATGGGATACCTCAAACTCATCGAGAAGGCCGAGCCCGACGGCCTGTTGCTGCGCAACCTCGCTGCGCTCGAATACTACAAAAATCGTAGTGATTTCATCAAGGCCGGTGACTTCTCCCTCAACGCCGCCAATCCCATCACCGCGCGGCTGTTGATGGAAAACGCCCGGTTCGACTGGCTGACGGTTTCCTACGACCTCAACATCGGCCAGGTGATGGATCTTTTAGGTGGCGCGCCGCCCGGGTGGTTCGAACTCACGCTGCACCAGCACATGCCGATGTTTCACATGGAGCACTGCGTGTTCTGCGTGTTCCTGAGCAAGGGCACCAGCTACAAGGACTGCGGCCGGCCCTGCGAGAAACACGTCGTCCATCTGCGCGACCGAGTCGGCCAGCTCCACCGGCTGCAGGCGGACGTGGGCTGCCGCAACACGCTCTTCAACGGCCGCGCCCAGACCGGCGCCCGTTTCTATCAGAATCTCCACTCCGCAGGACTCACCCGTTTCCGCATTGAACTGCTCGACGAGGACGCCGCCGCAGCCACGCGGACGATCCGCGCCTATCAGGAACTGATGGACGGCAGATCGGATGCCTTCGGGCTGTTAGACCGGGTGGAGGCGCTCGAGAAGCTCGGTGTCACCGAGGGCACGCTGGCGGAGAAGTGAGCGATTCCCGCGTTTGACCTCGGCCGGATGCGTTGCTAAGCGTTTGCGCCCATGATTCGCGATATCGTCCAGTACGGCCACCCCGTCCTCCGCCAGAAATGCCGCCCCGTGACCGTGGTGGACGACACGCTGCGCGAACTCGTGGCCGACATGCTGGACACGATGGTCGATGCCAACGGCGTGGGCCTCGCCGCCCCTCAGGTGGGCGAAGACATCCGGCTGGCGGTGATCGATGTTTCGCACGATCCGGAATGCGTTTCCATGCTCAAGGTCAATGGCGAGGACGCGGAGCTGGCCTCCATCATGCCTCTGGTTTTCATCAATCCGGAGCTCACCTACAGCCAGCAAAAGGAAAGCGCGGTGGAAGGCTGTCTGAGCATCCAGGGCATCCGCGCGGAAGTCCGGCGCCCGGCGGCCGTTATTGCCAAGCTGTCGCAGCTCGATGGTTCGGTGCTGGAGATCGAGACCGACGGCCTTCTGGCACGCGCCATCCAGCATGAGACCGACCACCTCAACGGCGTGCTTTTCGTGGACCGGCTGGCGGCGGTGGCCAAGGTTTCCATGAAAAACCGGCTCAAGCGGCTGCTGGTGGAAAATCAATATGAGTGAAATTTTTTGGTCTGAGGCTCGACTTTCCGCCTGGATCGGGCTTTCTTGCCGAGGGTGACGCTATGGAAGCGCGCCTCAATTCCACACCCATCTCCAAAATGAACACGAACCGAGGCATATTCGAAACCCTTCCCAGCCAGCCGGGCGAACGCAAGGATTCCCCATTCAGCGTGGTCAACGAGCCCGCACCCGAGCAGAGTCCGTTCTCAGTCGCTGGGAAACCAAGTTCGCCCTTCACGGTAGCGGACGATGCCGCGGCGGCGAAACCTGCCGATTTCGGCAAGTCCGCCAAACTGCCCGAAACCAAGAAATCCGATTCCCCATTCCAAGTGACGGAGCCCTCGGAAGGTTTTGGATTCGAGGCTCCGGCCAGCCCGGCCGCCAGCCCGTTCGAGACGAAAGCGGCCGCCGCTTCGTTCCCGTCGTTCTCCACTCCGGCCGAGTCGGCCGCCAGTTCGCCGTTTGCAGCGCCGCCACCATTTGCCACCACCGCATCACAGGCCCCCGCTACGGCGGCCGCTCCCGCGGCTTTCACACCGGCGGCTCAAAACACTGTGGATTCCAGCGGTTTCCTCTCGGATTCCTCGACGATCCGCCAACTCGAGCTGCGGGCGATTTTCGGCGTGGACCGCGAGTTGAGCGCCGATGAAATCCTGCAACGCGCGCGGGCGCTTTCCGGCATCCGCGGTCTTGCCCGCGTGGGCCCCAATGAAATGGCCACCATCGAGGGCCTCAAGAACCTGCTTCCCAGTCTCGGCCTCGGCGGCGGTCCACTGCGGCTTTATTCGGGCTCGGTCCCCATCGATTTCATCCGCGAAGGTTCCTGCGTGCTGGCCATCCAGACCGACGGCAGTTTCGCTCCCGGCGTGCGTGAGACACTCATGATCATCGCCCGCGAGCTCGGCCGCCTTGGCTGATCGCCCCGGGAAACGGGCTGCCGTTTCACTCCGCCGGGGGCTGTGCCTGTTCGAGCTGTTCCCGCGTGCGGGGATCTGCGGCATTCAACCAGACGGCGCGGGTTTCCGGCGTTTGCTGGCCCAGCGCCCCGGCGATGGCCAGCGTGGCCTCGCCCCGGATCGACTCGTCGCTGAGCGTGGAGAGCCATGAAAAGACGGCTTGCGGGTCGCTCGCCGCCCATTGGGAAACCACCGCCTCGATCCCCGCCTTGCGGAATCCGCCGGGCGGAAACGTGGCAACCCACGCGGCGGCATCCGGCGCGCTTTTGTCGGCCCAACGCTGCAGGACCTGCACGATGGCCACATCAAACTCACGGCCGGGGATCCCGGATTCCGAAAGCAGGTTTGCCGCGCGCGCCGGGTCTTCCGCCGCGATGACCAGCGCGATCCGGGCACGGGCCGCCGCGCTTTCCTGCTCGGATTCCAGCGTTCCGGCCCACTCCAGCGCCGCGTCCGGATTCTCATCCGCCATGCGCATGGCGAAATGCTGGATCAGGGCGATTCTCTCCGGACTGTCGGCCGCAAGCAGCCCGAGCGCCTCGCGGGCCAGCTCCGGATCCTCTTCAAGCGCATTCCACGCCACTTGGGCGATCGCCCTTGCCCGCGCTGCGGGCTCCGTGATGGCCTGCGCTTCGGCAAGCGTGGCGCGCGTTGGCTTGTGCGGCTCCGGCAGCGCCTCACGCGGCTGCCGCTTGGCGGAGCGCGTGACTTGCGGGCTGGCCTGTTCCTCGGCATGACGCCCGGTTTTCTCCGGCCGCTCGCACGCCGCAATCACCAGCAGGCTGAGGCAGATCCATGGCTGGAAGAGGCGCGTCATGTCATCACTCGGCTGCGGGTGGAAATCAGTGCAGGCCGCGCCTGCGGAGAAACGGGATCAACTCGTCCACGCCGAAATCCGCCAGCACCTCGCCGTGCCAATCCATCGTAGGCGCTTTCGTTTGGCCGGAAATAGCGACCATTTCACGCATCGCCTCCGGGTTGCCGGAAACAACCACCGTCTCGACTTCGAGACGCTTGCGGCGCAGGAACTCGACGACATCGTCGCACCACGGGCAGCCCGGCTTGATGTAAAGGATCGGCAAACTCATGGCCGCAGCATAACCCGCATCCGGCCGCCGCCAAGCGCCGTTTCCTGGTTGGCGTGGTCCACTGAATAGAGGGATGGGATCGGCGTCATTTCGTCAGTGATCCCAAACTATTGCGGAGCATTGAATGACTGAGTTTCGATGGATCGGCATGGCGGATGCAATCCGCCGCCACGGTCAAAAATCCGCAAAAAGGTCCATCTGCGGCGTGGCGGGCTTGGGAAACTCGTCTTGCACGGTGTTTTTGGCCTTGGGGCCCTGTTTCTTCTGCTCGGGTTTCACGGAGTGGAGTTCGAGGTGGGAGAGGATGGACTTGGCGCGCTCGACGACGGCTTTCGGCAGGCCCGCCAAACGCGCGACCTGGATGCCGTAGCTCTTGTCCGCCGCGCCAGGGAGGATCTTGTGGAGGAAGATGATTTCCTCGTTCCACTCTCTAACAGCGACGTTGTAATTGGCGACGGCTTGTTTGGTGTTCGCGAGGTCGGTGAGCTCGTGGTAGTGGGTGGCGAAGAGGGTGCGGCAGCCGATGGTGTCGTGCAGATGCTCGGCCACGGCCCAGGCGATGGAGAGTCCGTCGAAGGTGGCGGTGCCGCGGCCGATCTCGTCAAGGATGACGAGCGAGCGGTCGGTGGCGTGGTTGAGGATGAGGGCGGTTTCGCTCATCTCGACCATGAAGGTGGATTGGCCGCGCGAGAGGTCGTCGCTGGCCCCGACGCGGCAGAAGATGCGGTCCACGAGGCCGAGCGTGGCGGATTCCGCAGGGACGTAGGCACCGATCTGGGCCATCACGGCGATCAGCGCGATCTGGCGGATGTAGGTGGATTTTCCCGCCATGTTGGGGCCTGTTAGAATTTGCAGGCGGGCGCTTTCCGGATCGAGTTCGGTGTCGTTGGGGACGAACTTGGTGTCGGTGAGCGTTTGTTCGAGCACCGGGTGGCGGCCGTTGGTGACGAAGAAGCCGTTTTCATGATTGAGGACCGGCCGACAGTGGCGGTGGAACTGGGCGACTTCCGCAAGGGCGCAGAGCACGTCGATTTCCGCGACGGCGGCGGCGCTTTGCTGGAGGCGCGGAAGGTGGGTGATGACTTGCGAACGGAGTTGTGCGAAGAGTTCCGCTTCCAACTGTTTGGAGCGTTCCTCGGCACCGAGCACCTTGTTTTCCATCTCCTTGAGCGCGGGAGTGATGTAGCGCTCGGCGTTGGACATGGTTTGCTTGCGTGTGTAATCGTCCGGAACTTTGGCGAGGTGGCTGGTGGTGATTTCGATGAAGTAGCCGAAAACGTTGTTGAATTTGATCTTAAGCGAGTCGATGCCGGTGCGCTTGCGTTCGTCTTCCTGCAGGCGGGCAATCCAGTCCTTGCCGCCGCGCGAGGCGTTGCGGAGTTCATCGAGCTCGGGGGACCAACCGTCGCGGATGATGCCGCCGTCGCGAAGGTTGGCGGGCGGTTCGTCGGCTAGGGCGCTGGATAAGAGAGTGGTGAGGTTGGTGAAATCGTGGAGAGAAGCGATCAATGAGCGGTGATTTGAGCCAGTTTTTGAGGAATCAGTCTGTGGTTCCATGTCGCTCCGCTCCATTGTGAGCAGTGAAGAGAGGTCTTCCTTGAGGGAGGGGATGTGGGAGAGGGAGATGCTCAGGGACTGGAGGTCGCGGGCGTTGCCGGAGTTCTGGGAAAGGCGCGAGGTGGTGCGTTCGATGTCCCGGATGCCTTTGAGGGACTCGCGGCATTTGGAGAGCAGGAAAGGTTCTGCCAGGAACGCGGCGATGGTTTCCTGGCGGTTTGTTAGGACCGACAGATCGCGCAGCGGGTGGAGGATCCAGTCGCGGAGCAGGCGGGCGCCCATCGGGGTGGCGGTGCGGTCGAGCACGCCTAACAGGGTGTGCTGCTTGCCGGAGCGGGATTCGACGAGGTCGAGATTGCGCTGCGAGGCGGCATCGATCAGGACGTGGTCGGCGTTTTCCCGGACTCGGGGTGTGTGGAGGTGCTCGCAGGGGCGGCGGAGCTGGTGGATCAGGTAGTGGAGGATGGCCCCGGCGGCACCGCTGGCGGAGTGGAGGTTGGCGCAGCCGAAGCCGTCG
>RPOS01000168.1 GCA_003820635.1 Verrucomicrobiaceae bacterium | reverse complement strand
GTAATACCAGATTTAGCGTCCGGCATCCCACAGGGATGAAGAGATAGTCCACCCCTCTAAGAAACTAGAGACCAGGAGAACGACTTTCCAAAGATTTTAGGTGCGGAACTTTACCGTCCCCACCCCGCTTATATTGCCGAGATGGCCGTGGAGCCCGTGGTTGTCCACGACTTCACTCGTCAGCCCGGTCAAACTGTTCAGTTAGACCGCTACAAGTTCTGGGGTACTCCTGGTACTAAGGACAGCCGTGAGCGTATTGCCGACCAAACCATCGGTACCGCTAACAGCCGTAACATCACCAAGGAAAAAGTCCTGGTGGTGCTTAAGGAATACACCGGCCCTGCGGACCCCGGCGATCCTACCCAGCCTTCGACCTTCAAGATTGCTCGGGAGACGCTGATCACCGCGCAACGCCTGTTGCTGGATACCGGCAACCTGAACATGTTCCACCAGTCGATCGGCAGCCTGACCCTGCTGGACGACTACCGTCGCTGGCGCGACCGCGTCTTTATTGACGAATTAGCCAAAGCCGAAGCCAACGGTGAAGCTTCTTCCACCCAAGGTGGTTACTACTTCCCTGGTAGCAAGGGCAAAGCTGCCAACGGTTCGATCTCCTATACCTCTGCGGAGTACGCTGCTCAAGTGCAGCAGTTCCAGGTGCGCACCGACCTTCTGACCGTTGTTAAGGACCTGCGTAAGCGCAACGTTCCTACCTTCTCTGATGGTCTGTATCGCTGCATCTGCGATCCTACTTTCATGATGCACCTGCGTCGTGACCCAGACTTCCGTGAGATTGCTCGCTACAGCGGCAACCCCGGTCAAGGCATGTACATGGGCAACCCCATGATGCCTAACAACTCCAGCTTCTACATGGGTCCCCAGGCTGGTCAGGGCTATTTCCTGGCTGGTGAACCTGTGATGCCGACCGGTGTTCAGTTTGAAGGTGTCAAGTTCTTCGAATCGACCAACTTCCCGACCAAGACTGTGTCTGCTACCTTCGCTAGCGATGGTGCTAACACCTTCTCCAACCAAGAAGTTGCTCAAGGTTACTTCTTCGGTCCTCAAGCAATCGGTGTTGGCATCGGTGGTCCTAATGCCCAGGTGCTTATCAACAACAACGATGACTTCAGCCGCTTTATCATCCTTATTTGGCAACTGTACGCTGGCTTCGAGATCCTGAACAAGGACTTCGTGACCACCGCCTTCAGCTTTGTCCAGGACGACGGCACCATCTGATAAAGAAAAATAAATCCAATTTAACGGAGAAATAAATGTCCTACTTATCTTCCAAGAAGATCTATCCAGGTAACTGGACCAATGCCCTGAACGGCTGGTATAAGAACATTGATGTCGTCGCTGACGGCAGCAATGATTACTCCAAGGGTGGCCCCACCTCGGTGCTGGCCGTCCCTGGCTACCGCTACTTCCAACAGCGCGGTTACGTGCCTGTGTCCTGGACTTCCGGTGATGCAGCCACCTATGGCCAAACCATGAGCGTGATCGTTCCTTCGCCTTACCGCCAAGACGACACCCGCCCCGACATCACCGGCATGGTGATCTCTGGTAGCGCCACCCAACCTGCTTTCGTTTATCGCGCTGCGATCTCGGTTGCTTCTGGCTGGGGCGATGGTCGCGTTGCTACTGGCGTGTATGCCTCGACCGGTAACGTGGTTACCTTTGGTCGCGACTCCAGTGGCCCCGTGGCTGTGACCGGTGTGGGCGAGCCTATCGCGCAGGCCAACCTCACCTCCACCACCTCTGGTGACGCATCCACCAAGATCGTGTTTGCTGCTGGCACTCAAGCCCTCGGCTCCACGCCTTTCCTGACCACCACTGGTGCGACCGGCGTGGGCCCCTCTGGCGTGTACAAGGCCCTCAGTGGCGCTACCACCTTCAAGGTGTTCGCCCGTGGCACCAACACCGATACTGGCGTGTCTGGTGGTGTGTATCTGGCTGATGCCGATTACAACGCTGGCCTGAAAGGCTATCTCGTGGTTGAAGTGTGCTACATCCAACCTGATGACGCACCTGGCTACGAAGATATCGAAGAGTATATCCTCGGCCGCACCGTTAGCTGATTAGGTTAAACTAGGACCAGAATTAAAACATCTGGTCCTTATGCTTTACCAGCATCGTAAAACTGGCGCTCGCGTCAAAGTTGTAAGCGAATGGGATAACGGCGATTGGTTCATGGTCGAAGATCAGGACGGTCGCCTTTACACTGCTTACAAAACTGAATTGACCCCAGATGAAGTAGCAACAAAAAAAGTTGCAACTCTTCAGGTTAAGGATAAGGCTGCCCAAGAAGAGCCTCGTGTTTTCCCACCCGAAACACGTTTAAACATTAATACTGCCACCCCCCAAATGATCGCTGATCATATCAAGGGAATTGGTGTCAAGACAGCTAGAGAGATTAAAGATCTTCAGATGTCCTTATCGGGTGAGAAGTTTAATAGCCTTGAGCAGTTAAGACAGATTAAGCGTGTGGACTGGGATGCAGTTCTGGCAGCCGACTTAGTCAGGGTTTGATTAATTACTTTACGCAGAAGCCCCTGGGAAACCAGGGGTTTTTTCGTTTTAAAATAAAAAGAAAAGGATAATGGCCGAAAGAAGTATTGCCGACGTTGGACGTTATTTACAAAAAGTTGGATTAAACATTGGTGAGCATCCAGAATTTGGTGGCGTAGGGAAAGGGCACTCTCCAACTGGATATCACTATCGCCCTGGTGGCCAGGCTATTGATGTTCGCGACTGGCGTCCTGATGTGGCACCTGCTTACAAAGGAGGACCTGCAAAGTCTTGGAAGGAGCGTACCGGCGAGCTTCGTTATAGAGCACAAAAGCTTGGGCTGTTTAATGAAGCTTTGGGACCTGGTGATCCAGGACATGACACCCATGTTCACCTGGCACTTGAGGGCAAAAAGTACATTACTGATCCGCAGCTTGAATGGCTCGCTACTGGGCGATACAAAACGGCAGAAGGCAAACTGACTGACATCATGCCAGGTGCTGATTTAGTTGCTTCTACGCAGCAAAAAAATGAAGCCTCTGGAGACGACCTTTCGTCACTGATGTCTCTTTTGCAACTGACAAAACCAAAGCAAAAGACACTGCAAGAGGTAATGCTTGAACAAACGCTTGGCGAAGCCCTGGCACCACAACCCAGTATGTCTCAACAGTTTCTGGTTGAGTACATGAAGTCACCCCTGCCAGGTGTTGGGTAAATTGATTACTTTATAATTAAACTATAACGAAAGGTAGACGTGCAGTTATCTGACTTTGACAAAAGTAGAGTTAGGTATCACCTGGGCTACTTTACCGTGTCCGTGCCAGCTGGTGATTACAGCAGGCTAGAGGAAGCAATGAATACCGTTCCGGATTCATACTTCTATGACAAGGTTGTCATTCAACTTGGTCGGTGCGATACGGCTGAGAAGAAAACAGAAGTTGCATCGACACCTTCTACACGAATTGAAAGCATTCTCGGAGACGTGGACCGCACAATTCGCTCCAGCAATGCCAAGGAGGCGCTAAAGGTTTGGGACGAGATTTATCTCTACGAAACCAATCGTCTTGCTGGCATCCTGTACGTTCCCAACTACAAAGATCCCTTCCAGGCTCGTTACCGTTACGAACGCTCTGGTGCTGAATTTATCCAGGCATTACCTGGACCTGCCGACACCGCAGTTGGCTCACGTCTTTATTTACATGAGGTTTGGAGGTAATTATGGCCATGGACATTTTTAAGGCGATTAAAGACGCCGGCGTGGTATCTTCTGTTTTTCAAAGACCGCAGCCCAAGCCTAAAACTTTTATTGAGATGGCTGCAGCTGCACCGATGGCTGCGTCTCCTTTATTCAAATTTCCGGGCCAAAAAACAGATTACGCCGTTCCAGTAAGATCTTCTGTTCCTCCAGCTGCCTCTGCAACCCCTCTTGCTAGTTCCTCGACACCAGCAGAGCGTGCATATCAAGCTGAAAAAGCACGGGTCGCGCAATTGACTGCACAAGACCCTGAGCTTCAGCGTTATGAAAAAGCACGTGCTGCTGCCAAAAGCCAAGAGGAGATGAATGCTGCTCGTGATATTGGCATGCAAATTTGGGCGCAGCGCAACCCTAAACTTGCGGCCAAGGTCAAGCCTGGCCAAAGTGGTTACGAAGCCATTCAGAATCAAATCAATGTAGGTCTTATGGGCGCCCCAGCAGATCTGCCTTTTGCTCCGGACTCCTTGTTGAGCGAAGGTGCAATGCAGTCTATTCCTTCTTACGTAGGCGCATCCGATCTTCAACCTGTTGGAACTCCACTGCCAGCCACCACATTCAATACTCCTGAAAATCAACTAAAGTCTCAGATGTTTAATCGCTTCTTGAGCGAACAGTCTCAGCCCCTCGTGGGGCCACCTCCAACTAATCCGGCGGAAGCAACCTATGCTGGTGCAACCAACCTGCAGCCAGCCGGGGACATTTCCTTAGAGGCTTTCTCGTTTAATACCCCTGCCGAACAACGGCGAGCAGCATTATTTGCTTCGTTACTCGGACAAGCCAACAGTCGTTGATATTCCTGGCGTTGCATAGCATGTAAGCCCAGCCAACTGGACGCGAATCCTTTGATTCATGGGAGCCAGTGTTGTTGCTTTAAAACCATGATTCTCTGCCCTAAGTTTGTTAAACGTACTTTGACCTATTTAGCTACGGCTCTTGCGCTGCAAACCGTCTTTATCCCTGGTCTCAAGGCAAGTTCAAACTGGGTAGGAGCTAGAGGTTAAACCAAAAATGACTACCGGACGCATTGGCACATTACGACCAGAAGATCGTGCAGCTGTGTTCCAAACAGCGCAACGTCTTGGGCTGGACCCCTATGAATTTGGTGCGTTAATCCACCAGGAGTCTAACTTTAGGCCGAACGTGTATGGCGGTGCTGGCGGTAACTACTATGGCTTAATCCAATTTGGTGGGCCGGAACGAGCCAAGTATCTAAAGCAAGAAAAACTTGGCAAATACACGATTGCCGAACAGTTGCCTGCCGTTGAGAGATTCCTTACCGACCGTGGTTTCAAGCCAGGTCAGATGGGAATCGACCGTGCATATGCAACAATTCTCGGTGGCAACCCAAATGTAAACTTGAATGCCAAAGATTCTTTTGGCACTTCTGTTGCATCTTCTCTTCCTGGGTTTAAACCAGGGGGGAGACGTTACAAAGAAGCTCAAGCAACATTGGGTGATCCCCTAACTTCTTCATCGACAGCGGCGCAACTTGCTGGAGCATCTTCATCTACTGCTACTGCGCAGCCTGCTGGAGCATCTGGTTTAGATGCCAAGAAATTCCTTGAGGGTTTTATCCTTAAGAACTTGTTGGTTAATCAGACGCTCAAAGAGCCAACAGTGCAAGAGCAAATGCTCAAGTCACTGTTTCGGCGTCCAGCAACAGAGCTGGAATCTGACATAAACGTGGCGTCTCTATACACGCCACGCAGTTCCTTTTTAGAATCGTTAACTCAGTTCTGATCTTTGGGCTTCACATGTGTGGAGCCTTTTTTGTCGTGCCGTTCTTTTGAAAAAGCCTTCTCTAAAGGCCAATTATTATTTAATCGTTTCTGCATTGACTGCGGACTGATACCCACTTCTGCAGCCCAATCTGAAATACACATTGTTTTTCCTTCAAACGTGTAAAGGCGCGTGGCACGTCTGCCACCACGATTACGTGTCTGTTCTTTACGCGTAGCCCAACGGCAGTTTTCTTTGCAATAGTTTCCATCGTTGTCAATACGATCTAGTTCCATTTTCCGATCTGGCTTTGGCCCCATATCTTTTAAAAATTCATTGAAATCATTCCAGCCTTTTTCATAGGTTATTCCACGCCCACCATATCGTTCGTAATGGCTGCATCCAGGGTTACTACAGCGTCCTTTCATTGCCACCCATGATTTGTATTCCGAGTGGTATTTACTTTCGTTAGACCAAGCACCATGCTTTGTTGCGTAACATGCTTTTGAACAATAAACTGCTCCATTCTTTTTTAAACGCGAACGAACACTTGCGGGCCACTTGCTTTCAAAAGGTTGACCACACTTTGAACAAATAAAGAGTGCTTCCATTAAAATAAAACCAAGGAACCTCAAGAGCTTAGCACAAAAGCTCAACCAGCGAGAACGCACATGTCATCGACAAGCTCGAACAAGCAG
>RPOS01000167.1 GCA_003820635.1 Verrucomicrobiaceae bacterium | reverse complement strand
TGCCGACTTTCCAATGACTCCCACCGAGAAATTTCAAAGAAACCCCGCATTCATCTTTCTTGGAGCACCCGGCTCAGGCAAGGGCACCCAGGGCAAGATCCTGGGCACCATTCCCCGGTTTTTCCACTGCGCCTGTGGCGATGTGTTCCGCTCGCTGGACACCCGCACCGCGCTCGGCAAGCAGTTTGTCGATTATTCCAGCCGCGGCGAACTGGTGCCCGACGAACTCACGATCAACCTGTGGAAGGCGCAGATCGACAACCTCGCGGACACCCACATTTACAAGCCGGACATCGACATCCTCATTCTGGACGGCATCCCCCGCAATGTCCGGCAGGCGGAGTTGCTGGATCAATACATCGAGGTTCATCAGGTGTTCCACCTTTCTTGTCCGAACCGGGACGAACTGGCCCGCCGCATGCGCAAACGGGCGCTCAAGGAAAACCGCATCGACGATGCCAGCGACAAGGTCATCGACCAGCGCATCGCCACCTACGAGGCGGAGACCAAGCCGATTCTTGCCTATTATCCGGATGACCGCATCACCGTCATCGATGCCACCCAGCCGCCGGTGAAAGTGTTTTCCGAGATTGTGCAGTGTATCATCAGCCTGCCGATCTATGAAAAGACCAAGGATCAGGTGTCCTGAGAAAAAAATCGCATCATGCGGCTTGTTTTCATCGCCACCGGAGACATCGCGCTGCCTTCGCTGCGCTATCTGTTAGAGCACGGGCCGCGGCCAATGGCGCTGGTGACCCAGCCGGACAAGCCGGTGGGGCGGCACCAGGCGCTCACGCCTCCTGCCGTCAAGACAGTGGCGCTTGCCGCGGGCATTCCGGTCTATCAGCCGGAAAAAATCGGTGCTGTCGCCGCAGAGTTGGCCGCGCTTGAGCCGGATGTCCTGGCGGTGATGGCCTATGGCCAGATCCTGCGGGATGACATCCTCACGCTGCCGCGCATGGCCATCATCAACCTCCACGCCTCGCTGCTGCCGAAATACCGCGGCGCGGCCTGCATCCAGGCCGCCATCGATGCCGGGGACGCCGAATCCGGAGTGACCTCCATGTATGTGGTGCGCGAGCTGGATGCCGGAGACATGATCCTAGCCAAGTCGATCCCGCTCGCGCCGGACGAGACCGGTGGCAGCCTGCACGACCGCCTCGCGGATCTCGCCGCCGGGGTGCTGGGCGAAACCCTCGCCAAACTCGCCGATGGCTCCGCGCCGCGCATTCCGCAGGAGGCCAAGCTTTCAAGTTATGTGCCAAAACTCGAACGCGATCACGGCCGGCTCGACTGGAATCAGCCGGCCGCGGCCCTTGAGCGCCGCATCCGCGCCTACGATCCATGGCCAGGCACCTTCACCGTCGCCATCGAGGGTGGCAGGCAAATGCGGCTGAAGATTTTTCCGCCGGTATCCGTGGTGGATTCGGAACCCGGCCCCGGCTGGATTTCCGCCAGCAATGGCGGGCTCATCGTCGGTTGCGGCACCGGAGCGCTTGAGCTCTCCACCGTTCAGCCGGAGGGCGGCAAGCGCATGAGCGCTGCCGACTATCTGCGTGGCAGAAAGCCGGAGCGGTTCCTGAATCCGGCGGACGCGTGATCCACACCGGATCCGGAATGTGCGGCTCACAAGTCCGCTGTGGGATGGCCCGCACAATGCATTCCTCTTACCGGGCCGCTGCCAGCGGCTGGCCGGCGTAGGGAATGAAAAGCGATTGGCTGCTGGTGATCTTGCCGCTGTCCCACAGGACGCCCTGATTGGCGGCGAGGATCTGGTAGGCCGTTTGCGCGGCACCCTTCCGCGAGTCACCAAGCTGCCAGCTCAGCCGCGGTGACTGAAAGTCGATGAAGGGAGCCGCCGCGTTCTCGCACTCGAGCTTGTTGGGGCTTGTGTCTGCGCGAGTGGAAACATCCCCGCCGCAAGGCATGACAGGACAAACCACCGCGTGAAGGACTTTTGCATGTTGTAAGAATGCTACAGTTCGTGACGTTGCCGTCTATCACGGGGCTGCCACTTTGCAGGACGTCACTGCCACGGTGGGAAAGCGGATCACCACCGGAATCGGCCAAAGACGCGCGGCGAGACATCATCTGGAGCCTTGGATTTCAACAAACTGAAACTTTTCCCATCACAGGTCTTGCCAATTCCGGATCATGCCACTAATGCCTTCGCCGCCATGGCAAGTATTGGTTTCTTTGACTTCCCGAAAGGCGGCTTTGACGCGGTGATTTTCGATTGCGACGGCACGCTGGTCGATTCCATGCCCGCACATTTTTCCGCGTGGTGCGAGGCGCTTTCGCTATACGGTGCGGGTGGTGTTTTCAAGGAGGATGTGTTCCTCGCGATGGGTGGCCGGCCGACGCGCGACATCGTGGTGGAATTGAATGATGAATATGATCTTCATCTTGACCCGGAAGCGGTGGCCTTCGCCAAACGCGAGGCTTTTCTCAAGCGCATCGGGGAGGTGGCCCTGATCGATGAAGTGGCGGCTTTTGCTGAATCGCTGCGTGGCAAGGTGCCGATGGCCATCGCCAGCGGCGGCTCGCGCATGGTGGTGGAAAAAACACTGCGCGTGGTGGGCGTGTCCGATTGGTTCGATGAAGTCGTGACCGCTGATGACGTGACGGATGGCAAGCCCTCGCCGGATATTTTCCTGCATGCCGCGCGGCTGCTGGGTGTGGTGCCAAGCCGTTGCCTTGCGCTGGATGACGCGCACTCCGGCATTCTCGCCGCGCAACGCGCCGGGATGCAGGTGCTCGCGGTGCCTTCGCCGTTGAGTTCGGCGCTGTGCTGATTTCCGGGCTTATTCCTCGGTGTAAAGGATGCGCCCGCAGTCCTCGCAGCGGGTCAGTTCCTTGCCGGTCTGCACGGCGACCACGGTGGAGGCGATGAGTTTCATGTGGCAGCCGCCGCATTTGCCTTCGTGCATCGGGGCCACGGCGAGTCCCACCTTGGTTTTCATCAACCGCAGATAGAGTGGCATGATGGATTCGGGAACCTGCGCGGCGAGGGATTCACGCTCGGCGGTGAGTTCCGCGCGCTCGGCTTCCATGCGCTCCCGGCGCTGGGTAATGACGGCCAGGTCTTCCTCCACCAGAGTGCGGGTGTGGGCTTGCGCGGCCTCCGCCGCCTTCTGCGCGGCACGCAGCGAGTCCATTTCCTCCATCAACTCCAATTCGCGCGTTTCAAGATCGTCGGCTTCCTTTTCGTAGCGCGTGACCTCATGGCCGAGTGCCTGATACTCCTCGTTCTTGCGGGTTTCAAATTGCTGGGTCTTGAGCCGCTGAATGGTGGTGCGGCGGGTGCCGACGTCGAGTTCCAGGCGCTTGAGGCGCAACTCGCAATCAACGAGCGCGTCGTGCGCCTTTTTGACGGCGGTCTCGTCAGCAGCCAGCTTGGTTTTCGCGCGGGCTTCGTCCTGGGGCAGCTTTTCGAGATCTTTGGAAAGCGCCAACAAACGGCGGTCACGGTCCTGGAGAATCAACAACGCACGGATTTCGGCAAGCATGCGCCCTGCGTATCCGCCCGTGCCGCCGACGACAAGGATTTAGAGCAGAGGGATCGATCGTCCCGCCCAAATGAAACGCCCGATCCCTGTGAGAGGATCGGGCGCTGTTGAGATTGGTTTCGGGGAATTGGAAATTACCAGTCGCCGCCGCCGCCACCTTTGTAGCCGCCGCCGCCTTTGTAACCACCGCCGCCGCCTTTGTAGCCGCCGCCACCACCACGGCGTTCGCCGCCGTAGCCGCCGCCACCGCCACCGCGGCGTTCACCGCCGTAGCCGCCGCCGCCACCGCCGCCACGGCGTTCACCGCCATAGCCGCCGCCGCCACCGCCGCCGGGTTTGAATTCCTTGGGTTCCGAGGCGTTCACGCGGAGTGCGCGGCCTTGGTAGTCGTAGCCGTTGAGCGCCTCGATGGCGGAATTCAACTGGCTTTGATCGCCGAGGGTCACGAAAGCGAATCCTTTGGATCTGCCGGTTTCGCGGTCGGTGATGATTTTGACCCGTTCGACAGGGCCGTGTGCGGCGAAGAGTCCGGTGACGTCTTCTTCAGTAGCGGAGTAGGGCAGGTTGCCCACGTAGATGTCCATTTTTTGTCTGTTCTAATCACGCCATCACTTGAAACACTTCCTGAGACCATGGCGTTAAAGACCAGACGAAGCGCGCCCGCTGGAGTGTTTTCCGAGCGAACGGTTGGGTCTTTAGATGAGCGGCATGCGCTTGGCAAGAACTGTTTTTCCGGCGGCATGCGCGCGGTTTGGGGTCACTGGGCGGAGCAGGATCCGGCGCTGACGCGGAAACGGCCGAGACTGTCGAGGGTGCCGGTGTCTTGCAGCCAGTCCAGATGAGTGGTAGTAATCCACTTTTGGGCGAGTGGCGGGAGGTTTGCCATGAGCGCGTTGCGGCGGCCGGGATCGAGTTCGCCGAAAATGTCGTCCATCAAATAGACGGGGGGCTTGCCGCCGAGGGATTCGAGCAATTTGCCTTGGGCGAGCTTGAGGGCCAGGGCGATGGTGCGTTGCTGGCCTTCGCTGGCGAAATCCGCGGCGGGCATGCCGTGGAGGCGCAGCAGCAATTCATCGCGGTGAGGGCCTACGACGGCCTGGCGCAGGCGCGTTTCACGCTCGCGGGCCTGAAGCATCGATTCGCGCAGGTCCGGCCCGCTGGCGGGGAGGTATTGCAGGGTGAGCGGTTCGTTTCTGCCGCTCACGGCGCATTGTGCGGCGGCGGCAAGGGGCGATAGCTCCTCGATGATGCGGGCGCGGGTTTCCATGAGCACGCTGCCGTGCTCGGCGAGAATCTGCTCGTAAGACAGGATTTCCGCATCGCGCGGCCGGCCTTCCTTGAGCAAGAGGTTCTTGGCTTGCAGGGCGCGGCGGTAGCGCGACCATGAGCGGCGGTAGCGTTTGTCGATCTGGGCACCGATGAAATCCAGATAGCGCCGACGGCCCTCGCCCGGACCGCGGATCAGGTCGAGGTCCTCATTGCCCATCCACACGACCAGTCCGCCGTCTTCGAGGTAAGCGCTTTTTCCGGCGCGCGCTTCATCGTCCGCCTTGAGAAACAATCCCTCGCGCGAGTGGCGGACCTGGCGCTCGCTGCCCCATGGGTCTCCGGCCACGCCGAAACCGCCGCTGCCGATCCGGGCCAGCAAGCCCATCCGGTGGGTGCGCGGCGAGTGCAGGCGAATGAGTATGCAGATCGCTTCCAGCACCGAGGTTTTGCCCTGCGCGTTGTCGCCCACCAGAATCGCGCCAGCGGGCGGCGCTTCGATGTCCAGTGACCCGAAACAACGGAAATCCATCAATCGCAGGGAATGCAGCACGCCGGAGTGATAGTTGGGAAAACCCCGGCTGTGAAGGCCACATCCGCGGCAGGCGTTCATCCTATGACGCAGGGCACAAGCACGCCGTCGCCCATGCCATGGATTTTCTTCTTGTCGGCCGGCACGATGGTGGCGAGGCAGCCGCCGAAGGTGGTGGTGCCGGAGTCGTCGGTGAAGAAATACGGGCAGAGGCGGGCGCGGCCCTTCATCGTTTCCACCGAGCCGTCCTCGCGGAAAACCGGATGCTCGATCAGGCGGCCTTCGCGGAATTCCTGGAGTAGCCACGGTTGTTCGCCGGATTGATCGAGCGCCGTCTGGAGTCGCTCCGCCCACTCGGATCCCGGCATGTCATGGCCGATGAAGACGCCGCGCGAACCCCAGGCGGTTTCGTGGAAACCACTCACCTTGAGCACGAGTTGGCGGTCCTTCTGACTGAAGGCGGCGACTTCCTCCCACGAATGCGCTTCGAGCCGCGGCAGTGCGGCGTGGGGCGGCAGTGGCGTGGGATCGAGCACCCAGCCGAAGGGGACGATTTCATGCAGCCGCTGGAGGTGGTTTCCGCGCAGCGCCTGTTCCCAGACATTTTTCAGCGCTGGCGACCACAACAGGGCGAGCCAGAGCTTGTCTTCGAGGTGCGGCTTGAACGGCGGCGTGATGCGCAGTTGGCCATCGGCCGCCGCTACAGCAAGCTGCTTCACGGTGGGCACGGACTCCCAGTCGAAGAGCTCGAAAAACCGATACAGCGCGCGGCCGTCCGGTTCGTATTCCTCGGCATCGGCCACGTTCCATGCCGGGCCGAGCTCGCGGGTGAGCCACTCCATTTCCGGCCGATAGTCCACCGATTCCTCGGACACCAGCACCGTGCCGCC
>RPOS01000166.1 GCA_003820635.1 Verrucomicrobiaceae bacterium | reverse complement strand
GATGGCGAGCTCGACCGCATCCTTGGTCTGGAACTCGGCGGCGACGACTACGTGACCAAACCCTTCTCGCCCCGCGAAATCGTGGCCCGCGTCCGTGCCATTCTCCGCCGGACCAAGCCTTCCGCACCCGCCGCCGCCCACTCCGGCCTGCATCACGACACCGCCGCGATGCGCATCCACTGCGCGGGCACGCTGCTCGACCTCACCGCCCACGAATACAAACTGCTGCTTGTGCTGATGGAGCAGCCCGGCCGCGTGTTCACCCGCGATCAACTGCTCGATCACGCCTGGCAGGACCCGGGTGCCGTCACCGACCGCACGGTGGACGCGCACATCAAATCGATCCGCTCGAAACTCCGCGCTACGTGCTGCGGCGCGGAAAACCTGATCGAAACCCGCCGCGGTCTCGGCTACAGCCTCGTTCCAAAGTCTTAATCTCAGCTTTTCAGCATTTCAGATTCTCAGCTTTTACCCATCAAATGCGCTTCACCCGCGTCACGCTGTTCTTCATCGCCTGCATCATCACGCTGGGTTTCTATCAGCTCGCGCGTCATTTCCTCGCGGAGGTCGAGCCCCAGACCTATCAGGCCACCGAGGAAATGATGGTGGACACCGCCAACCTGCTGGCCGAAATCGTGGAGCAGGACCTGCGCGGCGGTTCCATGGATTCCGGAAATTTGCGCGAGGCGTTCGACGCCGCACATGCCCGCAAGCTCGAAGCCCGGATTTTCGATCATCTCAAACAAGGCGTCGGCATCCATGCCTATCTCACCGATGCTGACGGCGTGGTCTTCTTCGATTCCCGGAATGGCCGGCGCGAAGGACAAAACCTGCGCCGCATGCGAGACGTGAGCCTCACTCTCGCGGGCCACTACGGCGCACGCAGCAGCCGCGATGATCCGGATGACTCATCCACCTCCGTGCTCTACGTCGCCGCACCGATCGGCGATCCATCCGCACCGCAGGGCGTTCTCACCGTTTACAAGCCGCAGCTCGACGTGATGCCGCTCGTTCGCGAGCGCCGCCGCATCATCTACACCGCCTGCGGGCTCATCGGCGGCGGTATCCTTTTCCTGATCGGTGCCGTGTTCCTCTGGCTCTTCCAACCCATCGGAAAAATCACCGAATACGCCCGCGCCGTCGGACGCGGCGAACGCCCGCCCAAGCCCCGCATCGGGATTGGCCGCGAGGTCAACACGCTCGCCAGCGCACTCGACTCCATGCGCGACGCGCTCGAGGACCGCAAGTATGTCGAGCGTTACATCCGCACGCTGACCCATGAAATGAAGAGCCCTCTTGCCGCCATCCGCGGTGCGGCGGAACTCATCGACGAGGAAATGCCCGCCGGGACCCGCAAGCATTTCCTCGAAAACATCCTCGCCGAGACCTCCCGCAGCGAGCGTCTCATCAGCCGCCTGCTCGAACTCGCCGCCATCGAAAGCCGCAAGTCGCTCGATGGCGCGGATCAATGCGATCTCCGCGACATCGTCAGCGGCGCCATCGACCAAGCCCGGCCGCTCGCGGAAATCGCCGGTGTCCCACTCGTCACGGAATTTCCCTCCACTCCGCTGCCCGTCCATTGCGACACCTTCATCCTGCGCGCGGCGGTGACGAATTTGTTAGAAAACGCCATCGACTTCTCACCGCGCGGAGAGCCGGTTCATCTCACGCTCTCGGAAAACAACGGCAAGGTCCTGCTTTCCATCCGCGATCATGGCGCGGGCATTCCGGACTACGCGCGGGAAAAAGTGTTCGAGCGTTTTTACTCGCTGCGCCACCACGGCGCGGGCCGCAAGGGCACCGGCCTCGGCCTCACGCTGGTGAAAGAAGCCGCCGAGCTCCACGGCGGAACCATCACGCTCGATCCCGCTCCCGGCGGCGGCACCGATGCCAGACTGACGATGCCAGCGGCTTGAGCCACCGCATTCCCGGTTTTTTCACACAGGCTTCATCATCGTTTCACGGAAGCGCGGGATGGGTTTGCGCATGGCAAAGATTCATCCACTCATCGGGAGCGCGCTACTCGCGCTCGGCATCCATGCCCAGGCGCAAAAGCTTGACGACGCGGAAGTCCGCATCAGCTACGGCGAACTCAAACAACTCCTCGCTCGCTCCGAGCCTGTCAAAAAACCGGAGACCCCGCCGCCCGCGCTGCTCTCGGCCAGGCTCCGGCTTTCGATGGACCATGGGCAACCGGTCATCAACGCCACATTCAGGACTCTGGGGTTTGGCGATGAAATCGCGCTCGTGCCGCTGATCTCCGGCGATGTCTCGCTCGAATCCCAAATCCCCGCAGAAGCCGTGGTCATCACTGAGAATGACTCACTGTGTCTGGCAAGCGGCAAGACGGGCACCCACACGCTGCAGCTCCGCCTGCTGCCGATCATCGGCGAGGATGGATTCTTGATCACGGTTCCGCCCTGCCCGTCGGTGGTTTTCGAAACGGGCGACCTGTCCGCCGGTCAGTCCGTGGTTCTGAATTCCGGTTCCAAGGAAGAAGCGCTTGCCGCGGGACAGATTCGCCCGCTGCCCAACAAGGGCCAGGTTCTCCACATCCGCCTGCTGGACGGCCGGGAGACCCGCGAGGCGCTGAGCCCGCCGGAACCCTCGGCATGGTCATGGCAGCATCAGGCCGTGGTGGTTCCCGCCGACGGCGATCTTGTCTATCAGATCATCGCCCGCGCGTCCGCCGCAAGCGGCTCCGGCGTGGAGGCGCTGCTGCCGCTGCCGTCCGACGCACAGGACATCGCGGTTTCCGGCGACGATCTTGTTTCCGACGTGAAGATCCGTGGCGAGAACCGCGCGCTCGGCCTTTCGCTGGTTTGGAAAACCCGCGGCATTCTCGACCGGCAGTTGATGATTTCCTATCGCATGCCGCTGCGGCCGCTGGACCGCACATGGAAACTCCAGGCACCGGGCGGTGAAGACACGCGAACCCGCTTCATCATCGCCAGCTCACCTTTACTCGATTTTGCGGCGGAGGGGCTCAGCGGCCCACTCTCACCTCAGGGACTGCCCGCCAAACTGGTGGAATCCCTGAGGGGCGCGACCTGCCATCAACTCGAAGCCGGCCCATCCGCCGAACTAACAGCCACCCCCATCCCGGTGGCCGCCACCGAGGAAGGCGTGGTGAAACAAGCGGAGTGGTCGGTGAAAATCGAACCCGATGGCTCGATGCTCGCCACCGGAATCCTGATGATCGAACACAAGGGCCCGCTGGGTTTCGTGTTCGACACTCCGCCGGACATGAAACTGCTGTCCTGCGAACTTGCGGGCAGGCCGGTCTCGCCGGTCGATCTCGGTGAGGGCAGGCTCAAGGTCTCTCTGCAGCCTCAAGGCTCGGACTCCCGCCTTGTTTGCTCGTTCACACGCACCGGGGCCTCGCTCGATCCGGTGGAGGGCACGCTGAAGTCGTCACTGCCGCAGACGCCGCTCTTCGTTCACTCGCTGCTCTGGCACATCGACCTGCCGCCGGGCTATCAGGCGGAAACCCATGGCAACCTCACGCGCATTCCTGCCACCGGAGGACCTCCCTCGCGCATCTCGCTGAGGAAAAACCTCTGCCGCGACGAGCGTCCGGAAATCCAGGTCTTCTATCAACGCACCGATCTCAACCGAAGCACCGACAGATAAATCATTCTCACTTCATCCACATCATAGAACCGCCGCTAAAATCTAACAAAAATAATGAAACTCACCCATCTCCTTGCCTCGCTGGCCATCATCGGCTGCACCACCATCGCCTGGTTCATCCTCGGAGCCGCGCTTTCGCAACGCACCCACAGTTCCTTCAACACCCTGCGCAATGAAGTCTCCGGCGTGTGGGGGCCGGCCATTACGCAGCAACATCCGCACGCCTGGTTCGACACACCCAACGCACCTGGCGGCAGGGCACAGGTGCTGCCATCTTCCTCGCGGATCAAGGTGAACCTCAACTACGATCCCATGCGGCGCGGACTGCTCTGGCACCGCACTTATGATGTCGGTTTCGTCGGTGATTACACGTTCACCAATCCGACCAGGATTCCGCAGACCTTTTACATTGCGTTTCCGCTGCCGCCGGAAACCGCCGGGCTGCATGGCTTCGATTTTCGTCTGGGTGAGGACGATTCATCGTCCCAAGCCATGCCCGGTGCATCCTGCGAGGTCATCCGCGCCATCCTGCTTCCCGCGTCGGGCTCGGTCACGTTGCACACCGCCTACGGCACCCGCGGGACCGACACGTGGAAATACGACTTTCCCGACAAGCGCCGGATCTCGGGATTCAAGCTCGCGATGCGCACCAACTTCCATGAGATCAATTTCCCCGTCGGCACCGGCTCCGCCGATGAGCGCCGTCAGGACTCCAACGGCTACGACCTCGCCTGGAACTATCCGGATGTGCTGGATGCCCAGGCCATCGGCATGGACATGCCCAAGCGACTCAATGCCGGCCCGGTGGCCGCGCGCATCGCCTTCTTCGCGCCGGTTTCGCTGTTGTTCTTCGTCACCGTCGTCCTGCTGATCGGTGGCATGAAAGGCATCCCGCTGCATCCGATGCATGTCTTCTTCATCTCCGCAGGCTTCTTCGCCTTCCACCTGCTGTTCGCCTATCTGGTGGATCTTTTGCCATTGGCGCAAAGTTTCGCCATCGCCGCAGCCGCCTCGCTGCTACTCGTGAGCGGCTATCTCAAGGCAGTGGCCGGCCGGAGCCTGTTTGCAATCGCCCTGCCGGCCCAGTGCATCTACATGGTCGCATTCAGCGCTTCGTTTTTCATCGATGGCCTGACGGGCATCACCCTCGCCGTGCTCGCCGTGGCCACGCTCGCGCTGCTGATGTTCCTGACGGCCAAGACCGATTGGCGCGGCTATTTCACCAAGAGCCCGCCGCCGTTGCCCGCGACTGGCGGGAAATCCGCCTGATCCGGCGTTTTCCGGGATGCAAAATTCCGCAGATTTTGCGTGATGCCGCAGCGGGATCATGATGGACTGTCGTCAACCCATGCAGGCGACGCTTCTACCTCCCCGCAACCCCGCACTTTGTGCCCCCATCACTTCCAACCGCGAGCTCGGCGCGTGCCTGATCGCCAACCTGCCGATGCGCGATCTGCTCGCGGCGGATCTCTCCCGCGCGGGGCTGCAGTTGGTGGACATCAAGGAGGCCGGCCCCCGCACGCTGCGCATCCCCATCGACAATTGGATCGAACTCGGTGCCCTGCTGTTGCTGGGCCGCAATCCGAATTCCGCCTGCCTGCTCGATACCGAGGGCAACACGCTGGCCTGGAAAGGCTCCGCCAATCCCGGGGATTGCGTGGACAAGATCGTCACGGACGCCACTTGTTTCCCGGTCATTTACCCGTGGGATCTGCTGCGCATGAACGAGGAGGTGCTCGCCCTGATGGACGAAACCTCGCTGCTCGGTGAGGTCAGCCCGCTGGCCAGCCTGTCCGGCGTGATCCGCCTCGGCAATGGCTCGCGCATCCTGCCCGGCACCGTCATCGAGGGGCCGGTGCTCATCGGAGCCAACAGCCAGATCGGCCCGAACGCCTACATCCGCGGGGCCACCAGCATTGGCTCCAACTGCTACGTCGGCAACGGCGCGGAGGTGAAAAACTCGATCATTTACAACAACACCTACATTTCCCGCCAGTGCTACGTGGGCGACTCGATCATTGGCACCCACGTCACCCTCGGAGCCGGCACCTGCACGGAAAACCACCGGCACGACGGCCGCCACCACGTTTCCATCGTGCGGGGGAAACCCGTCAACACCGGCCGCCTCAAGCTGGGTGCCATTCTTGGCGACGGCGTGCGCACCGGCGTGAACACCTCGCTTGAGGCGGGCGTCAAGATCGGCATCGCCCGCACCACCTCGCCGGGCAGCGTGATCAGCAAGGACCTGTTGTGAGCGGGTTTCCAAGCCCCGGCCGGAAATTCCGGCGGCGGAAATTTCAGCAAGATTCTGCTTGGCAAGCCCGCCGGGATCTTCCAATTTCCGCGCCCGCCCGTTTCCGGGCACTCTCCAATCGAGTTTCCATCATGTCCGTATCCATCCGACTCAACCGCAAGGGCACCAAGGACCGCCCTTATTACAAAATCGTTGCCGTGGACAGCCGCAAGCGCCGCGACGGCCGCTACATCGAGCAGATCGGCACCTATGATCCGCTCAAGGAGGGCACCAATTTCACCATCGATCTGGCGCTGGCCGACAAGTGGCTGGCCGTGGGTGCCAAGCCCTCGGAAACGGTCAACAGCATGATCCGCAAGGCGCGCACCGCCGAGACCAAGGCCTGATTCCGCCTCACCGGAGGATTTTGATTTCCGACAACCGCGCTCCGCAAGGAACGCGGTTGTTTTGCTTGAGGCCATCATCCCATGAAAAACTT
>RPOS01000165.1 GCA_003820635.1 Verrucomicrobiaceae bacterium | reverse complement strand
TTCACGGTGCCTTCAAGGCGCTTGGAAACCATGCCGGTCACCTGCACCACGTCTTCCTCGCGCAGGGTGTGCGAGAGCTTGGCCACTTCCGGGTTTTCCTCCGGATGGAACACGCACTGCGTGAGGCCCTCGCGGTCGCGCAGGTCGATGAAGATCACGCCGCCGTGGTCGCGGGCGGAATTGACCCAGCCGATGAGCGTGACGGATTGGCCGGTGTGGGATTCGCGGAGTTGGTTGCAATGGTGTGTTCGCATGAGAAAGAGATGGGAAAGACACAAGACGCAAGACTTCAAGACGCAAGATAAAGAAGTCGCTGTTTCATTGGCCTGTGATGGGTGGAGTTGATAGGAATGAAAATGGGAAGCCGCACCGTTCTTGTCTTGGGTCTTGCGTCTTGCTGTCTTGTGTCTTCATGCCAGCAAAGGCCCGTCGGGTTGCTGGAGCCTGTCCGCCAGCCATTCGACGGCCTTGTCGGCATGGCCGGATTCCTCGGTGCGGCTGGAGAGGATTTTCAATTTGAGCTCGGGATATTCGGCTCCGACGACGAGCGCAAAGCGGGCTCCGGATTTCTCGGCGCTCTGGAACTGCTTGGCGACCTTGGCGGCAACGAGCGGGAAATCCGCAGAAATGCCGGCGCGGCGCAGGTCCGTGACGAGCTTTAGGCTCTCGGCGCGTTTCGTTTCATCCGCGATGACGAGAAAGACATCGCAGTTCGCGCCGTGACGCTGCAGCCAGGCTTCCATCTGCATGGCGGCGTGGGTGGTTTCCTCGATGAGGTTGCGGATCACATAGTCACCCATCGCGAAGCCGGTGGCGGGCAGGTCCACCGCGCCATCGGAAATGGTGGCCACCAGCGTGTCATAGCGGCCGCCGCCGGCGACGGCGCGCATGGATTTTTTCGAGTCGAACACCTCGAACACGACACCGGTGTAGTAGGCCAGACCGCGGACGATGGAGAGATCGAGTTCGATGAAATCACCGAGGCCGCGGGCGGTTAGATCCTGCTGGATGGCGAGGTAAGCGGCCGAGGCGTTTGATGGATCGGCGATGAAGGCGCGGACTTGATCCAGACTCAGCGACCATGCGGCGAGTTTTTGCGCGAGCACTTCGGGTTTCTCGCGCTCGATCTTGTCGACAATGTTGAGAAAATCCGCAATGGCATCCTCCGGCACGCCGTGGCGGCTGGCGAAGTCGATCCATGCGTGACGGTCCGAAACGCGGACCACGAAGTCCCCGGCGACGAAGCCGAAGGCGAGCATCGTCTCGATGGCCAGCGCGATGAGCTCGGCGTCGGCGGTCGGGCCGGCCTCGCCGAGGATGTCCACGTTGAACTGGTGAAACTCGCGCCCCCGGCCCTTCTGCGGTTTTTCGTAGCGGAAGCACTGGCCGATCTCAAACCACTTGAGCGGCTTGGGGAAATGCCGCTGGTGCTCGGCCACAAGCCGCGCCAGCGAGGCGGTGACTTCCGGCCGCAGCGTCACATCACGCCCGCCCTGGTCCTCGAAGCGGAAGAGCTGCGCGGAGAGCTCGCCGCCGGATTTTTTCAGGTAGAGGCTGGTGTCCTCCAGAATCGGCGACTCGTATTCCACGTAGCCACAGCGGCGGGCCACGGCACGCCAGGTCTCGAACAGATAATTGCGGACCGCGCATTCACGGGGAATGAAATCGCGGAATCCGGGAAGCGCTTGAAATGAAGGTCCTGCCATGGGCGGGCGGCGAGGATGCACGCCGGTTCCGGCATTTCAAGGCGGGATTGCACGGCGGCGGCCGGCGCGGATTCACCACCCGGACTCTCTTTCGGATGAGCGGCGGCATTTTCGTTGCGCGTGGTTTTTTTGATCCGCTACTTCCAAGGCTCCAAAAACGAGGAATATTCCGCCGAAATCATGAAATTTTCGTCCATCCGCCAGATCCTCACGGCAGTGGCAACCGGGCTGCTGCTGGTCCATTCCGCCTCAGGGCATGGCACCGACCTGCCACGGCCGTCCAAGGCCGAGTTCGCGAAAATACAGCCGGCCATTCGCGGCTCCGCAGAGTTCGCCCGGGCGCTTTTCACACACTTCGGCCTGGGTCTGGATGCGAAGCACTTGGATGCGGTGGCGCGCGTCGGCCAGATGTTGTTCTATCAGGGCCAGATCGCCGGGGGCTTCTCGCCGCATTCCGGGCCGCAGGACACGGAGTATTTCCGCTGACAGATGGAGCAGGAGTTGCTCGCCTTGCTCGACGGGTTTCCCGGGCTGATCGAGATGGATTTCCGCAACGGCCGCCCCGCATGGGATCAGGACCGGCCGGTGGAGCTGGATCCGCAGAAAAACACCGTGCGCCTCAACCGCCACACCGACATGCCCGCGCGCGGCTGGTATTCCGGCGACGACCACACCCACGCGCGGTTGATGAGCAGCGAGGACGGCGAGAAACTCCTCACCATGGCCCGCGCGGCGGACATCCATGTCTGCAACGTGCTGGAAATGGGCGACTGGATGCGCAGTTTCTATCCGCAGCGCGGCTTCGGGAAGGAATTCAGAGTGAGCTCTGGAAACTACTGGATCGTGCCCGGCATCGAGGATCCCCGCTCGCTGCTCGGCCACGCCATCGGCCTCAATCTGACAAGCCGTGTGCGCGACCTGAGCCGCCACCTGCTCAACGACTGGTGGGGCGGCGGGATTCACAAGCAGGGCGGACTCTACGGCCACACCCACGTCGGCCAGAAAGCCTGCCTCGTCGAGCGCGAGATGGCAGACCTACTCGGCGCGCGGTGCGCGCAAGTTCGATTGTGAGATGATGGCCCTTGCCTACGGACGGAAGTTCGAGATCGTGGCCACCACGGCGGACAAGGTGGCCGCCGGTGGTCACCTCAAGGGCTGCGCATCGGCCTCGACCTCGGAGCCAGTGATTACAAGGTCTCCGCCGTCATCAATGGCGAGGCGGTCTTCACCGAGGAAACTCCGTGGGATCCCAAAAACCAGGCCAACCCGGAGTATCACTATCATCATATCTCCGCCGCGCTCCACCGCGCCGCAGAAAATCAAAACTCCCAAGAGACGGCAAGATAGGCGAAACGCCCGGCTGAGGGAATGCGTTCGCCGGCATCCAGGTCGCCCCCGGTCACGCGGTTCACTCCTCCGAGGTGGTCGGCGTAGCGCTTGTCTAACAGGTTCTCGACACCCACTTCCACGCGCACGGACTCGGCGAAGGTTTTTGCGAGACGCAGGTTGAGGATGCCGTAGCCGGGACTGCTTTCTTCATCCTGGAGATCCGAAACGCGGGTCTGGGCGTCCGCCCAGACCCATTCGAGGTGGCTTTCCCAGGATTCGTGGCGGTAGGAGAAATCGAACATCCCGCGCAGCGGCGCGATGCGGTAGAGGTCGCCGCCAGTGTCCCGGTTGCGCCCGCGGACATGGCTGACGCTTCCGTCGAGCGCGAGTTCATCGGTGAACCGCCAACCGCCGGTCAGTTCGAAACCATACAACTCGGCGCGGTCGATGTTGTCATATTGCAGCACCTTCTTGCCAGCTACAAGCGGGCGGTCAATCGGCATGCCCTGGATGTAATCATACACGCTCTGATAGAAGGGCGTGATGCCGGCGTTCCATTGTTCGCCCTTGCGGGTGAGTGCGAGCGCCAGTTGAAACGAGGTTTCCGGATCCAGATCGAGGTTGCCGAGATAGGTCCGGCCGTCGGCGAGACCGGCGCTGGCGTTGAGCGGCGTCCACAGATAGCGCTCGACCAATGATGGGGCGCGGCTTTTCAGCGCGGCGGCCAGCTCGATGCCGGTGTTTTCGTCCGGCGCGAAACGCAGCGCGGCGGTGGCGGCGGGCAGGACGTCGATGAACGAACGATCGGCGGCGTTGAAGCGTGCCTGATCGGCAAAAATCGCATTCCGCATCATCCCGGGTGGCGGAAGAATCGCGTTTTGCACCTCATCCGCGTCACTCATTACCACGTCGCCGCGCACGCCGATCCGGGAGTTCCATTTCTCTGAGTATCTTTGCTCCCAATCAACATAGGTCCCGAACCGGCTGCGGCGGTTGTTGTTGAAGGTGTCGCGCTTCAGCCTGCTGTCGCGGGTGATTTGCTCTGCCTCGAACTCATTGCGGTGGAGATCGATGCCCGTTCGCAGCTTGTTTTCGCCGCGCGGCACGGTGACATCGCCGCGCCAGCCATAGTCACGGCTCGATGAGGGCGACTCCATGGCCATGGCTCCGGGCATCACCGGGCGCATCGTGTAGTTGTCCATCAGGTGATCGATGTCATGCACATACAAACGGTTTTCGATTGTCCCCCAGTCTAAGGTTTCCTGCTGGGTGATGCCGAAGCGCCAGGCGTCGTCCTTGACCATGTCCATCGGCAGTGCGGGCGTGCCGGCGTCGCGGGTCGCGGAGAAACCCGCGTCCACGGCGAGGTATCCGCCTTTTGTGCGCCAGGCCCCGGTCAGGTCGTGGCTGGTGCTGTCATAACCGCTGGCGCTCACCGTGCCGCCGGGATAACGCAGGTCGTCCGCCGTGGCGGCGGAACCGAGGTATCGCACGCTGGCATCGGCATTGGCGAGGGTGAGGTCCGCATTGAGCAGCGCCGCATCCTGGCTGCCGAGAAACGATGCACCCAGCGCACCTTTGGTGAGGAAGGAATCATCACCGGAAAAAACCGGTGCGGCGCTCTTTATCGATAACGAACCACCGATCTGGTCACCGCCTGCGCAGACGGGGGAAATCCCGGCGAACATTTCCACCAGATCGCCGCCGGATGGATGGGCGTAGTGGAGTGGCGGGTCCATGTGATTCGGGCAGGCGGGGGTGATGGTCATGCCATCCACACGGACGCCCACGCGGTCGCCGGAGAGACCGCGGAGTTGAAGGATGCCGGTTTGCGAACCATTGCGGACGATGGCCGCACCGGGAAGATTGCGCACCATGGCAGCTGCGTCCACGGAGCGGAGATGTTCGGAGCTGACGAGGTGTTCGGTGGGTGACCAGGCTGTGAGATTGCTCGATCTCACATAAATAGGACTGAGGGTGCGCAGGGCATCCTGCGCGTTGGATGAGTTGGTAATGGCGCAGCCCAACACGGCTGCGGAAATGTGACGATGCAAAAATTTCATGATTGAGTGGCTTGAATGTGCGCGATGATGCGCGGGTGATCTGAGAGCTCCGGGCAGGATGCCCGGGCCACCTGGCGCGGGCATCCTGCCCGCCGCCTGAATTCCTCCATGCCATGTGCATGGAATGATAAAACCAACAACTCAACCCCACTCGGGAGGCGGCGATCCGGGCGCATCCGCTCCCTTGCCTGAATCACGTGCGACACATGCGATGATGGGCACGGATATGTCATAACCGGTGATCACCGGCATTTTCAGCAAGTCGCTGGCGATCATTTCCGCCCATGCGAGCCGCTGGCGTTGTGCCGGCATCTGCTTTTCGGCGGGATCCTGCGGCTGCTCCTGCTGGCGTATTTTCGCGGCTTTCTTACAAAGCTCACAAGGATGCTTGCCATCGAAGGTCTCAATCATGCCGCGTTTCAGACCGCGCTCCTGGGTGTAGCTGACGAGCATGTTCACCCACGCCACTTCCTGCACCAGCATCGCCGGTCCCTGCATCAGCAGGATCAGAGCGATGGCCAGCAGTTTGCGGAGGATGGTCACAGTAAGGCGGAGAGTGTGAGTGAAAAGGCGGGTGCGCAATTCAAAGATCCTTTTTGCGGAAAATCAAGCAGGCAAGGCCCAGCGGAATCAACAGCCAAAGCGAAAGAATGCCTGCGGCGGCGGAGATGCCGGTGGCGGTGCCGAGCAGGTCCTTCATCAACGCGCCGGTGTAGCCCATCAGCGCGGAGACGTCCATTTGCAGCAGCACCACCACGCGGCCGAGGTCGATCGGGTTGAGCGCGATCATCGCCATGGTCGGTTTTTCGAGCGGGTAATCCTCGAAGGCGAACAGGATGAGCAGCATCAGTCCGCCATGAAGCAGCGCGAAGTAAAACCAGACCAACATCGCCATGCCGACACCGCGCGCCTTGTCGCGGGTGGCCACCGCGCCGAGGAAGGCGAGCGCCACAAACACCAGCGTGAGCACCAACCCGACGGCCAGCAGCGTGAAACCGGTGGCTGTGGCGGCATAGAGGATGATCGGCAGGCCGCCACCGATCAGCAATGCGCCGCACAGCGCGAGTGCCACACCGAGATACTCGCCTAACAGAATGGTGCCGCGTTTCAGGGGTTGGGAGGCGAGCAGTTCGATAAACTCATACGAATTGTAAAAATGGATGGTGCCGAAGATCAGGCAAACCAAAGGCACGACCAGCAACACCAGGCTGAGCATGCCGATCAGGCCTTTGGACACGTCACCGCCGAGGTTGAACAGGCCGAACGAAGCGGCCAGCAGGATCAACGCGTAGGCAATGATGATGCGGCTGCGGATGATGTCGCGAATGACGTATTTGACGATCTTAAGCATCGGCGGTTT
>RPOS01000164.1 GCA_003820635.1 Verrucomicrobiaceae bacterium | reverse complement strand
CCCTGCCAGTTGATCCTGTGTGAGGCGAGGTTTGAACTCCACCCTTGCCTGTCGAATCCTTGGTCCGGTGATATTTTTTCTCCGTGGCGGTTGATCGGATGAAAGCGTCATCGCCCTTTGGGTTATCAGACAAAGCGCCGCCACGTGTTCGAATAGAGAACATTTGCATTTTCGTTCGCCTGACCATGAAATGCGGCATGGAGGCTCAAACACTGACAGTAAGACGAATTCCCTCTGCCATGAGACGTGCGGTTCTTGCGCGCGATGGAGAGGTCTGCCGAGTTTGCGGCGCAGGCGGGGATGACATCGATCACTATCGCGGAACAACTGTTCGTTTGAGGATTGGTTTCATCGTTGATCCCAAATATGGAGGAAACATTTCATCCAACAACCTGCGCGTGATCTGCTCATGCTGTTCTGAAGGTATGCGGGGGATCTATTTGCCTAAGCCGGATCGAGTTCATCTCTTGAGTCAGATCCGCCGGGCGACAATCGACGACCAGCAGGCGGTTCTTGATTGGCTACTCAATAAATTTGGTCTGGTTGCCAAAAAAAGGACTGCTGACTGACCTCTACGATCCGGTGTCGATGCCGCCGCGCCTCGCCAAGGCCCACGAGTCCCTCGACCGCGCGGTGGACCGTTGCTACCGCAAGGAACCCTTCGCCACCGACCGCCAGCGCGTCGAATTCCTCTTCGCCCTCTACGAACAACTCACCGCCCCGCTCGCGGTGGAGAAGAAACCGAAAAAGCGGAAACTGTAGCGGCGGTCTATGACCGTCGCACTTTTCCCGCGAAGCGGGCTCTTCTCTCGGAAAACCAGCGACGGTCACAGGCCGCCGCTACATGGCTCAGCTCCACCGTGGCTGTTTGGGGAACCTACCTCGCCATTTGGACCATCGACCGGGCCGTTTGGACCACCAACCCGGTCGTTTGGACCATCGACCGGGCTGTTTGGAGCACCGACCGGAGCGTTTGGATCATCTACCGAGGCGTTTGGACCACCGACCGGGCCGTTTGGAGCATCGACCGGGCCGTTTGGACCATCGACCGGAGCGTTTGGAGCATCGACCGGGCCGTTTGGGGCACTGATCGCGCGGTTTCAGAACTCCACTTCGGCACCGAGCTCCGCCACTTCCACCGGACCATGGTGGCCGTTCTGCAAGGCATCACGGAGAATCGTGGCGGCTTGCGGCTCGCCGTGCACCAGCCAGACGCGTTGTTTCGGGCCGGTGGTGCGCTGGAAATAATCCAACAACTCCGAGTGGTCGGCATGGCCGGAAAATGAATCCACGATCTCGATGCGTGCCCGCACCTTGTAGCGGCCGCCGAGGATGGGCACTTCCTTTTCACCATCGCGGATGCGGCGGCCAAGCGTGTTCTCCGCACAATAGCCGACGAAGAGCACGGTGGTTTTCGGATCGCTGATGTTGTTCTTGAGGTGGTGGAGGATGCGGCCGGCCTCGCACATGCCGGAGGCGGATATGATGATGGCCACGCCATGGATGTCGTTGAGCGCCTTCGATCCGCTGACCGACCGGACAAGCGTGAGGTTTTCGAAGCCGAAGGGGTTCTGCCTTTCGAACAAAGCCTTGTATACCTCCTCGTTGAAAGCGTCCGGATGGAGACGATAGATTTCCGTGGCGCTGACGGCCAGCGGGCTGTCCACAAAGACCGGCACCTCGGGAATCGCGCCGCGTTCGAAAAGATCGTTGAGCACGAAAAGAAGCTGCTGCGTGCGCTCCACCGCGAAGGAGGGAATGAGAATCTTGCCGCCGCGCTTGAATGACTGGCGGATGATTTCCGCAAAGTGCTCGCCCATGCCGGGAGGCGCCTCGTGCTCGCGGCCGCCGTAGGTGCTTTCCATCAGCAGGAAATCGACGTCATGCACCGGCACCGGATCGCGCAGCACCTCGTTGCTGCCGCGGCCGACATCGCCGGAGAAGAGAAAGCGCTTCTTTTTCCCGTCCGCATGATCGTTCACTTCTAACAAAACCTGCGCGCTGCCGAGGATGTGGCCGGCATCGATGAAGGTGAGCGAAACGCCGTCGCACACCGGCATCGGCCGGTCATAGCCTAGGGTGACGAACTGGCGCAGGCAGCGCTCCGCGTCCTGCTCGCTGTAGATCGGCGGCACGGGTGCGAGGCCGTCCTTCTGGCGGTGCTTGTTGAGCCACTCGATGTCTCCCTCCTGGATGCGCGCGGAATCGGCGAGCATGATCTGGCAAAGATCGCGGGTGGCGTGGGTGGCGTAGATATTTCCGGTGAAACCGCTCTTGGTGAGGTTGGGCAGGTTGCCGCTGTGGTCGATGTGGGCATGGGAGAGGATCACCGCGTCGATGGACTTCGGATCGAAGTGGGGGAAGTCACAGTTCACCTCATAGGCGTGGAGGCGCGAACCCTGGTAGAGGCCACAGTCCAGCAGGATGCGCTTGCCGTTGACTTCCAGCAGGTGCTGGGAACCGGTGGTGGTGCCGGCGGCACCGCAGAATTTGAGCTTCATGGGAGTGTGGGATTTTCGGAAATGATTTTGGAGAACACCAGCGAGTCGCGGCCGCTGGCCTCGAACTGCTGGCGGCGGCGTTGTGGCAGGACATCCACCGTGGCCTGGCTGTAGCCCAGCCCGGCAAAAAACGGCGCGGCGCGGTTGGTCAGCGCGAAGACACGCGGAATGCCGGCGCGCGCGGCGGCTTCCTCGGCATGGCCGACGAGATGCCTGCCATATCCCCTGCCCTCGTGCGCCTGCTTCACATAGAGACAGGCCACTTCCGCGCATTGCTCGGCGGGATATGGATGCAGCGCCACGCAGGCCACCACGTTGCCGTCGATGGTCATCACATGGAAATCACCTATGCGGGACTGGATATCCTCATAAGTGCGCTCCACGAGCTTGGTGCGGCGCACCGAGCGGCCGATCATGCCTAACAACTCCGGGATGTCCTCCTCGCGCAGCGGGCGGATCATCCGGTAGCTGTCCGCGTGGACCATGGTGCCGACGCCTTCGTTGGAGAAAAGCTCATCCACCAGCACGCCCTGGCGGCGGCCGTTGAGGACGTGGACGCGCGGCACCCCGCGCTGGCAGGCGGCGGCGGCGGAGCGGAGCAGCGGAACGCCCGCGGCATTGGTGCGGTCTTCGAGAGCCGCGGTTTCCGCCGCGCGGATGGCATGGGCGGGCGCGCCATCGATGAGGATTTCCTCTTCCAGCAGGGTGATGATTTTCGCCACGCCGATGCCGAGTGCGAAATCCACCACCGGCCCGTCCAGCGGCCCGGTGGCGGAGGCGTCGATCACCGCGGACTGGCCGCGGGCGAGGATGTCGAGCGTCTCGCGGATTGCGGTGGCATCAGTGATCGGGCGGGAAACGCGGGCGGCCATGATCTCGCACTCCAGCGTCCAATCGAAGAGGTCCTTGAGATCGCCGCCGAGCACGCCGAGCACGAGTTTCACGCCCAGATCCTCCAGCACGGCGAGGTCCAGCAGCGTTTCCGCCACGGCAGGCTCCGGCAGCAGGCCGGCCTCGATGAGCACGAGAAACACCTTGCCCCGGAACTGGGGGATGTATTGCAGGACTTCCCGGACATCGCTCGGCTGCGCCATGCCGTGCTTCTATCAAACAGCCGCAAGCCCGCAAGGACGGGTTTGAGCACCGCAAACAAGCTGGCGCAGCGCGGCGCGGGGTGCTTGGATGCCGCCGTCCCATGCATGCCGATCTGATCCAACTCCTCCGCCGCCGCGAAGCCATCATCGCGGATCACGCCTGGCGCGACGGTGACGCCGCCGCGCACCTCGATGCCTTGAAAAATGTTTCCGGGGAAATCACCGCCTGGGCTGCGGCTCATCAGGCACAGACCGATGCCCGGCTGCGGCATTATCTGGCCAACGCCAGCTTCGCCAAAGCCCTGGCCCATCTCGAAGCGCAAGCCGGCTAAAGAAAAGATGACGCATTGAAATTCTTTCCAAGATGGCCGCTCGCGCCTACGTATCCATCCGCACATGAAAACTTTCCTGATCCTCTTGGGAATGGTCGTGGCGGGTGCCATCGGCTACTTGATGGAACCAAAGTTGCGCGAGCAGTTCACCGGAATCGCGCCGCCTGAGGAAAAAAACCCGGCTCCGCAAACCGCACCGGCCACACCCGGCATTGATCCGGCCAGCCTCACCGCGGCGCAACTGCCAAAAACGGTGGCGCTCAAGATCGAAACGAAATTCTCCGATCCCGCCGCCGGAATCGCCATGAGCATTGCAGCCGGCAGCCATGTGAAACTGCTCCGCATCCAGGGCACCAGCGCCATCGTCAGCGCGGGCAAGACGGAATACCCGATCAGCATTCCCATTTCGCAAACCGACCTTCTCGAACAACTTGCCGTCCAGCCGCCACCAAGTCCCGCCGCAGCTGCGAAACCAGCGCCCGCCGCACCTGCTCCCGCGACTGCGGCCAAACCCGCAGATCCTGCACCTGCGGCCAAGCCTGCCACTCCAGCACCCGCTCCAGCACCCACTCCTGCTCCTGCAGCTGAACCGGCAGACAAGCCTGCCGTTCCCGCACCCGCCGCCGCGCCGGATGTGGTGAAGGTGATGCAGGAGAGCATCCGTGGCGGGCAGATCAAGGAGTTCACCTTCAAGCAGGTGTTGGGATGGAAGGCCGGGGCCGATGAGACGGTGGATGGCGTGGTGTTCCAGACCGGCACGGCTTCCTACAAGGCGAAGACGATTTTCGGCGTGAAAACCATCCAGGCCAAGGCCCTCGTCAAGGACGGCAAGGTCCGGCACTGGATCTGGCCGAAGAGCGGCATGGAAATCAAGTGATGCGCGCGCTGGTCATCGTGCTGGATTCCGTCGGCTGCGGCAAGGCACCGGATGCCGCCGCGTATGGCGATGCCGGGGCCGACACGCTCGGGCACTTGTTCGGGCGCATCCCGGGTTTGGAACTGCCGCACCTGGCGTCGCTCGGACTCTATCAGATTCTCGGTCTGGAGAAACCGGCGTGTCTGTTAGATGGTGCGGCGTGGGCGCGGCTCACCGCACACTCGGCCGGCAAGGACACGACCACCGGCCACTGGGAGTTGATGGGTTGCACGCTCGACGAACCGTTCGCCACTTTCGAAAAATTTCCCGACGACCTCGTTTCCGCCATCGGAAAAGCCGGCGGCGTGGAGTTTCTCGGCAACTGCGCCTCATCCGGCACCGAGATTCTCACCCGGCTCGGCGCGGAACACCTGCGCACCGCCAAGCCCATCCTCTACACCAGCGCGGACAGCGTACTGCAGATCGCCGCACACGAGGAAGTCTTCGGCCTGGAGCGCCTGTGGCAGCTCTGCAAGACCGCGCGCGGCTTGCTGGATGAGCGCGGCATCCGCATCGGCCGCGTGATCGCCCGGCCATTCCTCGGCACTTGCCCGGCGGATTTCAAACGCACCGGCAACCGCCACGACTACTCGCTCATGCCCGGAGAAACCGTGCTCAACCGCTTGCAGGACACCGGCGTGCAAACCATCGGCGTCGGCAAGATTTCCGACATCTTCGCCGGCTCCGGCATCACCGAGTCCCACCCGACGAAATCCAACGCCGGGGGCATGGCCGCCATCGACCGGCTCTGGGACGAAGCGCGCCCGCAGCCGCATTTCATCCTCGCCAACCTGGTGGACTTCGATTCGCTCCACGGCCACCGCCGGGAACCCGCGGGCTATGCGGCGTGCCTGCGCGAGTTCGATGCCTGGCTCGGCGGGTTTCTCCCCAAAATCCGGCCGGACGATCTGCTGCTGCTCACCGCCGACCACGGCAACGATCCGTATCACCCGGGCACCGACCACACGCGCGAGCAGGTGCCCTTGCTGGCGCTCGGGCGGCCGCTCAAGGACGGCCGCTTCAGCGATGTGGCGGCCATCATCGCGGCACGCTACGGCGTTTGAGCCACCGGGAACTGCCGCCGCATCGTCTTCATGTAGGCGCACACCTCACGCGCCGCCGCCGCGTCATCCGCCATGCCGGTGAAAACCTGCCCCAGCGAATCCTGCCCGGGCACCGTGAGGCGGCGCATCGGATCGTCCAGCATGATGAAATCCGGCGGGATGCTCAGCGGAAACGGCCGCGCCAGCGGCCACAGCGTGTTGATGCCGAAAAACGCGGTGTCCAACCCCGAGCGAGTGACCGGCCAATCCTCATCCGGAACGATGCCGGACAACAACACGGAGGACAATACGGCGGCTCGCGCCAGCCTGCGGTAATCAATGATACGGAGTATCATGGCCGGATGATTCACAACTGCGCCGCAGCATGGCGGACGGTGGAATCCTTTGCGCCGCACCAGCGGAAGTCATGTCATCTTTTTGCTATCATTCGGATGTATCTGCGCCATGGCGCGAACATGAAACATGAAACATGGACCGGGGGACGCTGGAGGATGGCGTCCGGCACTCTTCACCCCCGGCGCGGGGCTCACATTTCCAGCATGAGGCGAGCGGGGGCCTCCAGCAGCTCCTTGATGCGGATGAGGAAGGTGACGGCTTCCTTGCCAT
>RPOS01000163.1 GCA_003820635.1 Verrucomicrobiaceae bacterium | reverse complement strand
CTTCGTGCGGTCGCCAAACGAGTAGCGGTTGATCGGATTGGCAACGAAGAGTTGGTTCTCGGCCGAATACATCGTGACCGACCAGAAGCCATCGACCGGCGGCGGCGGGTCAAATTTGAGAACGTTGCGGTTGTTCCCGTCGAGCGGCTTGCCGGCCCCATCGACGAAGGCGACATCGTAGGTGCTGATCTCGGCCGGGTTCCAGAGCAGCCCGAGCATTGCTCCGGCCGCCGCGATCACGGGATCACCGCTCAGCCGCTTGGGAAGACGGGCAATCTGCCAGTTGTTGACGATCGGCACGGCGCGCGGCATGCGCTCGGCGATGATCCGGTGGGCGTCCGTCGCCGCCCGTTCGAGGCCGCGTTGCGTCTGCGGCGAGAGCTTGTCCCAGTCGAACCCGGTCGCCGGGTCCATGCCGATCTCGCGCAGCCAGCCGGCCATCGCCGCGTCCATCGGATGGCCAAGACGCGGCGAGAGCCGGAGCGCCGTGTTCAAGGTGGTGAAATAGGCCTTCGCGTTGGTCAGTTCGGCCCGGGTGAAGCGTGGAAAATCGTCCGGATCGGGCTTGGGCCGGGTGACTTCGGCCGCGCCCCACTGGCTGAGCGGGACGAGCTTGAACTGTTTCTGCAAAGCCACCGCCGCCGGCAAGTCCGCGTCGCCGTTCACGGAGATGCGGGGGAGCATCCAGCCGATCGGCGTGCTCATATCGATCCGCTTGACTCCCTCCGGCAACACGCCCTGCCATCCGGGCGGGCAGAGGGCGAAGGCACCGCCGCGCGCGCCGACGGTGTCCCACGACAGGTTGGCGTCGAAGTCGTGCCGCATGTCGCTCACGGGGACCCAATACTGGCGGTCGCCCATCGGCGGGATCACGAGGACGACCGGCTCGGCGCGCAGGTCCAGGAAGGCCCGCAGATAGATCGTGTCGTTGTTGGGGGTGATGACCCAGTCGTCCTCGCTGGTGATGAGACGGTCGAAGACGAAGAACTCGTTGAGCGTCCGGTCGTGACCGCGTTTGGGGTCGAACGACGTTTCCCAGAGCGTCCGGTAGAGATCCATCATCGGGAAGCCGTTGATGTAGGTCTGAACGCCGGTCGCGTAGGCGAGGTTTTCATCCTGGGCTGGCTCTGCGGCGTTGGCCCGGGAGGGCAAACCCACGAGACAAGACGACACGAGGCCAAGCGCCACATTTGCGATGAGGAATGGTCTCATAGGATGGCGTGTTATGGTGGGGGAGTTTCTATTCTAGCAGAAATCACTCGCACATCGCGGCACCCACGGGCGCTTCGAAGGCGGCATCCGCTTTCTCCTCCGCAGAAGCCGCGGCCTTGGTGCCGGGCATGATCTCGAAGCGCGGGTCGAACTCGATCATGGTGGCGGCGAGCTTGGCGAGGATGCTCACGTCACCCTCGAACTTCGCGGTGCCGTCCTTGATCTGCTGTTCGATCGGCTTGGCGCCCATCATCGACATTTCGAGGTCGCTGCGGTTGATGGTGAGGGTGAGGTCTGGCTTCTCGGCGAGAAATCCCTCGATGTTGGTGAGGGTGGCGTTTTCCATCTCGATGCAGAATTTCTCGCCGTTGTCGGGCGTGATGAGGTTGATCGTGAAGCGCATGCCTTCGGCCTTTTTGCTGTCCATGCGGATGCCGAGGAAATTGAGGAACAGCTCGGTGGACATGGCGCGGACCACGTCCGGGCTGCTGGAGCTGGCGATCGCGCCCTGCGGAATGCCTGTGCGCAGCTCGTAGGCGGCGGCGAGGAAGCTGTTGCGCAATCCCGCGTTTTCCTGCTGGTAGCCGATCTGCTCGAAGATATCCGCGAGCAAGTCCTTGGCCGTTTCGTTCTTCGGATCGGCCTGGACGAGCTTGTTGACGATCTGCTGGGCGACCTTGTATTTGCCCTGATTGTAGAGTTCCTGGCCCTTGGCGATGATTTTTTCCGCCCCCCCCATCATCTCGACGAAAACCGCGCCTGATTCCGCCTCCGGCGGTGGGAGGAGATTGACCGGGTTGCCGTCCCAATAGCCGAGGAAGCGCTGGATGACGCCGCGGCTGTTGTTTTCGACGGAGCCGTGATAACCGCGGCAGTGCCACTGGTTCTTCAAGGAAGTGGGTGGTTCGTAAACGTTGTGGACCTGGTTGATGGTCACGCCCTGGTTGGCCAGATGCAGGACCTGGTTGTTGAGGTGGGCGTAGAGGTCGCGCTGGGCGCGGAGCACCTCCTGCACCCGGGCGTTGCCCCAGCGCGGCCAGTGGTGGGAAGCGAACATGACCTCGGCTTCCATGCCGAAGCGGTGCAGCGCCTGGGCGATGTATTTGGACCAGTTCAGCGCGTCGCGCACTGGGGCACCCCGCAGCGTGTAGATATTGTGCTGGGTCGCGCAAACGTTTTCGGCGATCCACAGTGCCTTCATGCTGGGGATGTAGGTGTTCATTTCCCGCGGCGCTTCGGTGTTCGGCGTGTTTTGGAAAATCATCTTCAATCCATCGACTTCGAACTCCTCGATCGCATCGGCCACCAGGCGGGTTGGTGCGATCAGTCCCGGTGTGCCGGCTGACACCCCCTTGCCGAGCGCCATATCGACGAAGCCGTGCGGGCTGGCTGGCAGCAGCAGGGCGTATTGATAGAACAAGCGGCGGTTCATCGCATTCCCGGCATACACGTTCTCGGAGATCGTGTGATCCATGAATCCATCCGGGGCGATGACAACGACCTTCCCCGCCCGCACATCCTCTTCCTTGACCAAACCGCGAACGCCGCCCCAGTGGTCGCCGTGAGTGTGGGAGTAGATGACCGCGGTAACCGGCAGTCCCTCGCCGACATGCTCTTGAAACAGCTTCCATGCAGCCCGGACGGTTTCCGCCGAGATCATCGGATCAAAAGCGATCCACCCGGTCTTGCCGCGGACGAAGGTGATGTTGGAGAGGTCGAAACCCCGCACCTGATAGATGCCGGGGATCACTTCGTAAACGCCATAGTTGTTATTGAGCCGGGCCTGGCGCAGCAGCGACGGGTGGATACTGTCGAATTCCTCCTGCTTGTGAACGAACTGGAAGCGCTCCATGTCCCACGCCACGTGGCCGCCTTCCGCCATGATTTTCATCTCCTTCATCGGAGCAATGAGGCCTTTTTTCTGCTCGTCGAAGTCGCGGGTATCGTCGAATGGCAGGGTAGAGCCGGCCTTTTTGAGGATATCGATGGTGAATTTGGAGGGTGCCTTGCCCTTGGGATGGAAGTGCCCTTTGAGCGGAGCCGCGGGCTGCGCTGCCTGCGATGCCTCCTGGCCGAGCAAAGTCGAGGGAAGGGTGAATGCCGAACCGGCGGCGGCGAGTCCGCCGATGAAGTTGCGGCGAGGGATGGCGTTGCCCTGATTTTGGGGAGTGGATGTGTTTTTCATGATGTTTTGGAATTGGATATGAGCCGGGGATTGAAGCGTAGTGCGTTTAATTGTGATTTCCTGTCTCCATTTCTCCTCTTTGCCGCCTTTCCGTCAACGGTATTCTCGGGGGGAAATTGAAAGTGGGCGCAGGACAAAAAAGTGATCCTGGACACGAGATGGCCTGTAGCGCCGCTCCGTGAGCGTTGCATAACGCCTTCATTGACATCAGTAGTTTGGAGATCCCGTCTCCAAGCCCGTCACTTCCGGGCGGAAAGACCCAGCATCAGGTTTGAAACTCCGCTGAAAAGAGCATGGAATCCGAAAAGCAAGCCCAAGATCGCGACGGAATTGCCCGGCCAGCGGGAGAATACCATGAGACCCAAAACGAGCGATGCGAGACCGTTGATGAGAGTCCAGACCCAGCCCGCGTTGCCGCGAAGTTTCAGTGCGCCTAAAATCGCGATCACGCCTTCCGCTGCGAGATAGCAAGCAAGAATCAAGGTAATGATTGCCACGCTTGAGCCAATGCAACGCAGCAAGATGATGCCGGCGATGATCCGGATCACGCCGGAAAGCCCTTCTGAAAACCGGTGACCCGTATGTTTCCCAAAAATCGCCATGGCCAGCGAGATCACCCCGATGACCAGCGCGGCGATGCCAAGCCACTGCGCGATAAGAATCGAAAAGACATACGGACTGCCCATGGCAATGAAGCCCACCACAATCGAAAGAATCCCTCCGATAATCAGCCAGCCCCGGCTCGCTGAAAGTGCTTGGACGTCTGACTGAGGAGGCGTTGTATTGGTCATTGCTCATTATTGTTAGTCACCAGAAATCCAGTCCGTCAACACAATGTCTGGAAAATGAAATGGGCATCCAACACGACATTCAGCCGCTCACTCGTCCAGCTTGTTCCTTGATTCAAATAAGGCGCGCAACCTGGCAAGCCCGGCCTCGTCCCATCCCGGCGGCTCCGTGAGCGCGAGCCACGCTTCGATGTAGTCGGTCGCCGCGATCGTGTGGCCGAAACCTTCCGGTGCCGTGCCCACCGCCATATCGATCGCCAGTTGCAGCATGGTGACCACCGGAAACCACTGCAAAGAGGGTGAAACATCCTTGCCGCGTGGGGCGTCCATCCAGTCCGGAGCGCGCCACGCCGCCGCCGGGCTGAAAAAGGTGATGGGATCGCTCGGATACTGCAGGAAAAGAATCCGGAACTTCCCCCAGGGATTGCCTTTTCCACCTGTCACGCCGTTCTGGTTCATGAAGCGAACCACGGCACCTTTGCGGAATTCCGGCCGCCATGGCGGCGTGCCCGGATCGCGGCGGGCGGTCGCCTGTCGCCATGTCCGGTGGCGGAATGGCGGGCCGCTCCACAACGCGCCGTGAAACGGGTCGTCGATGATATCATATAAGTCGAACGAGAGATCGGAATTCAGCGAACCCAGGCTCAGTCCGTTCAGATAGAGCCGCGGTCTCGATTCGGGCGGCAGCGAACGCCAGTGGCCATATATTTCCTGAAACAGGGCGCGCGCCGTTTCAACCCCGTATTGCGCCTGGGTCATCAGGGCGAGCGGACTGTTCAGATAGGAATACTGGACGGCCACGGTGGCGATATCGCCCCGGTGAAGATACTCGACCGGATCCTGCCCTGCCGGGTCCACCCAACCGGTGCCGGTGGGCGTGACCAGCAGCAGCACGGAACGCTCGAAGCCACCCGCGCGCTTCAACTCATCCAGCGCCATCCGGGCCCGCTCTTCCGCGCTGTCTGCCGAATTCAGACCGACATAAACCCGCACGGGCGGCATGACCGGAGTGCCGAAGAACTCCTCCATTTCCGCGGCGGTGGGGCATCCGGAAACAAAACTCCGTCCCTGGTGTCCAAGATCACGCCAATCGATCAGCGACTCCGGGCTTCCCGTCTGGCGGGCGAGCGTCGGACGAGGGAGATCGTCGTCGATCCGCGCGTCGAGTTCCTGAAACGAGCGGTCCGCGACTCTCAGCAGGAACCCAAAAAGCAAGCCATTGATGGCAAACCAGAACAACATGGCTGTGACCGACACCGCCACGACGCGGGAAACCCTTGGCGGCACATGGCGCGCCAGGCCTCGTGACGCCCGCACCGAGAGCCAGCGAAAAACACGGGCCAGCGCGAGCAACAGAAAAAAGGTCGCCACAGCCACAGGCACCAGCAACAGAGGCTGGAGTCCGGGGGTTTTTTCCATGCCCATGATCTCACGCAGCGAATTCTGCCAGTGGACCGTGTGCCACAGGCTGACCACTACCAACGACACACAAATCACCGCCGCCACGATCCACGATGTCCGCGCCATCCGTCCGCCGCACGCGGGCAATCCGAGGTATCGCCACAGCGCCATCCAGCCCGCGCCCAGTCCGTAGCCGACCGCAAACGAAAGGCCGGACAAGACGGCCTGCAACAGCATCGGGCGCGGCAACAGCGAAGGAGTCAGCGACGCGGCAAGGAAAACCGCGGCCGGCAGCAGACAGGAAAGACTCAAGCGGGGATTGAGCCGCATTACGATTGATTTGAGGTTCATGCTGATGGGGCGGAATTGACAGGGATGAAGATCGGATTGAGCCTCAGTCCGGCATTTCCCATGAAATTTACAATCCTCAAAATCCTCGGGACCAAAGGTCTCGGAATTCTGAAAGTGTTGGCTTTGCTCGCAGCGGGCTGCCTGCTGGCCGTCCTCGTGTGGCGGAGTTACAAGGCCTTCACGGGTGAGCCGCTCGAGTTGTGGCACACCTACCGACCCGACGAGATGTCGAAACGCGAACTTTCAAAGGCGGACTGGCAAGCCTACGTCGAACATGAGGCCAAACTCATGGAAAGCGTGCGGGAGAACGTGACGCTCAAGATCAAGCCCGGCGAGGCTGATCCTGCAAACCGCTACCACCCGGACAGCCCGCTCAATCCGGACCGCTTTGCGGTGAATTGGAACCGCTCCTTCGTGATGATGCCGCAGGGCGTGCCACAGGGCGCGGTGGTGCTGCTCCACGGACTGACCGATTCGCCTTACAGCATGCGCCACGTCGCCGCTCTTTACCGTGACAGGGGATTCGCGGCGGTGGCCATCCGCCTGCCCGGACATGGCACGGTGCCGGCGGGGCTGGTGGGCATCGATTGGGAAGATTGGGACGCAGCGACCAAGCTCGCGGTGCGCGAGGCCAAGCGTCTCTCAGGCCCGGATCAACCACTTCACCTGGTG
>RPOS01000162.1 GCA_003820635.1 Verrucomicrobiaceae bacterium | reverse complement strand
GGTGATGCCCACCATCGGCGTGCCATCGTAGTTCATGCCATGGGTGATGACCGGCCAGCCGTAGTTGCGGCCGGGCATGATGAGGTTCAGCTCGTCGCCGCCGCGCGGGCCGTGCTCGGTGCTGTAAAGCAGACCGTCGCGCGGATCCATCGCCAGGCCCTGCGGATTGCGGTGGCCGTAGGACCAGATGCCGGGCAATGCGCCGGGAGTGTGGAGGAAGGGATTGTCCGCCGGGACGCGGCCGTCATCGTGCAGGCGGAAGATTTTTCCGTTAGGCCGCGCGAGATCCTGCGCCTGGATCAAGCCGCCGCGCTCGCCGATGACGAAATAGATATAACCTTTGTCGAACACGAAGCGCGTGCCGAAATGCGCGCCGGAGGACGAGCGGAACTCCGGATCCGGCCGGTATATCCATTCCTGATCCGTCCATTGGTGGCCCTTGATGCGGCCGCGGACCACCGCGGTGATGCAGCGCAGGTCATTGCCCTGCCGCGTGCCGTCCGATAACCCCAGATAGACCCAGCCATTCTCCGCGTAGCCCGGATGCAGCGCCACCTCCATCAGTCCACCCTGGCCGTGATCCATCACCGGTGGAATGCCTTGGACTGGCTGCGGGTCAAGCTGGCCGTCCGTACCGATGAAGCGCAGCCGCCCGGGTTTCTCGGTCACGAGCCTGCGGCCATCCGGCAGGAAGGCGATGGCCCAGGGTTTTTCCAAGCCATTCTCCACCACCATCTCGATGCGGTAATCATGGAGCTCGGTCTTGGTCACCGTTTCGGGCGAGGGCACTGGAAACTCCATCCCCGCCACGAGCGTCTGCTTTTCCTTTTCCCGCAGGAAAATCACCATGCTGCGGATCTGTTTTTCCGTCAGCACGCCCTCCCATGGCGTCATGCCCATCTGCAGGTTGCCCTTGGCGATGGACTTGAAAATCTCCGTATCCGAGCCGCCGTGTTTCCACACCCCGTCCACCAGCGAGCCGCCCTGGCCGCCCTCGAACTTGGCGCCATGGCAGCCGGCGCAATACTTGCCGTAAATTTCCTCCACCTTCAACTTCTGGATGTCCTGGGCGGAAACCACCCCGGCGAGAATCGGCAGCAATAGCATGGAATACAAACGCATGGCGGGAATTTCCCGGATGAGCCCGAAAACGCAATCCGCGATTTCCTCAAAACGCCCACTCAGCACCCACCCACAAGGAGCGTGGCCCGGCCAGCGTGCGGATGCCATCGCTGCTCAGACCGGTCTGGATTTCCTCGTCAAAAAGATTCTCCACCCGGATCTGATAGATCGCACGCTCCGTCCGCCATGCCACGCCGATCCGGGCGCTGGTGTAATCCGGGATGCGGCGCTCCGCCAGCGCGTCGTCATACTGCGCGGCTCCGTATTCGATGCCCGCAAACACGGCAAGCTCCTCGCACGGCCGCCACTCGCCGCTGGCGATCAACCGCAGGTCCGGTGCCTGCGGAAACGGTTTGCCCTCAAGCAGCGGCTGCCGCCCGGATTCACTGAAGCGCGTATCGGACCACAGGCCTGTCAGATCGAGCGTCACCCGGTCATGCGGCCGCCACTCGATTTCGCCCTCGATACCGGCCACCCGCGCGGCATCCACGTTGCGCTTGATCGAACCGCTGCCGCCGGGCGGGATCGTGCCGAAAATCTCCGAGATTTCCTCCGGATCGGTGACTGGCACGTTGGCCACGGCGTCCGAAATCCAGTGATGAAACAACGCGGCACCCACTGTTAGATTTTCCTGCGGCTGCCATTCGAGTCCGGCCTCGATGCTGATGAAGCGCTCCGGATCCAGCTCCGGATTCGCCTCCACGATGTCGTTGCGGACGCGAAACGGACGGTGCAGCTCGTTGAGCGTCGGCAGGCGGAAACCCGAGCCTGCGGAAACCCGAGCCTCCAGATCATCACGCAGCCAGCGGGTGAGTTCGATGGATGCCGAGGGCTCGATGCCGTCGCGGTCGTCCTGATAGTCCCTGCGCAGCGGCGCGCCGGTGGCCAGCGAGGTTTCCAGGCGGCTGCCATCGCGCAGCCACCACGCATCAAGGCGCGCACTCGCATTCACGGCGGTCAGATCGTCCGGCCGGTATCCGGCCACGCCGAAAATCCCCGCGAAGTCCTGATCGCCGCCCGCCACCCGGCGGCGGAAGGTTCCGACATCCTCGTTGGTCTCGCCGGAGACGAGACGCGTGTCCGCACCCGCCATGAAGTGCCAGCGCTCGCCGCCATCCCACTGCATGGTGAGCGCGCCGCCCGTGCCGCGCCCCGGCACGTCATATTGATTCAACGCCATCGTTTCCGCCGTGCGGCCCGCGTTCACCGAGCTGAACACCGCATCAAACTCCCGCCGCTGGTGCCATGCCAGCGCCTGCCATGAAAAACCCTCGTTTTCCGCAGTCACCCGCAGCGAGAAATCCAGCGCATCCGTCGAGTTGCGCGCGAGCGGCGTGCCGTTGCCGCGCTCCTCGGTGTAATAGGAAACCTTCGGCTCCACCGTGAGTCCCGGGGCCGCGAGCCATGCGAACTTCACATCCGCTCCCCACAAATCGATGTCGAGCTTGCGGTCGATCGGCCCGCGCTGCGATGGGCCGACCGCGAAAAACCCGTCCGAGTGCAAACCGAATACGCCAACTGAAACCGAGCGCTTCCTTTCCGCATCCGTCAGCTGGTGGAGCATCGAGCCGGCCACCGTCCCCTGGCCACCGCCGCCGGCCTTGATGACATGCAGATCCTCGAACGGCGCGCGGCCGTTCATCTGGATCACCCCCGCCGGGCTCTGGTTTCCCCACACCGCCGCGCGGGCGGAAGGCACGATGCGGATGGAATCCAGCGCCGCGGCATCGTAGCGCGCCCAGTAGATCCAGCCGCCGAAGGGATCGTTCTGCGGCACGCCGTCTAACAAAACCAGCGTCCGCGAGGCCGCCGTCGCACCGGTGTTGCGCAGGCTCACGCCCGCCGAGGACGGATTGCCGAAAATCGCCGTCTGCCGCCGGAAGAGTGAAAACGAGGGCTCCTTGGCCAGCAGCTCGTCGATCGTCCGCGGCGCCGCCTGCCGCACTTCCGCGCGGTTCCATTCCGCCATCACCGCCCCATCATCACTCCTGCGCTCCGCCAGCACCACCATCTCCGGCAACAGCGCCGGCGACTGCGCCAGCGCGGCCATGTTTGTTAGAATACCGGCCATGCCGCAAATAACACAAATGGAATGACCCGGGGACCGCTGCATGGGAAGGCGCGCAATTCATATCCGGCACGCCACCCGCGACAAGGTGGGAATCCTGCTTTTCCCGGCAATATCAGCCTCAGTGCAAGTCAGTCCCGGGCTTGGCCTTCCGGCGGGTTGACACATTCGCGGCCGGTCTGCATGGTCGCCCAAGCCACCATCATGATTTTCAAAAGCCTCTGTCGCCACGCCGGAATCGGCGCGAATTCCTATCTGCTGCAAACCGCCACGGCAAAGGTGGTTCTCGACGCCGGGATGCACCCGAAACACGAAGGCCCCGAAGCCGTGCCTCATTTTGAGTTTCTGGAAAGTGGCTCGGTGGACTCGGTGGTCATCACCCACTCGCATCTCGACCACGTGGGCACGCTGCCGGTGCTGCTGCAAGACCACCCCGAGGCCAAGGTCTTCCTCACTCCGGAAACCGCCGAGCTCGCCTCCGCCATGCTGCATAACTCGGTGAACGTGATGCAGGCCAAGCGCGTCGAGCACGGCATCGCCGAATACCCGCTTTTCGATCACCGCGAGCTGGACCGCATCACCGAGACCTTCGAGGCCCGCGGCATCGAGCGCCCTTTCGATCTCGACCTCGAGGGCACCATGCGCGCCACCTTCCACGATGCCGGCCACATCCTCGGCTCGGTGGGCGTGACCATCGAGGCCTCCGGCAAGCGCGTGATGTACACCGGCGATGTGAACTTCGAGCACAGCACGCTGCAGAAGGGCGCGCTGTTTCCAGAAGAGCACGTGGACGCCTTGATCGTGGAAACCACCCGCGGCGCACAGGCCCGCGCGGCGGGGTATGACCGGACAAACGAGGAAAACGCCTTCGCCGAGGCCATCGCACGGGTGATCGCGCGCAAGGGGTCGGTGCTGATCCCGGTGTTCGCGATGGGCAAGACGCAGGAAGTGCTTGGCATGCTGCACCGCTTCAAGTGCGAGAGCCTCATCCCGAACCACACGCCGGTTTACATCGGCGGGTTGAGCACCAAGATGACACATATCTACGACCGCTTCAGCGATGTCTCGCGCCGCCACCTGCCGGGTTTCCGTTTCCTCAAGGACATGGACATCGAAGGCAGCGACCGCAAGCGCAAGGGCCCCATCCCCTTCGGCTCCGGCTGCATCTACGCGCTTTCCAGCGGCATGATGTCCGAGAAGACCGTTTCCAACATTTTCGCCCGCCAGGGCATTCTGGAAAACAAGCGCCACGGCCTGTTCTTCGTCGGCTATGCCGATCCGGAAACACCCGGCGGCAAGATCCGCATGGCCAAACCCGGCGAGATGATCCAGCTCGACGCGGACCACGGCGGCGTGCCGCTGAACTGCGAGATGCGCGTCTTCGACTTCAGCGGCCACTCCACGCGCGATGCCATCGCCGACTACGCGGTGAAACTCCGGCCGAAGAAAATCTTCCTCGTCCACGGGGATGACGACGCCGTGGAGTGGTTCCGCCAGGAACTCCAGCAGCGCCTGCCGGACAGCCGGATCATCATCCCGCTCCCCGGTGAGGAGCATCACATCTGATCGTCCCGCCGCAGGGCTCAGTTTCCGACAAACTCGCTGCGGCGTTCCTCCAGCACCAGCAGCCAGTTCATCATGGTGATGGGCGGCAGCTCGGCCGGGTGGCGGATGGGCCGCAGATTGACCGTGATGCGATTGGCGGCCATTGCGGTGCCACTCACGGTCGTGGAATCCATCGGACGCACGGGCGCTTCCGCCGTCTCGCTTGCGAGCGAGCCGACCTGGCCTTCGATGTTGACCGCGAAGGGGTCCACCTCAACGCCATAGCGCCGCTCCGGCGCGAACAGCGAAACAGGCGGGTAATAAGAGCCGGATGGCGAATAACCCGTGGGAGGCGTGGTCGGCACGATGTTGAAGTCGTCTCCGATGTAGGCCCGCAGGTTGGTGACCAGCGAGAAGCCCTTGGTGAAGGATGTGAGGTCCGCGCACTCTTGAATGATCACGCCGTAGTCCGATTCCAAACAGGGAATGTTCGGCCTTGTCAGGTTCACACTACCTGTGGCGGTGGTGTAATCGACGTTGATGACAATGGAGTTGTTCACTGCCGGTCCATCCGCACCAATGAGGTTGAGGAATTCCCGAAAGCGTTGTGGATACACCGCGACGCAGATCTTTCCGGAAGGAAGATTCTTAACCTCGTAGGGAGCGCTTGGACGGAAATAGCCGGCCTTGAATGTTCCCACGATGGGATCTCCAAAACGGGCGTTGTTGAAAGTGATGGCACCTGTGACACCCTTCTGGAAGTAGAATTTCCCGTTCAAGCCATAGGCCACATCCACCACATTGGTTCCGAAATTATAGGTCTGATTCTCGTCGCACACCTTGACGTATCCCGGAGGCAATGCCGAGTTGATTCCGGTGAAAAGCGGCTCGGAATAGCTGAGGCGGCTGCCGTTTTTCAAATAGGAAAAACGCAACACCGTGGGAGTATTGTTGGTCGAGCTCACCACTTGGGTGATATCGAGCCGCATGGTGCACTGGAGCGCGCCGATGGAGTAGCTGTTCCAGGTGGTGGGAGAAATCGTGCTGCTCTCGCTGGAGTGGGCCAGCCGGTCGAAGAAACCCGCGCCACGGTTGATCGGGACGAAGGCGACGCGGCCGCTTTCCGAGGCGAGGGAAACCGGGAAGAACTCGCCGTTGGTAACCTGATAGGCCTCGCGCACGCCGGGCCTGAAGGGGTTTTGGACAAAGTTTTCACCGCCGATGGCCGCATCACTGTCCAGAGTCATCCCACGGCGGCTGGCCAATGCGGGCAGCGAGGTTTCGCCCTCGACGACGGCCTTGCCGGCGAAGACGCCGCCCTCGATGTTGACGTTCTGCCAGGCCTCGCCGGACTCGAAGCGCCCGAGCGCCATGAAGGAATCCGCTGAAATCGACAGCTGGGAAGGAATTTCATAGATGGAAAGCACGAAGTCCCGGCGCGGGCGGGCGATAAAGGTTTTATCGGCATCATGCCCCGCCAGATCCATGGAGAAGGCCCACCAGTTGCGCTTGGCGACAAAGGGTTCTCCGGGTTTGGCGTAGCCGAAATTGATATCAGGATACTTGAGGATGTTGAAATCCGGGTAAGTGTCAACCGGCAGCCCGTAGGCCACGGTTCCATTGCCGTTGAGCTCTTTGGAACTCAGGTGGCTCTGGGCAAGCGTGCCGTATCTCTTGTCTCTCGAAATGATCGGATAGACCGGATCGCGGTCGATGGTGGACAGGTTGGAAGTGGTGAGCGGAGGCGGAAAACCCGCGCCAAGGCTGCGGTTGATGCCGACTGACACATAACCGGTGCCGCCGGGCAGCGCCTTGAACACCCGGCTGGGCGAGTCGATCACGGAGTCTCCGGTGTTGGAGACCCGCAAGTTGGGGACATTGAGCGAGGAGAGCAGGTTTGCGGGAATCGAGGTGCCGGCATTGGCTGTGGCGAG
>RPOS01000161.1 GCA_003820635.1 Verrucomicrobiaceae bacterium | reverse complement strand
GGTATCGGAGTCGGTCTTCACCGTCGTGTCGGAAGTTCCATCCTTCGGCATGCTGCCGTATTCGGTGTAGAAATTGTTCACGGCGGTCTCGATGGCGGTGGCGGTTGCCAGCGCCGTGGTTTTCCTGGCTTTTTGAATGGCGGCATTACCGGCGGCAAAGCCTCCGCCGGCGAGCACCGCGATGATGGCGATGACGACGAGGAGTTCGATCAGGGTGAAGCCGTGCGCACGGCGGGACGCGTGGAGTTTCATGATGTGGCGAGGATGGATTTTCGAAGTGGCGGAGCAAACACAAATTTTCCCCCGCCCGGAAAAGCGGCGAGGCGAAAATCGCATTCACATGGTAATCATGTAATCCGGGAGAATAGCCGGCGCAATCGGCAAATGACCCGCCGCGCGGAATTCTTGTCGCCCGGTGCGGCCGTGCGGGTCGTGCTGACTTTGAGGTTTTCGCTCGGAGAGGGGTCGGATAGGCTCGGCGCGTGACGACACATGGAGGGGACATGCTGGTGGCCGCGCCGGAACGCTGGGACGAGGCTTGTTTTGCCGTGCCGGCGGTCAGAGCCTTGATGGCATCCGGACTGCGGGTGGGCGTGCTGTGCCGTGCGTGGCAGCGGGAGTTTTGGGAAACCCTGCCGGGACTGGAGGTGATCGAGTGTCCGCGAAAGGCCCGCGAACTGGCTTCGGTGATCGCCGGCAAATGGCAGGCGGCGCTGGTGTGGGAGAAGGGCGTGGCGGAGGAGGCCGCCCGGCTGGGGGAGGTGCCACGGCGTTTCGGCCCGGCGGATGCCAATCTTATCAAGCAACTCACCCATCCGCTGGCGGCTGCGGAAAAGCCCTTGGAACACCGGGTGCGGTTCTATCTTTCCGCTGTGGAGAAAATGGGCATCGCCACCACGCAGGCGGAGTTTTTCAAGCCGGCAGACGTCGGGATCGCACCGGAGGCGGGAGCGGTGTTGCTGAGTCCGGAGTCGGACTACGGCGCAAGTCACGAATGGCTGTTGGAGCGCTGGCTGGAGATTGGCCGCAGGCTGATCGATGCCGGTCACCACGTGACGGTGGCGGGCATGGATGAAAGGCGGCGGAGCATGGCTGAAGCGCTGGCAAGCGGGCTGGGCGGCAAAGTCGAGTTTTTCCGCGCGGTGCCGCTGGCCGGCACGCTGCCACTCCTCGCGGTGCACGGGCTCGTCGTCGCGGCGGATGGCTCGCTGCCGCATCTGGCGGCGCATGCGGGCACCACCTGCGTCACGCTTTTCGGCCCGAATGATCCACAGTGGAGACGCCCGCTCGGCAGGCGGCACGCGGTGGTGGCACGCCATGTGGAATGCGCGCCGTGTCTGTTAGACAAATGCCCGCTTGATCTGCGCTGCCAGCGCGAGTTGGAGGTGAAGCGCGTGTGGGCGGCCATTCAGGAAAAACAAGCCGGCTGATACGCGGCTCCGGGCTTGCGGCCGCCGCGCTGCTGGCCTTCACTCCGCGCATGACACGCCCCGACGGCCGCCAGCCTGATCAACTCCGCCAGATTTCCTTCATCCCGAACGTGGCCGCGCACGCCACCGGCTCGGTGCTCGTTTCCTTCGGCGACACGCGCGTGATTTGCTCCGCCACGATCGAGGACGATGTGCCGCGCTGGATGCGTGCCCAGAAGGTGGAAGGCGGCTGGCTCACCGCGGAGTATTCGATGCTGCCGTATTCGACACTCGAGCGCAAACAGCGCGATATCTCACGCGGCAAGATCGACGGCCGCTCGTCCGAAATCCAGCGCCTCATCGGCCGCGCGCTGCGTGCCGTGGTGGATCTGAAAAAAATCGGCCAGCGCACGGTGTGGATCGATTGCGATGTGCTGCAGGCCGATGGCGGCACGCGCACGGCCTCCATCACCGGCGGCTGCGTGGCCATGGCCATCGCCTTCAACAAGCTCTTCGCCCAAGGCAAGCTGAAGGATTTCCCTATCAGAAAACTCGTCGCCGCCGTTTCCGCCGGTGTCTATCAGGGCCATCCGGTGCTCGATCTGAACTACCCGGAAGACAAGGACGCCAGTGTGGACTTCAACGTCGTGATGACCGAAACGCTCGACTTCGTGGAAGTCCAGGGCAGCGGTGAGGAAGCGGTGTTTTCCTCCGATGAAATGACCGCGATGCTCGAACTCTCGCGCAAGGGTGTCTCGGAAATCATCTCGCTGCAGAAAGCCGCCATTCTCACGGCCGACCGCGCGGCTCCCGCCGACCTCGCCTCATTGGCGGCGGCGTTTTCCCGCTGAACCTGTCAGCCCGCGGTGGCGGCGCAAAGATGGAGAGCTCCCAAGCCGGCCGCGGAGTCGCGGTCCCAATTGCGGAGGAAGGCCTCGATCTCAACGTGCAGCGCCTGGCACTGCTTGTTCCACTTGGAGGTGCCGCGCAGGATCATGGCGCTCTCATGCAGGCCGGTGAAACGGATTTCCTCGGCACCGGCGGCGCGCAGGTCGCCGAGCTCGGCTCGCAACATTTCGAAAAACGCCAGTTCGAAGCCATTGCCCGCCTCCATCGCCGTGCGGACCAGTGAGACAGTCACCGGCGGTGCCAGCGGTTCGAGTTTCTCGGCAATCTTTTCGCAGCCGATCTTCACCAGCATCCGGCGCATCCGGTCATATAACTCATCGAGCGGCAGCAGCTTGAGCGGGCACTTCGTTTCAAGGTATTTGAAAATGCCGCTGCGGATGTCATCCACGAATGGAAAATCCTCGCACTCGGCGGCGCGCGCGGCGCGGTGAAGCGCCGAATCGAGCCAGTCGGTGCCGTAGTCGATCACTTGATAGCGGCCGATCTGGAGGGCGGGGCGGTTGCCGATGAGGGAAATCACGGAATGGTGTGTTGCCGGATGGGAGGAAGGGGGGAGAGTGGATTCAGTCTTTGAACAGGCGCCGTTGGAAGGGATCGCGCGCGGCACGCCGCGTGAGCGACTGGATCTCCTGGATGAACTCGTTGACGTCGTCGAACTGCCGATAAACCGAAACGTAGCGCACGTAGGCGACCGGATCGATCTGATAGAGCTTGTCCATCACCTTGGCACCGATGATGTGGGAAGGCACCTCGCTGAGATGGTCCTTGTGCAGTTCCGTTAGAATTTCCTCCACCGCGCGGTCGAGCCGGTCCATCGGCACCGGGCGCTTCTCGCAGGCCTTTACCAAACCGCTCATGAGCTTTTCGCGGTTGAGCGCCTGGCGCGAGCCGTCGCGCTTCACCACGCGCAGCTCGGTGCGCTCGATCTGCTCGTAAGTCGTGTAGCGGTAAGCGCAGGTCAGGCATTCGCGTCGACGACGAATGGTCGTACCGTCCTTGGAGGATCTGGAATCCAGGACTTTGTCTTTGAGAGAACCGCATTGGACGCAACGCATGGGGGCTGGTGGGAACCGACGGCTGCGAGAGTAGTCACACCGCTGGTAGCGTCAACAGGAAAACTACGGCAGGTTTAGTGGCTGGACCAGAGCAGGCACACGCGCGGGAATCGAGGAAAAGAAATCAGCCTGAGCCGATGCAATCCGTCCGGGTTCTCTTGCCTCGCGTCTCACGACTGCTTGCGCCGCGCTTCCGCCTCCTCGCGCAGGCCGCCGATGAAGAGCAGCACCGCGGCGATGCAGATGCAGGAATCCGCCACATTGAATGCCGGCCACCAACCGCCGCTTGAAGGCACGAGCTTGTCGTAAAGCGGCAGTTTCACCGCGATGAAGTCCACCACGTAGCCTTCCGACAGACGCTGCCAGAAAGAAGCGCCCCTGAAGTCTTCTAACAAAAATCCCTGGATGAGGCGGTCGGTGAGATTTCCGAAGATGCCGCACAGCAGCAGCGCCACGGCGAGAATTGAGAGCGGATGGCTGAAAACGCCCTTCTTCCAGAAAACGCGGATCAGCGTGAGTGCGATGAGCGGCACGATCATGAATACCACCGGCGCCCAGGCCGTGCCGTTGCCGAAACCGAAGGCCACGCCCTGGTTGTGGACACGCACGAGATGGAAGAAGTTTTCAATCACCGCGATGTTCGCCCCCGGCGCATGCCACGGCGGCTGGAAGGTGGCGATCGTCCAGAACTTGGTGATCTGGTCGAGCACGTATAGCGGAAGGGTTAGGAAGAGGAGGAGGCGGGGTAGAGTCATGGTTTGGCAATGTCGCATTTCGCATCTCATCGGCAGCGACGGTCATAGACCGCCGCTACAAACCTCGGCACAACGCTGGCACAGGCCGTTGTCGGTTACCGGCTCATGCCTGCGGCAACGCGGGCAAAGGCAGTGTTCCGTTTTGCGGGCGGTGGCGTTGAGCACCGCGCCCACTTCCGCCTTGAGCCCGGCGATGATGAAGAATTCGGTGGCGAAGTCGCGGTCGTTGAGGAGCGGGAGCAGGGCGGAGTCGGACTCGGAGACTGTTAGGGAAACATCGGCCTCGTTGTTGCGGGTGAAGTCCTTGGCCTGCACGCAGCTTTCGATGGCGGTCTGGATGGCGTATTTGATTTCGAACAGGCGGTTCGCGGTCTTCGTCGCCTCGCCGGGGGCAAAGGCGGCATCGGGCTCCGGAAAATCCTGCTCGTGCACGCTGCCGGTGGTGAAGGGCGCGTGTTCCCATGCCTCGTCCGCGGTGAAGGCGAGGATCGGGGCGAGCAGTTTGGAAATCGCTTGGAAGATCTCGAACATCGCGCACTGCGAGGCGATGCGGCGCGGCGAGTCCTTGGCATCGCAATACATCCGGTCCTTGGTCGAGTCGATGTAGGTCGCGGAGAGGTCGTGCGTGCAGAAGTTGTTGAGCGAGTTGAAGACCTTGCGGAACTCGTAGGTTTCATAGGCCGCACGGCACTCGGCAACGACGGCGTGGAGGCGTTCGAGGATCCAACGGTCGAGAAGAGGGATTGGAGATTGAAGATTGGAGATTGAGGATTTCGATGGATCGAATCCATCGAGGTTTCCTAACAGAATCCGCAGGGTGTTGCGCAGGCGGCGGTAGGGCTCGGCGACTTGCTTGAAGAGATCCTCGCCGAAAGGCACTTCGTTCTGCCAATCCACGGAGGAAACCCACAGGCGCACGATGTCGGCGCCGTATTTGTTGTAGAAGTGCGCGGCGTCGATGGGCTTGCCGGCCTTCTCCGCTTCGGACTTGGAGAGCTTCTTCTTGTCCTTATCGACCACGAAGCCGTGGGTCATCACGGTTTTGTAAGGCGCGGTGCCGCGATAGCCGACACTGAGCATGAGCGAGCTTTGGAACCAACCGCGGTGTTGGTCGGTGGCTTCCAGATAAAGATCGCAGGGCGCGTGCAGCTCGGGATGGCGGTCGAGCACTGCGACGTGCGAGCAACCGGAGTCGATCCACACGTCGAGCGTGTCGCGGCATTTTTTCACGCCCGCGGGCAGACCGAGTTTTTTCGCGATTTCCTCATCGCTGTGCTCGAACCAGAAGTTGGTGCCTTCGGTTTCCACGAGTTCGGCGACTTTCAACGCCAGTTCCGGGGAAAGGATGGCCTGGTTGTTTTCATCGAAAAACACCGGCAGCGGCACGCCCCAAGTGCGTTGGCGCGAGATGCACCAGTCCGGGCGTGCCTCGACGGTGCCGTAGATGCGGTTGCGGCCCCATGCGGGGAGCCATTCGACCTTGTCGATCTGCTCCAGCGCCTGGCCGCGCAGGGTTTCGAGCGAGATGAAGAACTGCTCGACGGCGCGGAAGATGATCGGCGTCTTCGAGCGCCAGCAGTGTGGGTAGGAATGCTTGTAAACCTCACGGCCTAACAAGTGACCGCTTTCCGCGAGGATCTCGATGATGCGGTCGTTGGATTTGAAAACGTGAACGCCGACGAGTTCGTCCAAGCCGACTTCGGCGTTGAACTTGCCTTCGTCATCGACCGGGGAAAGCACGGCCAGCCCATTCTGCTGACCCGCCACGTAGTCGTCCGCACCGTGGCCCGGAGCGATGTGGACCACGCCGGTGCCGGTCTCGGTGGTGACGAAGTTGGCGAGGATGACTTTGGATGTGCGAGGAAGAAACGGATGTTGTGCTTCAAGTCCTTCGAGTTCGCGGCCCTTGATTTCGGTGAGCGTCTCGGCGAGGGCAAAACCGGTCTTCGTTTGGAAGTCGGTGATTAACTCGCGGACGATGACCAGCGTTTCCTCGCGGTCGGCGATCTCGTTTTTGAAACGACCGACGACATAAGTGAACTCCGGATGCACGGCGAGGCCGAGGTTCGCGGGGAGCGTCCAAGGCGTGGTGGTCCAGATGGGGATGGAGGCTTTTCCGGCGAGATCGCCCTTCACTAACGGGAACTTCACGAAGATCGCCGGGCTTTCCTTGTCCTTGTATTCCACCTCGGCCTCGGCGAGAGCGGTTTGCGCGCCGTAGGACCATTGCACGGGCTTCTTGCTCTGATAGACGCAGCCGTTTTCCACGAGCTTGGCGAAGACGCGCAGGATGTCCGCCTCGTAGCCGGGGTTCATGGTGAGGTATGGGTTCATCCAATCACCGAACACGCCGAGGCGGCGGAACGAGCCGCGCTGGATGTCGATGAACTTTTTGGCGAACTCCGCGCAGCGTCGGCGGATCTCGGCGGGCTCAAGCCCGGCGGTTTCCTTCACCACCTTGAACTCGATGGGCAGGCCGTGGCAGTCCCAACCGGGGATGAAGGGAGCGGTGAATCCGGCCATCGTCTTGGATTTCACCACCAGGTCCTTGAGCAGCTTGTTGAGCGCGGTGCCCATGTGAACGTCGCCGTTGGCGAAGGGCGG
>RPOS01000160.1 GCA_003820635.1 Verrucomicrobiaceae bacterium | reverse complement strand
GCGCCGCATCCTGCATCATCTCGCGTCACTCATTGATCCCAAGTTTCCCGACCGGGCGCGGCTTCACGCGCTGGACGCCGCCACGCTCGCCGGACTCGAAGGCCTCGGCATCGAAACACCGCCGGATCTCGCCGAGCTCGCCTCCAAGCTCAAGGACTTCTCCGGCATCAAGCCCGTCGCGCCTGATTCCGGCGTGCAGGCCACGCTGCGCGACTATCAACTCGCCGGCTTCCGCTGGATGCAGTTTCTCGCCCGCCACGGCCTGCACGGCATCCTGGCCGATGACATGGGCCTCGGCAAAACCCTGCAAACCCTCACCCACATTCTAACAGAGAAAAAATCCGGCCACTCGCGCGGCCTGCCCACACTCGTCGTCGCACCCACCTCGGTGGTTCCGAACTGGGCGGCGGAGGCGCGCAAGTTCACGCCGGAGCTGCGCGTGCTCATCCTCAACGGGCCGGAGCGCAGGAAATACCACCGCTCCATCCCGCACGCGGACCTTGTTCTAACATCCTTCGCCCTGCTCCACCGCGACATCGAGAAACTCCGCACTTTTCCCTTCCACCTCGCCGTGCTCGATGAAGCGCAGAACATCAAGAACCCGCATGCCAAGGTCGCGCAGGCCGCCTGCAAGCTCGATGCGCGCCACCGCCTTTGTCTATCAGGAACGCCCGTCGAGAACCACCTCGGCGAGTTGTGGAGCCTGATGAAATTCCTGGTACCCGGTTTCCTGGGCAGCGAGGAGGCCTTCAACACGCGCTTCCGCAAACCCATCGAAAAAGACGGCGATGCCGGCCGCAACGAAGTTCTCAAACAGCGCATCGCCCCGCTCATCCTGCGCCGCACCAAGGACCAGGTGGCCAGGGAACTGCCGCCGAAAACCGAGCTTGTCCACTTGATCGAGCTGCATACCGCGCAGAAGGACCTCTACGAAACCGTGCGCGCCACGATGAACAAACGCGTCCGCGAAGCCATCGCCGCGCGTGGTGGAAACGACTTCCAGATCGTCTTTCTGGACGCGCTGCTCAAGCTCCGCCAGATCTGCTGCGATCCGCGCCTGCTGCCCGATGAATTCGCCAATACCATCCATGAATCCGCCAAACTCGATTTTCTAACCGATTTGCTCGCGGTGCTCATCGAGGAAGGCCGCCGCATCCTCATCTTCTCGCAGTTCACCACCATGCTCGCGCTCATCGAGGCACATCTGGTCCGCGAAAAAATCCCCTACCTGAAACTCACCGGAGCCTCCAAGGACCGCGGCAAACTCGTCGAGGATTTCCAAACCGGAAAAATCCCGCTGTTTCTCATCTCGCTCAAGGCAGGCGGCACCGGACTCAATCTAACAGCCGCGGACACCGTCATCCACTACGATCCGTGGTGGAACCCCGCCGCCGAGGCGCAGGCCACGGACCGTGCCTACCGCATCGGCCAGGACAAGCCGGTCTTCGTCCACAAACTGCTCTGCCAGGACACCGTCGAGCAGCGCATCCACCAACTCCAGCAGGACAAGGCCAAGCTCGCCGCCGGGCTGCTGGCGGACGCGGACATTTCCAACAAGCTGGACGCAACCATGGTGCGGGCGCTGCTGGAGTGATGTGTCACTTTTGCGCTGGGAAAACCGTAGGAGATTCGGCTAGAGTCATGCTTCATGAGCAGTTTCCGAATCCGCCCGGTGTTTTCACAGACGCTTGAACTCGGCCTCGCCGAGGTGCAGGAACGCATCGTCCACTCGGTGGAGCAGGATGGCGGCGGACGATTCGAGGTGAAGAATTTCCCCAACTTCGTCTGCCTGCGCATCCGCGAGACGGACCGGCATTTCTGGTCGCCGCGGCTCAATCTCAGCCTGGAGCAAACCGCCGCCGGCCACACCCAAATCGAGGGCACCTACGGGCCGAATGCGAACGTCTGGGGGCTGTTTCTTTACGGCTATCTGCTCATCGGGATGATGTCGCTGTTTGCCGGCGTGCTGGGCTTCGCGCAATGGATGATCGGCAGCCGGCCATGGGGGCTGTGGATTCTCGGCGGGCTGGCGGTGCTGGCAACCGCGCTTTACGTCACCGCGCAGTTCGGCCAGAAACTGGGAGCCCGGCAAATGTTCATGATCCATCAGGCCTACGAAACCGCCATCGGCACCATGGTGGAAATCCACTGAGCGGTGGTCCGCGGTTTGAAAATCACCGCATGCCGCCCCGGTTCTTGACGTCATTCCTCGATCTGAGGAATGCTCCGGCCGCGATGAACAACACCACACGCCCGTTTTCCAGTCCGATGCTCGATGGCCCGGACCGCGCCCCGAGCCGCGCCATGCTCTACGCCGTCGGCTTCAAAAAAGAGGATTTTGCCAAGCCGCAGATCGGCATCGCCTCGACCTGGAGCGAGGTGACGCCCTGCAACGTCCACATCGACAAGCTAGCCATCGAGTCCTCCAATGGCGCGAACGCCGCCGGCGGCAAGGGCATCATCTTCAACACCATCACCGTTTCCGACGGCATCTCGATGGGTACCGAGGGCATGAAATACTCACTGGTTTCCCGCGAGGTGATCGCCGATTCCATCGAAACGGTGGTCGGCTGTGAGGGCATGGATGGCTTTGTGGCCATCGGCGGCTGCGACAAGAACATGCCGGGCTGCGTCATGGCCATGGCCCGCATGAACCGCCCGTCGGTCTTCGTCTATGGCGGCACCATCCTGCCCGGCTGCGCCTTGTTGAAGGGTGAACAAAAAGACCTCGATATTGTTTCCGTATTCGAGGCCGTGGGCAAGCATGCCAATGGCGAATACTCCGACGAGGAGCTCGAAACCGTGGAGTCCTGCGCCATCCCCGGCCCCGGCTCCTGTGGCGGCATGTACACCGCCAACACCATGGCCAGCGCCATCGAGGCCATGGGCCTCTCACTCCCTAACAGCTCCGCCCAAGCCGCCGTCTCGGATGACAAGCTGCGCGATTGTTTCGATGCCGGTGCCGCCGTGGTCAACCTGATCAAACTCGGCATCAAACCCCGCGACATCCTCACCAAGGAGGCTTTCGAAAACGCCATCACCGTGCTCATCGCGCTCGGCGGATCCACCAACGCCGCGCTGCACATCCCCGCCATCGCGCACTCGGCCGGCATTGACATCTCCATCGATGACTTCGCGCGCATCGGCAAACGCGTGCCGGTTCTCGCCGACCTCAAGCCCTCCGGCAAATACGTGGTGGCGGATCTTGTTAGAATCGGCGGCACCGTGCCGCTGATGAAGATGCTGCTGGATGCGGGGCTGTTGCACGGCGACTGCATGACGGTCACCGGCCGCACGATGCGCGAGAACCTGGAAAAACTCGCCAAGCCATATCCGGAAGGCCAGCAGATCATCCGGCCGCTGGACAACCCGATCAAGAAGGACAGCCACCTGCGCATCCTTTACGGCAACCTCGCCGAGGGCGGCGCGGTGGCCAAGATTTCCGGCAAGGAAGGCGAGGTTTTCACCGGCAAGGCCCGCGTGTTCGACTCCGAGGACGCGGCGATGAAAGCCATTCTCGGCAAGCAGATCGAGAAGGGCGACGTGATCGTCATCCGCATGGAAGGGCCCAAGGGCGGCCCCGGCATGCGCGAGATGCTCGGGCCCACCAGCGCCATCATGGGCCTCGGCCTCGGCAAGGACGTCGCCCTCATCACCGACGGCCGCTTCTCCGGCGGCAGCCACGGCTTCGTCGTCGGCCACATCACTCCGGAAGCCTTCACCGGCGGCACCATCGGCATCCTCAAGGAGGGCGATCCCATCATCATCGACGCGGTGAACAATCGCATCGACGTGGCCCTTTCCGATGAGGAAATCGCCGCACGCAAGGCCGCCTGGAGCCAGCCCGCCCCGCGCTACACCCGCGGGGTGCTGGCCAAGTTTGCCAAGCTTGTCACCACCGCCTCCGAAGGTGCGGTGACGGACAAGTATCTGTAAGCATGAACACACATCCCTATCAGTGCCGTCACTGCAACGCGGGCATCGCACTGGCGGATGTGAACGTGGCCAACGACATCGCGCTTTGCCGCGCCTGCGGCAAGACGATGCCGTTTTCCGAAATCGCACCGATCCCGGGCGCGGCGGACATCGACCTCACCCGCCCGCCGAAGGGCGTGCGCATCGAGGAGAGTCCGATCCGCGGACGCTCGATCATCTATCGGAAAATTTCACCCGTGGTGATTTTCCTGATTCCCTTCACCGCCGCATGGTCCGGCTTTTCGATGGCCGGGATTTACGGCACTCAGTTCAAAAAGGGAGAGTTCGATCCCGGGATGAGCCTCTTCGGTCTCCCGTTTCTGGTCGGCACCATCGTGCTGGTTTCAGTGATCCTGTTCATGCTCTTCGGCCGCTGGCGTTTCGGCTTCAACCGCGGCTTGTTAGAAGTCGCCACCAAGGTCGGTCCCTTCGGCTGGACGCGCCGCCTGGTCTGCGACAAGAGCGCGCGGGTGAGCATCCGCCCCGCGAAATGGCAGAAGAACAACGTGCCACAAAACCTGATCCAGGTGGAATGCGGCGGCAACGTGCTGAAGTTCGGCTCTCCCATTCCGGACGAGAGCAAGAACTTCATCGCCGAAGCCATCCGCCGGATGCTGGCGGATGGGTGAGCCGACTCATGCCGCAGACCTCGGAAACGAGGATATTTGAAAGGGATCGCTGCGAAAGCATGCCGCTGATTTGTCATCTTGACAGCATGATATTTAGGCATCATGATGCCTCACATGAGGACTACCGTGACACTCGAACCCGATGTTGCCCGCCTGCTGAGCGAACGTGCCAGACAGACCCGCAAGTCATTCAAGGAAACCCTGAACGCAGCCGTGCGATCGGGGTTGGGGCGCGTAATGGATTCTTCCGCGGACCGGGAGTTCACTATCGAGGCCCGCCCCATGCGGATCAAGGCAGGAGTGGATGCCGGGCGTTTCAACAGTCTGCTGGATGATCTGGATGCAGAGGCCTTTCTTGAAAAAAACCGGTCAGTTAAGGACAAAACACCACCGCGATGATTCTTCCGGACGTCAATATGCTGGTCTATGCCTATGATTCCAGTTCGGTCCATCATGGCGCTGCAGCCGGGTGGTGGAAACGTTGCATGACAGGCAATGACGAGGTAGGGCTGGCGACTGTGGTCTTGTTCGGGTTTGTGCGCATCTGCACGAATCCCCGGATTTTTCAAAGCCCTCTCACGGTTGAGGAAGCAAGTGCCCGGGTGGAGTCCTGGCTTGCCAGACCACAAGTGCGGATCATCGATCCTTCCAATCAACATGTTGCGGATGTGCTCGCATTGCTGAGGGAAACCGGCACCGCGGGCAATCTCACCACGGACGCGCAAATCGCAGCGCTCGCGCGGCAGGAAAAAGCCGTCATTCACAGCAACGACACCGACTTTCTGCGCTTCCCCGGCATCCGTTGGCACAACCCGCTCACGGGTAAAGAGCAGCGCACCTAAGCGATCCGCACCCGCTTTTCCGCCTTGAGCATGCCGCAACCGGCGGCCACATCGATGCCGCGGCGCTGGCGGAAGGTGCAGGGGAAACCCGCCGCGCGGAGGATTTTCTGGAACGCGTGGCCGGAGCGGCTGGCCGTGCCGGAAAAGCCGCCAGTGGGGTTGAGCGGGATCAGGTTGATGTGGGCGTCGATGCCTTCCAGCAGTTTCGCCAGCCGCGCGGCCGTTTCGGGCGAGTCGTTTTTTCCCTCGATGAGCGTCCACTCGAAGAAGATGCGCTTGCCGGTTTTCGCGCCGTATTCGCGGCAGGCGGCGATGAGCATTTCCAACGACCAACGCTGGCTGGCGGGGACCAGCGCCGCGCGTTCCTCCTCGGTGGATCCGTGCAGACTCACGGCGAGGCGGTAAGGACTGTCTTCCTCTGCCATGCGCTGGATGCCCGGCACCACGCCCACCGTGCTGATGGCGATCTTGGACGGCCCGATGCCGATGCCGCGCACGTCGGATATGATATCAAGCGCGCGCATCACGGCGTCGATGTTATGCAGCGGCTCGCCCATGCCCATCATGACGAGGTTGCGCAGGCGTCTGTGAGGGTGGATTTCCTTGAGGACACGCCGCGCGTGCAGGACCTGGGCAACAATCTCCCCCGGCCGCAGGTGGCGGACAAAGCCCATCTGGCCGGTGGCGCAGAACACGCAACCCATCGCACAGCCGGCCTGCGTGCTCACGCAGACGGTGTGCCGCCCGTCGTAACCCATCAGCACGGTCTCGATCACCTGGCCGTCGTTAAGGCGCAGCAGGAACTTGCGCGTCAGCCCGTCGCTGCTGCGGATCTCATCCACCACTGCCGGAGCATCGAGGGAAAACGGTTTGTCCGCGCCCACATTGGCCTCGATCCAGCGTTTGAGCGGCGGCAGGAAACTCCGCGCTGTTAGATCGACCGCGCCCTCGCGGTGCAGCGCGCGCCAGAGTGCTTTGGCATGGTGCGGGATCACTCCGCAGGCAGCGAGGGCTTCCTCGATTTCCGGGAAAGCCAGATCGTGCAGGGATTGTGGCGCGGCGGACATGGTGCGTGGAATCAAGATGGCAGCAGGAGCAGGTTCAACAGGAAAACCATCGAGACCATTCCTGCCACGCCCGTGTTTTTTCCCGTGATCTATCCAAAAAACGAACCGTGAGCGCTAAAATCGTTTTTTTATCGCTCAGAATCCACGGATTTTTGAGTGGCAGCGCTTGTTGTTGGCTTATCCCCTGCATCTTCCCCAATCAGCCGCGACAGCCGCCGGATTTCCG
>RPOS01000159.1 GCA_003820635.1 Verrucomicrobiaceae bacterium | reverse complement strand
TCCACGGTGAGCCCGGTGGCACGGTTCACGCGGAGTTGATTGAAAATCTGGGAACGCTCGAAGGTGGGTTGGGTGTTGGTGGATTCGAGCCAGTCGTATTGACCGATCAGCGGTTTGGTCTTGCCGGCCGTGATGCTGAGCCACGACTTCGGTTTCCACCTGACGTAGGCATCGACGAGCCCGTCGTAGAAGTCTTCGAACCCGTCGTTGCTCTGGAAATCCGCGCGAACTTCGACTTCCTTGTCGAACAGCTTGGCGTCGAAGCCGAAACGCGAACGGCGGTCTTCCCAATCACTCTGGCTGCCTTGATCCGCATCCACATCCCAGTATTGTCCCTGATAGCGGCCACGGAGTTTGAACTCCTGGAGTATGGGATTGAGATCGTTTTTGTAGAGCGTGGCATAACCCCAGATCTTGTCGAAGGCTGAGGGTTCCACGAATTCGGTGGAGCTGGAGAAGTCGTCCTCGGACTGTGCGTGCGCCTGGATGGGCAGTGCTGCCAACAAGGCGACGGCTGCGGCCCGACGCAGGGGGTATCCCAGGACAAGGTTGGACGATTCGCGGGTTTCCCGGGTTTGCTCCGGGAACTCGTTGTGATTTCGGTGTTTGTTTGTGTTGTGTTTCATGTTGTCTGCGGAGCGTCCGCGTCCGGTGATCCGGTGGGCGTTCGCAGGTGTTTGTTGGATGCCCCCGCGGGTGCGGTGGGAAATTCGGGAGATGAAAAAAAGACCGCCCGGCGTGGAAGGATGGTTGGCGGGTGGCATGCCAGCGCGATGAGCTGGTATGCCGGGACCGCTTGCCGATCCCTCCGGTCGTCCGGTCGGTCTCAGTAGGCGTGATTCGGAAGTATTGGAAAATTCAGATCATTTGTCGCTGGTCGCGGGGGCTTTTGGCGGAACGAAGCGCGTTTTCTCGACGCTTTCAATCTGAGTGACCTTGCCGTCGTGGACCGTGATCTGGACGGAGCCGAAACGAAGGCTGGAGACATTCCGGATCACCACTTCCATCCAATCCGCGGAAGTGCGCTCAGTGGGGGCTGGTTTCATGAGAATCAGGGGTGAAGGTTGCCAATTGGGACAGTCCAGCGAGAAAACCATCGGCTGGATCCGCCTTACTGCGCTGGGAGGAGCTTTCGCCGGATGGCGAACCCGGCACCGCGAAGGGCGGCACTATGCCGTCACGGCGCATCTTGCGAAGCGTGACTTCAACGACCTGGGCGACGGTGTAGCGGTCCAGAATGTTGGCGATGGCGTTGCGGACATCGATCATGACCATGCGCAAGCCGCAATGTTCCTCGTCCGGGCAGGTGCAGGGTTGGTATGCGTTTTCGCTGGCGCAGCAAATCGGTGCCAGCCGCCCGTCCATGAGGCGGACGATTTCGCCGATGCCGATTTGATTCGCCGGTTTGGCCAGCGAGTAGCCGCCGAACTTGCCGCGTTGGGTTTCGACGATGCCTGCCTCACGCAATTCCTGCAGGATGCGTTCGATGAACTTGAGCGGCAGGCGGTTCTCCTCCGCGAGTTCGGACCCCGGCACGGTGACGCGACCGACCTCGGAAGCAATTCCGAGATTGATCGTGGCCCGCAGGGCGTATTCAGCTTTTTTTGAAAGGTGCATTCGTTAATGTCGATTTATTAGTAGGAATAAGACTCGCCCGCGTCAACCAAAAATTTTATGATTTTTAAATCATTTGTTATGAATGTTTTGCATCAATTTAGACAGCGAATGCCAAGATGAATTTGAGGATTCTTGGATTCCGAATGTCGTTTTGAAATAGAATTTCCAAATTCCTATTGATGAGCTGTTTTCTTCCATGTGCGTGTGTTCAGGCATCGGATTCCGCCGTCACTGCCGCTCTTGCTGATCCTTGTGGATGTCCATGAGCCCACCCGCGCCAAGGGCGGCACGGGCGCAAAGTCCGTCTCTCCGGTTGAGTTTCTCGACATCTATCCAACGCTCTGCGAACTCGCCGGACTGCCGAAACCGGAGGTGTTGCAAGGAACGAGCCTCGTACATAACGCCCGCCCTGCGCGAAACGGCGAAGGTTTTCATGAGAGCGGGCAAGATCCCGTGAGACTCACAAGCTCCGGATGGAACGGCCCCGCGTTTTCCGCTGCCGACGGTTCACTTCTTGGTGGTGTTTTTCGGCGGAACCGGCACTCGGGGCGCGGTCGGGCATTTTGCACCGCTTGCCGAGCTGCTGCCGATGAGGCGGCCGGAGGCATCGCGCTGGGTGGCGGTCGCGGTTCCGGACGGGCGCCCGCTGCTGGTTTCACTGCCGGTGAGGCGGCCCGAAGCATCCCGGAACTGGGTGCGGCTGCCGGTTCCGGCGGTCTTGTTGGTGTCCGCGCTGCCCGTCAGCCGCCCGCTGGCGTCGCGGTAGGTGGTGCGGGAGTTGTTTGCGGAGGTGCCATTGGTCACCGCCGAGCTGGTCAGGCGGCCGCTGGCATCGCGGAACTCGGTGCGGGCGGTGCTGCCGCTGGCGGGGCGCGTGGTGGCGGTTCCAATGATCCGGCCCGAGGCATCCCGGGTCACGGCATGCACGGTGCCGCCTGACTGTTTCTGGCGGTCGATGGTCTGGACGATGCGCCCGGATGAATCGCGGACGACTTCCCGGCAGGTCTGGGCTTGGGAAATGGCGGCCAGCACGAACGAAAACAGGGTGGGGAGAAGAAACGTCTTCATGGGGATTTGGACAAGCTGATGGAGAAATTCATTCGATATGAATTCAAAAGCGCACCGCATGGTTTCCTTTCGCGTGGCATGAGTATCACTGGATTTTCTCCACCGCGGGCTTCTGCTCACGATTGCCAGCCCGGGCCAGCAGGACGCCTGAGAGCGCAAGCCCGATCACGCCCCAATCCCCGATGACGGCATAGAGCGAAAACGACGGCTGCAGCGGCACGTCCAACTCCACCAGCAGCGAGCCGCGCGTGAAATGACTGCCCTTGGCATCCACGATCACCTGTGGCTTGCCGGTGTCCGGATGGGCGGTGGAGCCGGTGGTGTCGATGGCGGCGCTCACGCCGGTGTTGGCGCAGCGCAGCATCGGCCGCCGCAGCTCGATGGCGCGGAAGCGGGCGTTGGCGAAATGCTGCGCGGCGGCGGCGGATTCCTTGAACCAGCCGTCGTTGGTGACGTTGACGATCACCTGTGGTCCGGGCCGCAGGAACAACCGGGCGATGCGCGCCAGGGTATCCTCAAAGCAGACCGTCGGAATCGCGCCGATCACCGTGCCGGCTGCGGTGGGAATCGGCAAGGGATCCACCGAGACACCGGGCGTGAAGGAGCCGCCATATTCGACGCCGGCCTGCTGCTCGTAAATTTTCTTCAACAGCGGAATGCTGTCCACAAACGGAATGGTCTCACCGAAGATGACGAGATGGCGTTTCCGGTAGGTCTGCAAATCATCCTCCGGGCTCATCACGGCCAGCGAGTTCCAGGCGCGGCCATGCTCCTTCATCACCAACTCGTTATCGCCGGACTTCTCGGCCTCCAGCTCATTGATGCCGTAGATCAGCTGAAACGGCCCGGCCTTGCGCACTTGGGCGACGGTTTCCAGATTCTCCTGCCAAGTGCCCCAGCTGCCGTCATCCGCGCGGAGGATGCGACCTGTCAGGGCGGACTCCGGCCACATCACCCAGTCCGGCCAGCTGAGTGAAATTTCCCCCCGCTCCTCCTCACCCACCGCCTGCTTGAGGCGCTCCGCATCCTGGTCTGCGAGGCCATCGAGCGCCTTGAGGGTCTCCTCCTCGTAGGCCATGTGGACGTCGATGGCATCCCACAGCACAAGCGCCGCATCCTGCGGGATGTTGATCTGCACCAGCAGCGTCTTGAGGCGCACCGTCCCGCCACGGCCTTCCAGCGCCATCCGCACGATGCCATAACATAACAAGATTCCGACGACCGCCGCCGCCACCGCGAAATCCAGCCGCAACCGCCGCACGCCGTCGCGCGCGCCGCGCATCACCCGCCGGCCGGCCTGCACCAGCACCGCTTGGAAAAACACCAGCAGCAGGGAAAGCCCCGCCACGCCTAACAAATCCGCCGCTTGCGCGATGGCCGGCGTTTCGTGAAACGCCACGCCCAGTCCGTTCCAGCCGAAGCCGGTGAAAAGCCAGCCGCGCAACCATTCGAGGCCCGCCCACACCGCACCGTGGCAGAAGGCCAGCCGCAGACTGCGCGAGCACTCGGGCCAACCCGGCAGCTCCGCCCTGCGCCATGGATTGCCGAGCGTCGCCGCAAAGACCCCGAACACGCCCCAGAACAGCCCGAGGTAAAGCGGCAGCACCACCGCGCCAAGCGGCGAGACGATTCCCAGCCAGGAAAACTGGATCGCGCAGCTCACCGTGCCCGCCAGCCAGCCGAGGAGAAATCCCCGGCCGCCGGCATTTTTCCCCTCCACCGACCACAGCGCCGCCAGCAACGGCACCATCGCCACCCAGGCCAGCGCCGCCATCGAAAATGGCGGGAACAGGCCCGCCACCAGCGCGCCGCTTACCACGGCGGCCGCGATTCTCATCCAGGATGCGCGTTTCCCCATGCGCCGAGCATCCACAGGGACGCCCGGGCGGTCCACTGCGAAAGCGCCGGGCACCCCCTGCGGGCCATGGGTGAACATCCGGGTTGCGGGGCGGGCCGGATTGTGGCTTTTTAGGGCCTCCACGTCACCATGGCCACCACTTCACCAGCACCTGCCAGCGCCGCTCTCTTCCCCTTCGAGTTGGTCCGTCCGGAGCTCGAACGCGTGGAAATCGCCATCCGCGAGCAGGTCCGCGCCTTCGATCCCGCCATCGAGCCCTACGTCGCCTACATCTGCAACACCTCCGGCAAGCGCATCCGCCCCGCGCTCGCCATCCTCGTCGGTGGCGCGGCCGGCGGTGCCAATGGCGACCACATCAAGCTCGGCGTCATCCTCGAGCTCATCCACATGGCCACGCTGGTCCATGACGATATCATCGACGGCGCCAACACCCGCCGCATGGTGCCCACCGCCAACGCCAAGTGGGGAAACTCGCTCTCCGTCCTGCTTGGCGACGCCCTCTTCTCCCACGCCCTCACCCTCGCCACCGATTTCGACAGCATCGACATCTGCCGCAAGGTCGGCAACGCCGCACGCGAGGTCTGCCAGGGCGAAATCATCCAGACCCAGCGCCGTTTCGACCTCACCTTCACCAAGGCCGATTATTTCCGCGTCATCGGCATGAAAACCGGTGCCCTCTTTGCCGCAGCCACCGGCCTAGCCGGCAAACTCTCCGGCCTTGATGAGGAAACCCAGTCACGCCTTTACGACTACGGCATGAAACTCGGCACCGCCTATCAGATCTACGACGACTGCCTTGACCTCGTCGGCTCCGAGGAGGAAGTCGGCAAGACGCTGCGTACGGATCTGGTGAAGGGCAAACTCACCCTGCCCATCCTCAACTTGCTCGAAACCGCCTCCGAGGCCCAGCGCATCAAACTCAACAAGCGCATCCTCGACCAGGAACCGCTCGATCTTCCCGTGCTGTTAGGCATCGCCGAATACGAGGGTGCCATCGAAAGCGCCGTGGACACCGCGCTCGGGCTGCTCGCGCAGAGCCGCGAGGATCTCGCGCCGCTCGGAGACTCCGTCCATGCCGACGCCCTCGCCCGCATCACCTGGTTCCTCGCCGGTCTGCTGGCAAAGTGCCGGCGCTGACCCGGAAACGGAAACTCCAGCGGCAAGCGTAAGATCGTCGGCAGCATTCAACGACCGTCGCTGCGTCGCGATAGTTCTCAGGATGTTAGATGAAATCCGCATCACCTCGCCGTCGCCTCACTCATCCGCTGTGTCAGGCTTTTGGCACCGCGTTTCGACTGGATGAAGTAGGTGTTGGGGGCGATGCGGGGTTTTGATTACTTCACTGGCAGAACGGTGGCCGAGCCATCCAGGCGCTTCAACCGGATGTTGCGGAACTCGATTTTCATCGGCGGCCCGGTGAACTTCGACGATGCCACCGAACGCGAGAAATACCGCCAAGACGACCTGCACGTGGTTGCCGCCTACCTCGACTTGGTGTTTCTGGTGAAAACCAAAACGCCGCAGGTCATCCGGGTTCAATCCCCGCCAGCCGACGCCCACCGCAAGCGCCGTGTCACCGCCCTGTTGGAAACCGCCGTCGAAGGCATCGCCAGCAACCGCCACCACCCACAGCCCGCCATGCATTGCTCCTGGTGCCAATACCGCACCGAGTGCATGGCCTGGCTGCCGGGGATGACAGTGGAGGAAATCCATAGAAAATACGCTGCGTGAATCCCTCAACCTAAGCCAAACGTCCGCCGGGGTCCGAGTGATCCGGCGGGTTGTTGGTTTTTTAACAGCCCAACTGATCCCCTCGAACCTTTTCACCCACCCATTTCCCCTCCATCCGGCCCGGCCACCGACTTTCTCAACGGCCTTCGCCGGGAAAGCAATTTTCTGGCAGTCGGTCACCCCCAACCACATCTCCAAATCCGCCATCGCGGCCCTGACGTTCCCTGCTGCGTCTCGGTTGAGGATCGGGAGAACTGAAATCCACCGCGCTTTGATTCAGGCCTGCAGACGATCTAACTGTCTGACAGAAATTGCACAGCCCGGGTTTCCGACCAATACTGCCCGCCATTGCCGAAAGCGGGAAAGCCAACGTGGCCACCGGTAGCCGGGGACTCGAAATGGAAAACCCCGCTACCCGCCGCCTCATCCCGCGGGTAGCAACCAGGGCCGAGGAATGGATCGTTCCCCGCGTTGACGAGCAGGGTGGGCAGTGTGATTTGCGGGAGAAACTGACGCGAGCTGTT
>RPOS01000158.1 GCA_003820635.1 Verrucomicrobiaceae bacterium | reverse complement strand
TACGAATTGCTGGTGCGGACGGCAGCCGCAACCCGCGCCTGAGGAAATCCGCAGGGCCGCTTGACAGGGCGCGAAGCCCCCTGAATGCTAGTGCTCACGACAGGGGTGCTCCACGATCGCGGAGCCGAGATTTTCCCACGCGCGGAAAAGACCCTTCGAACCTGACGCGGGTCATGCCGCCGTAGGAAGTCGAAACCTGGTTTCCCTCCCTCCGGCCGTGCCTCATCCGCACGGCCTTTTTTGTCATTATTCCCAAACTCACCGTCCACCGTGATCCGCCCCGAAGAAACCGCTGCCGCCAACGACATCACCGCCACTCACGATGCCTCGCGCGCCTCGCTGCCGGCATCCACCCGCGTTTATGTGGAGGGCGTGATCCACCCGTCGGTCCGCGTGCCGATGCGCGAGATCACTCTTGCCGACACCAAATCCTTCAACGGTCGCGTGGAGAAAAACGAATCGGTCCGCGTGTATGATTGCTCCGGCCCATGGGGCGATCCGGCATTCACCGGCACGGTCGAAGAGGGCCTTTCCGCGCTGCGCCGCGAGTGGATCCTGCAACGCGGAGATGTGGAGGAATACGAGGGCCGCAAAGTCAAGCCGCAGGACAACGGTTACCTCACCGAGGCACACGCCGGCTACGCCTCGCAGTCCGAGCGTGTGAACCGCCTGCGCGAGTTTCCCGGCCTCACTGCCGAGCGTCGGCGGCCACTGCGCGCCACCGGCAAGCCCGTCACCCAGCTTCATTACGCCCGCCAGGGCATCATCACTCCCGAGATGGAGTTCATCGCCATCCGGGAAAACATGCGCCGCGCAAGTGGCTGCGGCGTCTCGCCGCAGAACCTCTCCGACGACATCGTCCGCAACGATCTCAACAAACAGCATGTCGGCTCATCGCAGGAACAAACCGACTACACACCCTCCATCTTCCGCCGCTTCCCGCAGCGCATCCCCGCCGAAATCACGCCGGAATTTGTTAGATCCGAAGTCGCCGCCGGACGCGCCATCATTCCGCTCAACATCAACCACCCGGAATGCGAACCGATGATCATCGGCCGCAACTTTCTCGTCAAAATCAACGCCAATATCGGCAACAGCGCCGTCGCCTCGTCCATCGAGGAAGAAGTCGAAAAAATGCGCTGGGCCACCAAATGGGGCGCGGACACCGTGATGGACCTCTCCACCGGCAAGAACATCCACGCCACGCGCGAGTGGATCCTGCGCAACTCGCCCGTCCCCATCGGCACGGTGCCGATCTATCAGGCGCTCGAAAAGGTCAACGGCAAGGCCGAGGACCTCACGTGGGAGCTCTACCGCGACACGCTCATCGAGCAGGCCGAGCAAGGCGTCGATTACTTCACCATCCACGCCGGCGTCCTGCTGCGCTTCGTTCCTCTAACAGCCTCGCGCATGACCGGCATTGTTTCGCGCGGCGGTTCGATCATGGCCAAGTGGTGCCTCGCCCATCACAAGGAAAACTTCCTCTACACCCACTGGGACGAGATCTGCGACATCATGGCCGCCTACGATGTGAGCTTCTCCATCGGCGACGGCCTCCGCCCCGGCTCCATCGCCGATGCCAATGACAAGGCGCAGTTCGGCGAACTCGAAGTGCAGGGCGAACTCACCACCCGCGCCTGGGCCAAGGGCGTGCAGGTCATGAACGAAGGCCCCGGCCACGTGCCCATGCACATGATCGAGGAAAACATGGCCAAACAGCTCGAATGGTGCCACGAGGCGCCCTTCTACACGCTCGGCCCATTGACCACCGACATCGCCCCGGGCTACGACCACATCACCAGCGGCATCGGCGCGGCGATGATCGGATGGTATGGTTGCGCGATGTTATGTTATGTGACACCCAAGGAACACCTCGGGCTTCCTAACAAAAACGACGTGAAGGAAGGCGTGATCACCTACAAACTCGCCGCCCACGCCGCCGATCTCGCCAAAGGCCACCCCGGCGCGCAATACCGCGACAACGCGCTTTCCAAGGCCCGCTTCGAGTTCCGTTGGGAAGACCAGTTCAACCTCGGCCTCGATCCCGACCGCGCCCGGGAGTTCCACGACGAAACCCTGCCGCAGGACGGCGCGAAAACCGCCCACTTCTGCTCGATGTGCGGTCCGCATTTCTGTTCGATGAAAATCTCCGAAGACGTGCGGCAGTATGCTGCGGAGCAGGCGGTCTCCGAAGAAGAAGCCATCCAGCGTGGCATGGAGGAGAAGAGCCGCGAGTTTGTGGAGAAAGGCGCGGAGGTTTATCAGAAGGCATAGCCCTCACAAGACCTGTGAATCGGCAAGGGCTCTCCAGGATTCCCCCGCGCTGGCACCAAATTCAGAAGCCCTTCACAAACGACTTGGTCACCACCAGGTTCACCGGGAGGGTGACTTTTTTCGAATCCGTGAGCTTGCCGGTGCTGGTGACGATGACTCCGCTGAGTTCGAGCCGCTCGTCGAGCATCGTCTTGAGGTCCACCATGACCTGGCCGGTGAGCTCGAGCTGGACCTTGGCCTCGCTGCCGTCGGGGCGGAAATCGCCGCCGGTGCTGCGCACCGAGACATCGATCACCGCCGTGTCCTTTTGCGTGGTGCGGCGGACCTGGCGCAGTTTCATGGTGCCGATGGTCTGCGCGTTTTGAAGATCCTTCTCAATGACCATGCGAATCCACGCCGGATCGAATTCCCATGAATCGCCCACCTTGACGATGCGCTCCGGATACCAGCGGCGTTTCAGATAGACGGTGAGCTCGTCGATTTCCTTTTGAATGCGCAGGCGTGGAATCGAGCCGTCGAGATCGAATTTCCAATCGCCTGTAGGCGTCTTGGTCATCGCGAACATCTTGCCGTTCAGTGGGCTGGCGTCCTCGGACTTTTCCTCCTTGCCGTCGAGAGTGACGGCTGAGGAAGTGAAGATTCTGGCCACGCTGACCATGCCGCGCAGCGTGCCATCGGCCTCCGGGGCGCGGAACGTCCATGACATGTCGCGTTCGCGGACGATGCGGATGTTACCATTGCTTGTCCGGCCGTCCTTGGTGATTTCAATGGTGCCATCCCGGCTTTCCGAGGCGGAAATCAGCCGGACGCTCTCGCCCGGTTGGGCGCGCACCGGGCCGAAGGCGATTTCCGTGGCGGCGGTGGCACTGGCGGCGATGAGCAGCGGTAGCGTGCAAAGTAGCAGGTGTTTCATGCGGTGGCGGCAGTGGAGGAGTTATTTGAAAAACGGCGCGAGCGCCTCGGCCACCGCGGCGTCGATGCGGGCGGCGCGGGTGCCGTCCGATGCGCCCTTGACCACGTCGTTCTTGGCGAACCCGCGATAGACGAGCTTGTTGCTGCGGCTGTCCACCACATCGATGACGATGCCGGCCTGGCGGAAATATTCCGAGCGGCTGCCAAGCGCGCCGCGGTTGTGGGCGAGCACGGCGATGTCATCTGCGTTGCGGCCGTAGCCGAAATAGTCGCGGTAGTCGGCGGTCATGCCGGGTTCCTGATAGATCACGAGATAGGCGACGACGAGGTCCGCATCGCCCTTGCCGTAGGTCATGCCTTTGGAGGTGAATTGTTTGGCAAGCGACCTCTGGATCATGCCATGGACCTGCTTCTCGATGGCGGCCGAAGGCGCGGGGAGGTTCGGATCGCGCTGGATCAGGCGGGCGGAGTTGTAGCCCTTGCTGGTGCCTTTGGGCAGATCGACGTTGTTCGAGCAGGAAACGAAGCCGAGGCAGGCAATGGCGGCTAGAATGCGCAATGGTTTTGTCATCGTGGGGCGGAGCATGGCGGGCCTGGCGTCAGGTGGCAATGGCATTGTTGGGGACTCCGTTCTTGCGAAGGATGGCGGCGACCGTTTGATCCGCCACCACCGGGCCGTAATGTTGCTCGAAGCCGCCGCGCCGCAGCGCCTCGCGCACCACGCTGTGGGTTTCTGCAAGGCGCAGCTCGATGCCGCGTTTTTTGAGCGTTTCGTGGAGCCCGGTGAGGAACTCGACGCCTGCCATGTCGATCATCGGCACGGTGCCCATGAAGAAAATCGCGAGTTTCACCTCGTCCTGCCGCACCGCGAGTAGCTCGCAAAAGCGGTCGTGAACATGTTCCGTGTTGAAGTAAAAGATGCCGCCGTTGCAGCGGAAGATGAAGACGCCGGGCAGGCGCTCATTGGACGGATGGCGGATTCGGTCGGCGAAATAATCCGTTCCAGGCACACGGCCGAGCTCGGTGGCGGGCGGCTGCATCGCGCGGCGCAGCAGCAACGCGAGCGAGAGCACGGCCCCGATCAGCACGCCCATCAGCAGGCCGGAAAAAAGCACGCCGGCCACCGCGGCCACGGCCACCGTGAAATCGGCGCGGCTGAAACGCCACATCTCCTTGATGGCTGTTAGATTGATGAGTCCCGTCACGGCGGCCAGCACGATGGCGGCCAGCACCGGTTGCGGCAGGTGCCGCAGCAGGCTCGATAGGAACAGGATCACCAGCAGGATGAAAATGGAGGAGATGAATCCGGAAAGCGGCGTGCGCGCGCCACTCGACTCGTTGACCAGTGATTGCGACATGCCGCCGCTGGTGGGAAAGCCCTGGCCGAGGCCTGCTGCAAGGTTGGCGCCGGCCAGCGCGAGGAACTCCTGGTTGCTGTCCAGCCGGTAGCCGTGCTTGCGGGAAAACATGCGGCCGATGGCGGCGGTCTCCACCGCGCCTAACAGGAAGCACGCCATCGCCAGCGGCAGCAGGGTGTTGAGGTCCTCGCGGCTGAGCAGGCCGATGCGGAATTCCGGCAGACCCTGCGGCACCTCTCCAAGCATCGTGACGCCGCTTTTTGCGAGATCGAGGTTCGCTCCTAACAGAAGTCCGGTGACCACCACCACCAGCGCCACCGGCTTGCCGGGGAGGAATCGTTTTCCTAACAAAAGCAGAACCAGCGCCGCGCCGCCCAGCAGCAGCGAGGCGGTGTTGGTATCGCCAGCGTGGCGGATGAAATCGGCGGACTTTTCCCAGAAATCTCCGTGGCCGCCCTTGACGCCGCAGAGCTTTGGCAGTTGCGAGCTGGCGAGATACAGCGCGACTCCGCACTTGAAGCCCACGAGCACCGGTTCCGAAATGAAATTCACCACGGCACCCGCGCGGAACAGGCGGGCAAACAGGGCGAGCGCGGCGACCATCACCGCGCTGGCGGAGGCCAGCGCGGCATAGCGCGCCGGATCGCCTGCGGCCAACGGAGCGAGCGTGGTGCCGACCAGCAGTGAGATCGCCGAGGTGACGGTGACCGTCGTTTGTTTGGAACTGGTGAAAAGCCAGAACACCAGCCCGGAAAACAAACAGGCGTATAGCCCCGCCTCGGGCGGCAGCCCGGCCAGCGAGGCATCGCCGATGGCGGCGGGCATCAGATAGGCTGCCAGCGTGATGCCGGCCACCACATCGCCGCGCAACCAGCCGCGTTGATAACCGCGCAGCCAGCCGAGGGCGGGAATGATGCATGCAAGACGGGAGGGCATGGATGATGTTTTAATGCCGTTGAGTGGTGACAAGACGCGCGACCTCGAAGCCGAGGGCCTCCGCCTTTGCGACCAGCGCCGCCTTGCGCTGTGCGGAAATTTCAGGAGTCCGCGCAAGCAGCCAGAGAAACTTCCGGTCCGGTGTGCCGACGATGGCCTCCTGATAGCGCTCGTCCACATGCAGGATCCAGTAGTTGCCATCCTCGGGCACGGGGATCAGCGGGCCGAACCAGGTGTCGAAGCGCACGGCGAGCTTCGTGTTGGCCGGCGGGTTGAGCACCTTGGCGGAGCCCTTGATTCCGCGTTGTGATCCGTCGCGGCGCACGGCGATGTTGTGCACGGAAACCGTGCCATCGGCATTCATGCCATAGTCGGCGATGGCCGCCTCGTCATCCTTTTGAAACGGCGCGGGCAGACGTGCGATTTCATGCCAGCGTCCGGTGTAGCGGGCGAGATCCACATGCTCCGCGGTGGGCGGCGCATCCAAGCGGACCTTGGGCGCGGAGCAGGATGCCAGGACGAGTCCGATGATGGAAAGTGCGGCGTGGCGGATGGCGGGTTTGGTTATCATACGAGTCGATTCATTTCCATGTTGTCAGGGCACCACACACGCCGCACGGGTCAAGAGAAGACGCATGTGGTCCGCATTTGGAATTCAGCGCGGCGGCTGGATGCGCGTGATCTTGGAGCCTTGCAGGCCGATGCCGCCCATCAGGCCGCGCTGGTTGAAGAAGAACGCGTAGGTGGAGGCGTTGAGGGTGGTGGTGGTGAGCGAGGCGGACATGCCTTCATCCACGATGACCAGGCTAGGGCTGCTGCCGACCTCCCAGCCGTTGGCGCGGTCGATGTTGCGGAAGGCTGAATCGTCCATCAGGAAAAGGGCGTAGCCGTATTGCTGGATGCCGGCCTGCAGGCCGTAGGAGGCTCCGGCGGTCTGATAGAAATCACGGATGGTGCCATCCGGGCGGATGAGCGCGCCGTTGCCGCCCATGCCGCCGAACATGAGGCCGCCCTTGGTGATTTCCGGAAAGACGAGAATGCCCTTGGCGCGCGCACCGAGTTTGCGCGCCGCGGGGTTCTTGCGATAGAGGTCCTTCAATGCGGCGCGCGATTCAGCCGCGAGCTCGTGGGGGTTGACGCTGGCGGCGTTGAGGTTGGTGACGGGGTCGTTGCCGCAACTGCCGAGGACCAGCGCGCCGGCGGTGATGAAGAGGGAAACTGCGATTGTGTTGAGTGGGCGTTTCATGAATATGTGGACAGGTTTTGTGATTGGGCAGCCGTGACGCGGCTGAAAATACCAGATAAAGACCGTGGCAGGTCTGAGGCAGGCCC
>RPOS01000157.1 GCA_003820635.1 Verrucomicrobiaceae bacterium | reverse complement strand
TCGGACCTGCGGATGCATGACAACAACCTCACCATTGGGTGTCGCCAGCGTCTTGCGCGGACGGGCAGTGATTTAGGGAAAGGCGGCGGGCAGAATGCCCGCGCCACATTTTTCTCTGCATGGTTACACCTCAGATGTGCGGCATGAAGGCCGTGTAAACCTCACCCGGTATGTCCAGCAGGCTGTAGTCCTTGGATGAGACGAAGAGCAGGCTTTGCTTGCCCTTGCCTAACAACTCATTGTCCGAACCGAAAATCTGGTGCTCCAGCGTGCAGAACTTGCGGTTGAAGTCCGCCACCCGGATTTTCACCGTGATCACATCGAACTCCCGCGACTCGCGCACGAACTTGTGCTCGAAGGAGCGGGTGAGGATATAGAACTTCGTGGTCTTGAGATCGAAGTCCGGCATCACCTGGTTGAAGAACAGCTCGCGGGTCTTGCCGACGAAGAGCGCATACATGCCGAAGTAAACATTGCCCACCGAGTTGGTGTCCTGATAGGTGGCGATGAACGAGTAAACGAACCACTTGCCCTCGAAGTGCCCGCCCAACGAATGGGCATCCTGGGGCATGGGTGCCACCACGTCCTTGCCGGTGGCCACCGTGGCGGTCTTGGCGATCGCCCGGATGGCGGGGATTTCCGAGGCCGCCTCGATCACCTCGCCGGCCCTCTCGGTGACGACGCGCAGCAGATCGGTATTGACCACCAGCCAGACGACGTAGAGCAGCGGCAGCAGCGAGCCGAGCAGCAGCAGGAAATTCGCGCCGGTGCAGTAGCCGAAGGCGAAGATCACCAGCGAGATGCTCGCCAGCGAGAACATCCGGATCTGCGGCAGCGGCTGCTGCGAGTTCGGCACGAAACAACGCGCGATGGCCAGCGTGGCGTAGCCGACGAAAAACGAGGCGTAAAACACCATGAAATACTCCAGCTCCAGCCGCGCTGCCAGGCCGAGCAGGGTGATGACCAACACCAGCAGAAACGTCGGGATGGGGGATTCGAGCAGGCGTTTCGGCAGCATGCCGAGCAGCACGTTCTGGCTCTTGCCGAGGTTCGCGCCAAGGAACCACTTGAGCGAGATGTAGCCGCTGTCCAGAGTGGTGAGCGCGCAGATGCCGAGGAAGGAGTAATACGCCGCGGGCAGCAGTCCCTTGGCCTCCGGCGGCAGCGAGTCGATGTATTTCACGACGAGCTGGTGGGCATAGACGAACTTGTCCAGGCCGATGCCCACCGCATCAAGCGAGGGCATGTAGCGGAAGGCCTCGATACCACCGGCGGCGGCCATTTGCACGCCGCCACGGTTCAGCACCCATGCCGCCAGACAGCCGTGGAACAGGAGCATCAGGAAGAATATGATGCCGCCGAAAATGTAGCTGCTGCGGATGGAGGTGTTTTCCCGGTGGATTTGGATCGCCCGCTGCCAGTGCTGCAGGTCGAGCCACGGGCCCACCAGCAGGCCCACCAGCAGGGGAACCGCATAGCCTGACAGATCCGGCCCCTGCCATGCCTCCGGAAGTTCCGGCTTCCAGCCGATGCCCTCCGGGATGAGCGGCTTGAGGTTGAGGAGCACCGTCGCCACGCAGACCAGCAGCAGCAGCCCGAAAATGGCGTGGCCGAACTTGATGCGCTGGATGCCGAACTCCTCCCCGAAGAGGCAACCGGCCGCCAGCACCACGAAGACCACCATGATCAGGTAGAGCCACGTCAGCGGGTCGGGCACCAGCTCCAGCGAGCCGAACAGATAGCGCGTGAGCGCAAACACCGTCAGCGAGAGAGCGATGACCTGATAGAGGTAGAAAATCAGCCGAAACGGCTTGGAAAACTTGTCGAAAAACAGCGCCAGCGATTCCTGCCCGCCGGCATGCCGCCGCGCGACGATCTGGGTGAGAAAGCCGAACAGCATCAGGCCCAGCGCGTTGGGAACGGCGAACAGCAGCAAACCCTGCAGCCCGAACATGAAGGTCATCTGCACGCTGAAAAACAGCCCCAGGCCCCACATCCATGCCAGTGCCACGGAATTGCCCCACAGCAGCGAATTGATCCATCGAAAATTCATCTTGAAGCCCAAGGAACCCCCATTGCCTGCCGGGGGCAAGCCATTCCTGCACATCCGGTTTCCTTGAAAAATTCCTCTGCGATCCTCCGCGGACTCGGTCCTTTGCGGCGGATCCAATGCTTTTTGATGTGCCAGCCCTGAGAATTACCATTGAAGAACCGCCGCCCGCTCTCTTAACTCCCGCCTGCCGCACAACCCGCAGCCCCATTTTTCATGATCGAAAACATCCGCAAATACACCGGCCTCATCATCTTTTTCATGGCTCTTGTCGTCTTCTCGCTGGTCATCGGCATCAAGGATGACCTTTTCCGCGGTGGCGCGGGTGGCCGGGGAATTCTGAAAATCGACGGCAGGATTTATGGCGACAAGGAGTTCCAGCATCTCGGCAGCGGAGCCTTCGAGCTGGCCACCGGCATGGCACGCAGCGGGGATTTCGGCCTCTATCAGTTCATCATGGGCCTCACCGCCGGGGCCAACAGCCAGGACGATGCCGCGGAGAAATTCTTCGTCAGCCGCATGATCCTGCGCCAGGCCAAGGAGGACTTCGGCGTGCATCCGGGCGAGGAGGAGGTTTCCGGATACATCCGCGCGCTGCGCGCATTCGCCGGGCCCGATGGCAAATTTTCCGAAGATACCTACCGCAATTTCATCGAAAAAGGTATCGGCCGCCTTGGCATGACCGAGTCCGACCTGCGCGAACTCGCATCCGACGCGTTGGCCGCCCAGAAGATCAACGCCATCATCGGTTCCGGTCTCGGCGTGAACCGGGACGTCGTCGCCCGCGACCTTTCGCTCCAAAACCAGCGCATCACCGGCAGCCTCGCCCGCCTGGACATCGATCCCTACGAGGCCAGGATCCAGCCCACCGACGAGGAAATCAAAGCCTACTGGGAGAACATCCAGGACGCATTCACCACCGAGACGCTGCGCAAGTTCAGCTACATCATCGCCACCCCGGACATGCCGGCTGAAGAAACAGTAGCCGATGCTCCCGAGACGCTCGCCGATGCCGCTGCCAGCGAGGAGGCGAAAAAGGCCGCCAAACAAAAAAAGGCTGAGGAAAAGGCCAAAAAGGCCGCCGAACTCGCCGAAACCCGCCGCAAGAAACAGATCGAGATCGACTCGAAAGTCGATGAATTCACCTTCCAGATTGAAGAACAGAAAGGTGCCGGATTCGAGGAACTCGCCAAGGCAAACGGCTGGGAAGTCAAAACCACCGGACTGTTTTCCCGCTCCGCCCCGCCCAAGGAACTGGACGTGACTCTCCGTTCCTCCAGCCGCGGCGGCAAGGCCGTGGAGGAGCTGTTCCGCATTGAGCCCACCACGGATCCGGTTTCCAAACTTTCCCAGCCCATCGCCATCGGAGAAAACCAATGGCTCGTCGCCCGCCTCGATGGTGAGGAAAAATCCCGCCCGAAAACTTTCGAGGAAGCCAAGGACGAGGCCCGCGCCCGGTTCATCAACGAGAAAGCCGCCGAAGCCATGAAAGCCGCGGCGGATGAAGCGGTGGCGAAGATCAAGGAGGCCCTTGCCGCCGGGAAATCCTTCGAGGATGCCGCCAAGGACGCGGGCATCGCCGAGACCCGCGCGTTTTCCAAGGTCACTTCCGATTACCGCCCGGATCCCGCCGGCGAACCCCGCAATCTGTTTGAGGCCGCCCGCAACATCGATCCCGGCAGCCTCGCCGAGGTCATCACCGAGGCGGACCGCGCGTTCATCGTCCATGTCGCCTCGCGCGAGGTTGAGAAACAGGCGGACGCCGCCGCTCGAATTGATTCCGAAGTGGCCAACAACACACGCCAGAACGAAATGCTCGCCTTCATGGGCTGGATCGCCGACCGCGTGGAAGCCGCCAACGTGGAGCAACTCTACAAGAAGTGATCGTGGCGGCGGTTTTCAACCGCCATGCCCGCATATTCCCGATGACCGATCTCCAAGACCTCTTCGACGACGCCAATGGCCACCTCGCCCTTGGCGATTTGGATGAGGCCGTGGCGCTCTATCGGCGCTGTGTGGAGCTGGATCCCGTGTTTTTCGACGGCTGGCATGCGCTCGGCATGGCGCTCCTGAAAACAGGCAACATCAAGGAAGCGATCGGCTGCGGCCTGCAAGCGGTCACACTCAAACCCAACGATCTTCTGGCATGGACCAGCCTCTCGCAGATGTATGTCCGCGATGGCAACATCCCGGAGGCCGAGGCCGCCAAGGGCAACGCCCGCATCCTCTCGCTTGGCGGCAGAATCGTGACCACTGCCGACTGACCGCACGGCTCATCGGTGAGTGAGCAGGCGCTCCTGTTTTCCGCCCCCTTGTCATTCTCAAGCATTCGTTTTCATGGCCGGGAACAAGGAGGCATCGACAATCCACCGGGCTCCCTCAGACTTATGCCAGTGATCCGCAAGACCGACCGCCCTTCATCCAGCCAAAGGCCTGCCTGGCGGGCGGAGTTGGCGCGGCGCAGCCGGCACCGGTTTGTCCTGAAAACCGTCGGCATCTGCGGTTTCATCTGGGTGTTTTTCATCTGCTACTTCCACCTGCTGCGAAACCCGGTCCATCCGGTGACTGCCATGCCGGTTACGGCGCTCGACCGCTTGATTCCTTTTCAACCACAAGCGCTCATTCCCTATCTTTCCCTTTGGATCTATCTGGGCATCGCCCCCGGCCTGATGCTGGCTCTCCGCGACCTTGTGGCCTACGGGCTGTGGATCGCCGCGATGTGTGTGGCCGGTCTGCTGTGTTTTTACGCGCTTCCCACCACCGTGCCTCCACTGGAGTTGGATGTTTCCGGCTATGCGGGTTTCGCCATGCTGCAAGGGGTGGATGCAAACGGGAACGCCTGCCCGTCGCTCCACGTGGCAACCGCCATCTTCACGGCAATCTGGGTGGAATATCTGCTCCGGCGTTTGCAAATGCCGTGGGGCCTGCGTGCGGGAAGCGTTCTCTGGTGCCTGGCCATCGTCTATTCGACCATGGCCATCAAGCAGCATGTGGCGCTCGACGTGCTGGCCGGAGCGGCGCTGGGCACCGTGTTCGCGATGGCGGCCCTGCGCTGGCGGCCGCGGGGTGGCGCTGACGCGGATTTTTAACCGGGTTTCCCTCACCAGGCGCGAGGGCCGACGGCCACCGGGATTGCGACCATCAACCATCACGCGGATGCCGCCATTCGGGGTGGCTTCATGTGGTCCCGTTTTGCTGGATGGGCGCGGCGGAACTCGTCCCTTGCAAGCTGGTGCCCAAGCGTTGCATCAGTTCCACATACTCCCACATGTTGCCCCCCTTGCCGCGGCGGCGCAGCTTTGCGAGGGTTTCCATAAACGCCGCCGGCGGATCACCAATCGCCCAGTTGCTGGCACTTTGCCGGACCTCCTTGAGCCGGTTCTGGATGCCGCTCGCCGTGAGCGGCGGCTCGATATGAAACAGCGGCTCTAACAGACAGTCGGCCGGTTCCCCGCCGGGTTCCCGGAGGCAGGCCAGGCGCCACAGTGGCGTGCCCGGATAAACCCGCATGCCAACGGTTGCAAAGTAGAGCGCGTTGGGCAGCGTCGCGGCCCGCGCAAGGGTTTCCTCCATGGTTGCCTCCGTCTCTCCCGGCCCTCCGAAAATGATGAAGTGGGTGTAGCGGATCTTCAGCGCGTTCGCGTGTTCGCTGACCAGGCGGATGTCCTCAAAATCGAAGCTCTTGCCATAGCGCCGCAGCACGGGGTCCGAGAAACTGTCCGATCCGAATTCGATGTGGTTGAGTCCGGCCCGTTGCATCAGCTCCATCAACTCGCGGGTGGTGCCCTTGCTTGGTCTTAAAAAGCATTCCCAATTGATTTTCACACCGGCGCGCAAAATCGCCTCACACACATCGACCACGTGCTTGTTGCTCGTGTTGAACACCGAGTCCACGAAGAACACCTGTCTCACGCCACAGGCCGCAAGGCATGCGAGTTCCTCCGCCACCTCCTCACCCGTGCGAAACCGGCTACTATTGCCCTCGATCATCGGATAGGTGCAGTAACAACATTTCAACGGGCAGCCTCGCTGGGTTTGCACGCCGACGGGAGAACCTTCCTGAATGTAGGCCGCCAAGCTCGCCTTGTCATGGTGGGGAGGGACGGCGGGATCAGCGGCTTCTCGCTCTCTGGGCACCGTCACTGTCTCGCCCTTGGAATTGCGGAAAATCAATCCGGAGATCTCGCTCAAAGTGCCGCCGCTGCCGCGCAAGGTTCTCAGCAGCCGCCGGATGGTGGCGCCGCCCTCGCCCACAACCCCGAACTCCACACCGGACAGCTCATGGATCTGCTGCGGGAAAATCGAGAATCCGCCGCCTCCCAGGATCAGCGGTGCCGCGGATACCGCGCGCAATTTCGCCACGCAGGCCAGCAAGTCCCGCGTGAATATGCGAGGGTTGTGCGACTGCTGGTTGTCAATGTTGCGCATCGTGATGCCGATGAAGTCCGGGCGAAACCTCATCACCGTTTCCTCCAGCGATTCCACAGGCGAAACGACATCCCATATCTCCGTGACATGGCCGTCCTCCCGCAAGGCTCCGTCAACATAGGCCAGACCGAGCGGATAGACCGGATAGGGCTGGTCGTATTCGTTGAAATTCACCAGCAGGACGCGAGCTGCTAACAAGGGTTCCGGTTTCATGAGATTGCGAGATTTGCCAGGATTTTGCTTTTGGCACAGCAAGATATTGGAGGGGAAATCATGTGCGTCGAGCATAGCTTTCCGGATCGCATTGCAAGGGCGTGTGATCCATTTTCCCGTTGACCTTGATACTGCTTGCCGCCATCTCAATCACTCATGGAAACCCAAGATCCGTTTCTAAACGCCGC
>RPOS01000156.1 GCA_003820635.1 Verrucomicrobiaceae bacterium | reverse complement strand
TGAAGCCGGGCGACTTCCTCGTCGAGATGTTTCGGCAGCACGGTCACCTGGCCGGCTTTGTAAGTGTCCTTGTTCTTCCAGAGATCGATCTGTGCGAGCGTCTGGTTGGTAAAGCTGTTGGACATCACGAAACTCGGGTGGCCGGTGGCGCAGCCGAGGTTCACAAGGCGGCCTTCGGCAAGCATGTAAATGCTGTTGCCAGCCGGAAAGGTGTATTTGTCCACCTGCGGCTTGATGTTGATGAGGGTGACTCCCTTGGCCTCGTTGAGCTTGTCGATCTGGATCTCGTTGTCGAAGTGGCCGATGTTACAAACGATGGCCTGGTCCTTCATCTTCTCCATGTGCTCAAGACGGATGATGTTGAAGTTGCCGGTGGTGGTGACGTAGATGTCGCCCCAGCCGAGGGTGTCTTCGAGAGTCAACACGCGGAAACCTTCCATAGCCGCTTGAAGCGCGCAAATCGGATCGACTTCGGTGACGACAACTTGCGCACCTTGGCCGCGCAACGCTTGCGCACAACCCTTGCCCACGTCGCCGTAGCCGCAAACCACGCCGACCTTGCCGGAAATCATCACGTCGGTGGCGCGCTTGATGCCGTCCACCAGCGACTCGCGGCAGCCGTAGAGGTTGTCGAACTTCGACTTGGTGACCGAGTCATTCACGTTGATCGCGGGAACCAGCAGGGTTCCGGCCTTGGCCATCTGATAGAGACGGTGCACGCCGGTGGTGGTTTCCTCGGAAACACCCTTCCACTCCTTGACGATCTCATGGAACACGCCGGGCTGCTTGCCCTTGATGTCCTTGAGCAGATCCTTGATCACCTGCTCCTCGTGGCTGCCGGACGGGGTGTTGATCCAATCGGAGCCATTCTCCATTTCATAGCCCTTGTGAATGAGCAAAGTGGCGTCGCCACCGTCATCGACGATGAGCTGCGGGCCAAGGCCACCGGGAAACTGCAGCGCCTGCCAGGTGCACCACCAATATTCCTCCAGCGTCTCACCCTTCCAGGCGAACACCGGAATCCCGGCGGCGGCGATGGCTGCGGCAGCGTGGTCCTGGGTGGAGAAGATGTTGCAGGAAACCCAGCGCACGTCGGCACCGAGATCGCGCAGCGTCTCGATCAGCACGGCGGTCTGGATAGTCATGTGCAGCGAACCCATGACGCGCACGCCGGCCAGCGGCTTCTCTTTGCCATACTTCTCGCGGGTCGCCATCAGGCCGGGCATCTCATGCTCGGCGATCTCGATTTCCTTGCGGCCGAAATCGGCCAGGCCGATGTCTCTTACTTTATAATCGTTCATAATATTTGGTGGTGGTGTGTTTGAGATGAATTGGGACTGAGACGCAAGACTTCAAGACGCAAGACGCAAGATGAAGCATTGGCGATTCATTGAATATTCAGATGAAGATGGAGAGGAGTTTGTTGATGATACCGGGGCCGATCAGGCGTTTGCGGAGACCCTCGATCATCGAGCCGATTTCCTTGGCCTCCTTGATCAAGGGAGTAGCGGCTTCGCTTGTGAAGACACCCGCCGCAAGACCGATGTAGAGCTGGGTGCGGAGTTCGCCGACTGATCCTTTGGCAATGGCTAAAAATCGCCTGAACTCACGGTCGCTTTCGCGCTCGCCCCCCTCGGCAATGTTGGATGGCACGGAAATGCAACTCCGCGCCATTTGGTCCTTCAGTGTGTAAAGTCTGATCGGATCGACCAACTGCAAGACATCCACCGCAAGTCTCGAACTGCGCTTCCACACCTCCAAATCTTCAAAGTGATGCAAAGGCATGGCAGCTTCTTCTCTTGCGTCTTGCAGTCTTGAGTCTTTAGACGACGGCTTTCTTCAGCGCGGAAACCTTGTCCGTCGCTTCCCAGGTGAGCTCCTTGTCATCTTTGCCGAAGTGACCGTAGTTGGTGGACTTGGAGTAGATCGGGCGGAGCAGCTTGAGCTGCTTGACGATGTCTGCGGGCTTGAACGAGAAGACCTTGAGGATGGCGGCGAGGATTTTCCCGTCGCTCACGATGCCGGTGCCAAACGTATCGACGTGCACGCTGAGCGGCTCGGGGTGGCCGATGGCGTATGCGAACTGGATTTCGCAACGCTTGGCGAGCCCCGCGGCGACCACGTTCTTGGCAACCCAGCGGCCCATGTAGGCGGCGGAGCGGTCCACTTTCGACGGGTCCTTGCCGGAGAAGGCACCACCACCGTGGCGGCCCATGCCACCGTAGGTATCGACGATGATCTTGCGGCCTGTTAGGCCGGAATCTCCCTGTGGGCCGCCGACGACGAACTTGCCGGTCGGGTTGATGAGATATTGCGTGTCTTTGGTGAGCATGTTTTTCGGCAGCACCTTCTTGATGACCTGCTCGATGCAGAATTTCTCGATGGTGGCGTGCTCCACATCGGCGGCGTGCTGGGTGGAGATGACCACGTTGACAATGCGGGTCGGGCGGCCATCGACGTATTCCACGGCGACCTGCGACTTGGCGTCCGGGCGCAACCACTTGGCGAGTTTGCCGGCCTTGCGGATGCGGGTGAGTTCGCGGCCGAGGCGGTGCGCGAACATGATCGGAGCGGGCATGAGCTCCGGAGTTTCATCGCAGGCGTAGCCGAACATGATGCCTTGGTCACCGGCTCCCTGCTCGGCGGTTTTCTTGCCTTTGGCCTTTTTGGCATCCACCCCCTGCGCGATGTCGGGCGATTGGGTGGTGAGGTAGTTGTTGATGAAAATCTGGTCGGCGTGGAATACGTCGTCGTTATTGACGTAACCGATGCCGCGCACGGCGTCGCGGATGACTTTTTCGATGTTGATCACCGAGCCGATGGGTTTCTGGCCGATCTTGGGGATGGTGATCTCGCCGCCGACGACAACCACGTTGCTTTTCACGAAGGTTTCGCAGGCGACGCGGCTCTTGGGATCGATCGCGAGGCAGGCGTCGAGGATGGCGTCGGAAATGGTGTCGGAAACCTTGTCTGGGTGACCTTCGCCGACGGATTCGGAGGAAAAAATGTAGGTGCTCATGTGTTTTTTAATTTTCGTATCGTCAAATCGTGATGCGTTGATACAACCAGCCCGCCATGTCGTCAATTCTCAAATCGCTGAAATTGCTGTCCGACCCCACTCGGCTGCGGATTTTGATGCTGGTGGCGGAGGAATCGCTGTCGGTGGCGGAGCTTCAGGAGATCCTGGGCATGGGGCAGAGCCGAATTTCCACCCAGCTATCGCAGCTCAAGGCGGCGGGTCTGGTTTCCGACGAGCGCAGTGGCAAAAACAACATGTATTCCTGCACGGCGGATCCGGATTTGATGGAAGTGGCGCGCGCGGCGGCGGCGGAAGTCCCGGAGGTGACGGCGGATCTGGCGTCTCTGCGGCATCTGCTGCGCAAGCGCCGGGACACGGCCCGTGCGTATTTCGACGAGTTGGCCGGTCGTTTCGGCAAGGATTACGTGCCCGGCCGCTCGTGGAAGGCGCTGGCCGAGGCACTCATCAAGGTGCTCAATTACAAAGTGGTGGCGGATCTCGGTGCCGGCGAGGGCACCCTGGCCCGGCTCCTCGCCCAGCGCGCCGATCAAGTCATCGCGGTGGACCTTTCGCCGAAAATGGTCGAGTTCGGCCAATCGCTCGCCGCTCAAAACGGCCTGACCAATCTCGAATACCGCCTCGGCGACATCGAGGAGCCGCCGATCGAAGATGGCACGCTCGATCTGGCGGTGCTCAGCCAGGCGCTGCATCATGCCGAGCACCCGCAGCGCGCCATCGACGCCGCGTTCCGCATCCTCAAGCCGGGCGGCCGGCTCATCGTGCTGGATCTCGTCCAGCACAACTTCGAGGAAGCCCGCGAGCTCTACGCCGACCGCTGGCTTGGTTTCTCGGAGAGCGCGCTGGCCGCGATGTTGGAGAAATCCGGCTTCACCGGGATCGAAACCATCGTCGCCGACCGCGAAACCTCTCCTCCCTATTTCCAGACGCTGCTCGGCATCAGCGTGCGCCCGGCGGAGCGGAGTTGATCCCTCAGGGTTCGCTGCCAGGGAAGATCTCCGGGATCGGGGTTTCGATCATCCGGTCCATCCAGCGCTCGAGCGCGGCTTTCATCGGCGCGAGCACCTCGGGGCGTGATGCGGCGAGATCGGTTTCGCCATGCGGATCACTGGCGAGGTGGAAGAGCCCGAAATGACGGCCGCCACCGGCAGTGGGTGTGCAGACGAGTTTCCAATCCCGGGTGCGCAGGCAGCGTTGTTTCGCCTCGACGAGGCGCTCGCGGTATTCCGGCTTGAGCACGAATTGATAGTGATAATCTTCATCAATCCATGTCAGTTCATCCATCGGTGGCAGCTTGGGCCGTTCGACACCGGGCACGCTGAACTGAATGAACGGAAAGCCGGTCTCGCCGTAAAACGGGCGGTGTTGCGGCACCTCTTCGCCGCGGATCCATGCCGCGAACCCGAGCCCCTGCCAAGTGGGTGATTTCTCCACGCCTGCGAATTCCGCAAGCGTGGGAACCACGTCGATGAGCCGCACCGCTTCCGGAATGACGCGCGGCGCTGCTCCCGGAACATGCATGATGAGCGGCACATGGTTGGCCTGCAGCCCGCCATTGAAGGTGAGGCCGTGGCCGAGCGTGACGCCGGGTTCGTAGAGATCATCCCCGTGATCGGAGGTGATGATGACAATGGTGTTCTCCGCCAGCCCGTTGCGCTCGAGCGCCGCAAGGATCTCGCCGACGCAGTCGTCAAACTGCCGCGTGCAGCCGTCATAGAGCGCGCGGATCTGCCGGACTTCCTTTTCCGGCAGGGCCTTCCACTTGGACTCCAGATCGGTGCCACCGATGAAGGAATCGATGTCGAAGTCCACGCCGTTTTTGTTAGGTCCGCTGTATGCCGGATCGGCGAACATGCTGGCGTAGGGCTCATTGCTGCGGTAGGGCAGATGGTTGCACGAATAGAAGACATGCCAGAAGAACGGCTTTTGCCCGCGGGCCGCGGCTTCCAGGCGGCGCTCCACCCGCCCGGTGACAACCTTGGGCGTGACGAACTGCGCGAAGGACTGGAGCTGCGGAAACAGCCGGTAGCCGAGCGGATTGTCAAAGTAGAGCGGCACGACGAAATGCGCCATCACCACCGCCTGGCTCATGTAGATCCTGAAGTTGTCAAAACTCGAAACTGATATGTGTTCGAAGCCCATCGGCATGATTTCATAATAACCGGCGCACCAGTCGCCGATGGCGGCAGTGTCATAGCCGCGCTCGCGGAGCACCCGGGCGAGCGGGACGATGCGCTTTTGCGCGGCTTCCACCGTCTCGCGGTCCGGATACATCTGGCGGATGCCATGGCTGTGAGGATACTGCGAGGCCATCAACTGCACGCCACTCTCCAGTGTGGAGGCGATGGAAGTATAACAACGCTCGAAGCGGATGGAACGGGCGGCAAGCGCGTCGATCACCGGCGAGACACCCGCGGCCGCCGCGCCGTCGTTGCGCTGCGGGCGGTATCCGGCGCAGCCGAGGCGGTCGCCGCGGAGTGAATCGGAGCCGATGATGAGGATGTTTGGCGGTTTTTTCCCGTCATTGGAAACCCGCTCCGCGGGCACGCCGGATGATGGCTGCACACCGAAGGCGAAAGCCGTGGCCACTACCAGCGCGGTGGCCGCCACCCAGCCCTTGCGGCCATGCCGGTGCGCATGCCATGCGAGGGCGAGGCCCCCGAACGCCAGCGGCAGCACCGTGAAGAGGATGAACAAGCCAGCCGGCCTGACCGGCTCCGGGAAATCCAGCATCTTGTAATACCAATGGCCGAACTCCGCCTCATTGAGGAAATACGGCCGGGTTTTCACCAGGCGCAGCGTGAAATACCCGTGCATCACAGCGGCAACCGCGAATGCACGCAAGGCGACGGCCGCGAAGCCGCGCCGCTGCGAACGGCCGCTCCACCAACTCACCAGTGGCTGGGCCAGCAAGGCCGCGCCAATGGCCAGCGCGAGATAGGCGACGAGCATCCACAGGTTCTGGCGGACGAGAAATCCAAGGTATTGCTCGCGGGCCAGCGCGCTGAACTTATTCATCATCCCGCCCGAGGAATCGGCGAGCCGCCACAGGGCAATGGCATATTGAAGCACGAGGAAGACTGCCACTCCCGTCAGCACAGGAAACAACGCGGCTGCTGAATAGGCCGGTATTTTCCGGCCCGGAACCTCAATGGGCAGCGGCTTGGATGAGCGGGAAAACAACATCATGATGCCGGGTCCGGTTCATCCAGGTAAAGCCAGCGGGGACTCAACACTTTTTCGATCATCACCCCGCGGCGGGATTGCAGGCCCTCAGGGATGCTGAGGCGCAGGATGAGGCTGGCCCTGCGGCCGCCGTTGTCCCGGATGATCTTTTGCATGGACTGCGCCTCAGGGCTGTCCACAGGCACATATCCAAACAATGTTTCCTCGCTGTCCAGCGCCGTCAGCCGGAAGCAAAGCCAGTGCCCGGAGTCGGCAAACTCATGGCTGAAAAACACGTCGTGCTCCGCATAGACGCGGAAATCCAGTGATTTGCCGGTGGGCCTCTCGCGGGCAAACTCGTCCCAAGGCATCGGTTGGTCACACACCAGCGTTTCCCAATCCATGAGCGGATCGCCGGAGGGGGAAATCTCGATGACGAAATTGCGCACTTGGCCGTTGGCCAGCACCACCGAGGCCATCCAGAACTCCGTACGGTTATCAAGTGTGAGTGGCTGGAGAACCCACACGGACTCCAGCGGACTCTGCTGCAGCGGAGTGCGGGAGTAGTATCTCCGCATCAATGGCAGCACCCGCTCCGGTTGCCGCACCCTCAGGGCCATTGAATCCACCGTGGTGGCACTGAAGAAAGTCCGCATGGCTTCCTCGATGCGATCGATCAACTGGCTGGCCTCCTTTTCCTCAAACTCCTCC
>RPOS01000155.1 GCA_003820635.1 Verrucomicrobiaceae bacterium | reverse complement strand
CGGTGCCGCCGAGCACGCTGCGCAGGCGCGGGCCGCCGGAGACCAGCGAGATCAGATTTCCAAATTGCAACTGCTTCGCGGCAAAGCCGGAGCGGGCGTAGTTGTTATAAGTGTAGGCGAAGGCGTTCCACGCGAAGTCGTCGCTGCGAGTCATGCGCTCGGCCACCTGGATCGGGTTGAGATCGAAAATCACGCGCGACATGGGCGCGGTGAGTTCGGCGAGCATTTCGACCGCCTGCCGGAGGACATCGCGCGGGGCGATCCGCTCGTGGTCCGCGAAGGGTTCCGCGCCGAGGGCTTTGAGCAGCATGACGAGGTGCAGGAAGAGATCGGCATTGAACGCGGGGATCACCGCCAGGCCGCGCTTGGAGAGCGCCACGGCCTCATCCCATGTTTGCGGCACTGCGGCACCGGCTTTTTCCAGCAAATCCGGCCGCCAGCTTGGCGCGGGAGTGGCGGCATCGATGGGCAGCGCGAGCAGTTTTTCCTGATAGAGATAACTCTCATAGGACGGCCCCACGGAATGCGCGGCAAGGTCCTCCAGCACGGCGGCGGGCGCGAGCGTCTTGAGGTCATGCACGAGGTTTTTCTCGAAACAGAAACCCGACCACGGGTGATCGATGACGATCAGGTCGAACTGTGTGGCGAGCTGGTCGATCGGCGCGTGGCCGAACTCGTCGAGCGTGCGTTTTTTCCAGTGGATGCGCACGCCGGGGTGCGTTTCCTCGTAGCGCTGGGCGGTGGCGACCAGCGGCGGCAGCGCGCGGCTGTGGTCCCAGGCGATGCCGGTGAGTTGGATGGGTTCGCTCATGTGATGGGTCTGAGAATGATGTTGCCCGCGCCGCTGGCGGACTGGCAGGCGGCTTCGATGATTTCCATGGAGGCCAGCCCGAGATCGCCGGACGATCCATTGGGCGCGGTGCCGCGGATGGCATCGATGAAATTGAGCGCCGGCGCCTGGTCCGGATAGATGTCCGCGGCGGGGATCGGCGGGTATTCGCGGCGTTTGCCGTCGAAATCGACGCGCTCCATGGTGCCGCGCCAGAGTTCCATGAGCAGGATGCCCTTGCTGCCGAAGACGCGGACCTCGTAGTTGCGCTCGCCCAGCGGCGTGGCTCCGGTGCTGGCCAGCGAGACGAGCGCACCGTTTTCCAGCCGGATGTTGATGGAATCGTAGATGTCGTTCACCGAGCCGTCGTTGTCAAAGCGGGCGAAAACCTCCGCCGCGCGGTGGCCTGTTAGAAAGGTGAGATAAGCCGCGGTATGCGAAACCTGGCAATAGACCTGGCCGCCGCCGGCGATGGCCGGATCGTTGTATGAACCGTGGCGCGGCTCGACATACACATCCTGCATGCCGTGTGTCGGCGCGGTATTGACGCCTTTGAGCAGCTTGTCGATGGGGTTGGTCATCAGCACGGAGATCATCTTGATACTGCCGAGTTCGCCGGCGGCGATGATGCGGCGCGCCTCGATTCCGTGCGCGGTGTAGTGCCACGGACAACTGATGAGAAGCTGGACGTTTCTGGCGGCGGCCATTTCCACCAACTCGCGAGCCTCGGCGGCGGTGAATGTCATCGGCTTTTCAATCAGCACATGCAGCCCGCGCTCCAGAGCGGCCTTGGTCTGGCTGTAGTGCATGTTGGGCGTGGAGGAAACGACCACCGCGTCCAGGCCGGGGATGTCGAGCAATTCATCGACGCCGGTGCAGGCGTGTCCGGCATTGAAATCGCGCGCGATTTTCTCCGCCTTGGCGCGGTCCCGGCTTTGCACGGCGATCAACTTGGCACCGGGGTGGCTCAGGATCGCGGGAATGTGGGCGTAAGTGGCCCACCAGCCGGCACCGACCACTCCGATGTTTGTTTTGCGGTTATCCATAATCGCTCAGGCTTCGGGGTGAAGCGCCGCGTCCACCATGGCGAGGATGTTTTCAACCGGCGTGCCTGCCTGCACGTTGTGGCAGGAAGAGCAGATGTACCCTTCCTTGCCCGCGCCGAGGGTGCGCAGGCAGTCCTTCACTTCCGCACGGACCTGCTCCACCGTGCCGCGCGGCAGCACCGATTGGTTGTCCACGGCGCCGTGGAAGATGACATCTTTTCCAAACTCCGCCTTCAACTCCGCCATGTCCATGCCGGGGCAGGCGTGCTGGATCGGGTTGAGCACGTCCACGCCGCAGTCGATGATCCGGCGCAGCAGCGGACGCGCCGCGCCATCGGTGTGATAGAAAACCTTCATGCCATGCGAGTGGATCAACTCGCACCAGCGTGTGAGCCGCGGTTGCAGGTGCCGTTCCCACATCGGCGGCGAGAGCAACAGCGACTGCTGGCCGGCGATGTCGTCACTCACGAAAACGAGATCCTGGTGCCCTTGCACGAGCGGAAGCAGACGCCGCAGCATCCGGCTCTGGATGTCCTCGATGCGGTCGAGAATGGCATCCACCAATTCGGGGTCCTCGATGAGATCCATCATGGATTGTTCCAAGCCGCGCATCTGGCAGTAAATTTCAAACAAGGAAACCCACGGGCCGATCACGGCGTATTCCACCGAGGCCTTTTTGGCGAGAGCCACGGCACCATCGTAGTCGAAGCGGTCGAGCTTGGGCCACCATGGATAATCCGCGAGCGATTCCGGCGTTTCATAGCCCGCGAGCGGGGCGGAGCCGAGCTCGGCATAGTGCGCCTCACCGGCCTGGATTTCCTTGAGCGGCACGCCCCACATCGTGCGGTCGCCGCCGGATTCCGCGCCGGCTCCGGACTGCGCGCCAGCCTGTGTGCCCTCCTCGTTTTGATAACCGATGAAGTTCCAGACGATCTTGTCCAGGCCGAGCGCGCGCCACATGGCGAAGTCATCGTCCACGCCGAAGTGGCGGCGGAGATCTGCGGTGACCTCCGGCGTGTGCCAGAGATCGACGGGCAGGCGGTCCACCGGCTGACGGTTGAGCGTGGCGAGAATGCGTTCTTTCGGTGTCATGTCGGCGGGTTTCAGGTTTGGGGTTTGAAAAAATCATCCGGTGTAAGGAACCAGAACATCGCGGTTGAGGCTGACTCCGAATCCGGGTTTCGCGGGATCGAGCGTGAGATGTCCGTTCACGGGAAGCGGCTCGCCCTCGATGGCGGTGAAGATCGGCTGCACGTCCTTGCCTTCGCCAACGCTGATGAACTCTGCGTAGGGCGAGTTCGTGTTGCTCATGACGAAGTGATAGTTATACACCGAGGCGCAGTGCGGGATGATGGGCATGTCCATCGGCTTGGCCATCGCGGCGATGCGGCGTGTGGCGGTGAGCCCGCCGCACCATTGGATCTCCGGCTGGATGATGTCGGTCGCGCCGTTGGCAATGATCTGGTGGAATGCCTTGTAGTGGAATTCGAGATTTCCCGTGGCCACCTGGATCGGGGCGATGCAATCGCGCAGGCGGGCGTTCTGATCACTGGCCCAGCCGTTTTGCAGCGGGTCCTCGAACCATTTCACATCGTAATCCCGCACGCGCTCGGCGAGACGGGCGGCGAATTCCAGGTCCCACGAGAGATAGCAGTCGATCATGATCTCCATGTCATCCCCGAGATCGCCGCGCAGCTTGGCGATGAGTTTCTCCATCTTTTTCAAGCCATCGCGGCCGTCCGCAGCGCCCCATGGCGCGGCGATTTTTACGCCGAAAAACCCGCGGTCCTTCCAGTGCGGGGCGAAGTCCGGATGGATCGTGACATAGCAGGGGATGGACTCCTTGGTCTGGCCGCCGAGCAGGCGATAGACCGGTTGCTTGAGCGCGTGGCCCATCAAGTCCCACAGCGCGAGGTCCACCCCGGCGATGGCCATGTTGGTGATGCCGCCGAGGCCGTAGGGCAGGGTCGAGCGGTTCATCTGGTCCCAGATGAGCTCGATGTTGAAGGGGTCCTGACCGATGAGGAAACGGCGGAAATGCTGGTCGATCACCGCACAGGCGAAAGCACCGCCACCGTAGTTAACGCAACTGCCGGTGATGCCCTCGTCGGTCTCGATCTCGATGGCGTAGGGATCCTGGCCGGGGCCCATCCAGAGCGTGCGGAGCCCGGCGTAGCGGGGATGCACGGACATCGGATTCGCGACGAGCGAGTTGGCGATCCAGCCGCCGCCCCAGTATTGGGACTCGCCCTGAGCGGCGCCGCGCACTCCACCTTGCCCGGAACGGATGAGGTGGAGTTTGACGTCCGTGATTTTCATGGAGGTAGGAAAGGGGATCAGCAGGCGGACGGGAAGGGCTTCAGCTTGTCGCGGTTCAACTCCACGCCGAAGCCGGGTTTCTTGTCGTCCAGTGTGATGCGGCCATTCACGGGCAGCGGCTCGCCGATGATGGTGTCGAAGATCGGATGCAGCTCCTTGCCCTCGCCGGTGGTGAGGAATTCGGCATAGGCGCTGTTGGTGTTGCTCATCACGAAGTGATAGTTATACACCGAGGCACCGTGCGGGATGACCTGCATGTCATAGGGCTTGGCCATGGCGGCGATGCGGCGGGTGGGGGTGAGGCCGCCGCACCACTGGATTTCCGGCTGGATAATGTCCGTCGCGCGGTTGGCGATGATGTTGTGGAAGGCCTTGTAGTGGTATTCCAGGTTTCCGGTGGCGAGCTGGATGGGGGCGATGCGCTCGCGGAGGTAGGCGTTCTGGTCGGTGGCCCAGCCGTTTTGCAGCGGATCCTCGAACCACTTGATGTCGAATTCCCGCACGCGCTCTGCCACGCGGCAGGTGAACTCCACGTCCCATGAGAGATAGCAATCCACCATGATCTCCATGTCATCGCCGAGGTCCTGGCGGAGTTTGCCTAACAGCTCCGTCATGTTCTTGATTCCGGCGCGGCCGCTTTCCACACCCCAGGGCGCGGCGATTTTCACGCCGAAGAAACCGCGGTCCTTCCAGTGCGAGGCATAGTCCGGGTGGATGGTGGCATAGCAGGGGATGGAGTCCTTGGTCTGGCCGCCGAGCAGTTTGTAAACCGGGATGCCGAGCGACTTGGCCACCAGATCGTAAAGCGCGAGGTCCACGCCGGCCATGGCCATGTTGGTGATGCCGCCGAGGCCGTAGGGCAGGGTGGAGCGGTTCATCTGGTCCCAGATGAGCTCGATGTTGAAGGGATCCTGGCCGATGAGGAAACGACGGAAATGCTGGTCGATCACGGCGCAGGCGAAGGCTCCGCCGCCGTAGTTCACGCAACTGCCGGTGACGCCCTCGTCGGTCTCGATTTCGATGGCGTAGGGATCCTGGCCGGGGCCCATCCAGAGGCTGCGGATGCGCGAGTATTGCGGGTGCACCGACATCGGATTGGAGATGAGGGTTCCCGCCTGCCAACCGCCGCCCCAGTATTGGGATTCGCCTTGGGCTGCGCCGCGTGCCCCCGTGTCTCCGGAGGAAATGGTGTAGAGTTTGATGCCGGTGATTTTCATAAGATCAACCCGGATATTGCGCGGCCCACCGGCCGGGCGGCCAACGCGGACGGGTGGCAGGACGCGACAAAGAATTGCCAGATTGCGACAAGGCAGCCATGAATTTTCTCCGTGAAACCCGGATACCACTACTTCGAGGTCGGCGAGCAGGAAATCGCCACCGGGCTCTACCTGACATCGGTCGGCTGGGGTGGGGTGCGCGCCGGGGAGAGCTATCCCGCGCCGGGCCACCCGGAGGACTACGATTTCTCATGGTCGCGCGGACGGGTGCTCACGGATACGGCGCTGGTTTTCATCGGCACGGGCCGGGGGGAATTCGAGACGCGGCTGGAAAAGACCGACTGGCTGCCCGGGCAGGCCGTCTTGCTACCGCCGGGGCTGTGGCATCGCTACCGGCCATGGCGCGACACCGGTTGGACCGAATCCTGGCTCACGCTCAGCGGCGAACTCACCGGGCGGCTTTGGCAACAATGGGAGGGTTCCTTGCCGATCCGGCCGCTCGCCGTGCCTGAGCCTGCGGCGTTCGGGCGGGACTTCGAGCGATTCATCGCCACCGTCATTCGGGAGAGCGGGGAAAAGCCCGGCCACGCCCGGCCACAGTCACTGACCTGGGTGGCGGCGGGGCTCGATTTGGCAGGCAGGTTCATCGATGCGCATTTGGAAAGCACACCGCTGCCGGTGAGCGACGATGGGGTGGACCAGGCGCTGCGTTTCATCAGAAATCACAGCCACCGCCCGCTCACGGTGCAGCAGATGGCCGCGGCGGTGGGCATGACCCGGCGCACGCTGGAGCGGCGCTTCGCCCAAAGCGTGGGCCGCACGCCGCGCGAGGAACTCGAATGGCTGCGCGTCCAGCGCGCCCGCAAGCTGCTGGTGGAAACGCGCCGCCCGATCAAGGAAATCGCCTTCCTCTGCGGCTTCCGCGAACCACGCGGGCTGATCCGCGCCTGCCGCCGCTGGCTGGGCGCGGCACCGGGGAGGCTCCGCAGCGCACCCGCAGGCGGCGAGTGAGCGGAATCGCTCAGGGCTGCGATGCTATTGGGAGTAGCGACGGTTGCGGACCTTCGGGCCACTCGGCGGGCGCGATGCCTCGCTGCACTCTTTCTGCAATGCGTTCGTCACCACCATCGCCGAAGATGCGGAGAATCTCCGCCATTCTGTCGGAGTCTTTTTGCTCCCGCCGCATGAGTGCAGTGCGCTGCGGTTGGCGTTTTCTTATTTCGAAAAACTCCCCGAAGTGGCCGTTTTTGAGGGCAATTCGTGATTGACGTCCGGGCGGAGGATTTGGATGTTCCAGCGATCTTAATGGTCAGCTTGAGCGAATCATTAAAAAATCCTCAGCCCATGAAGCACTCCATCATGTCTCACTCCCGTCCGGCCGCGCGGCCGCTCCTATCAGGGAAAACCCCACGTTTCACGGCACCCTGCGCGCTTGCCTGCCTTGGCTTGCTCACCCCCGCGCTCACTGCCACATCCATCCGGTTCGCGGGCACCGAGACGGGAGAACCCGTCGAAAACTGGTCGAACCCGAATGCCCCCAAGGCCTTGGATGCGGATGGAAACAACCGCTACGGCAGCGCGGGATATTACCAGATCACACCGG
>RPOS01000154.1 GCA_003820635.1 Verrucomicrobiaceae bacterium | reverse complement strand
GGGACCTGCCATCCTGCGGCAGTTTTCACTGCCGGAAAATGGATTCAGCCAGCCAGCCCTCGCAAAGCGTCATCACCTGCCGGAACAGCCAAGGCACGGAACTGACGGCCAACCTGTTGCGGATCAAACGCTACTCGGTGGTTTTCGAGGTCTATAATCCCTACAGCATCCTGCAGTTGTCCGAGGTGCTCTCGGATTTCCGGATCATGGCCTCGCGGAGGCTGCTGTTTCACGGCAGGGCGGTGGTGAGCAACCTGCTCAACACGGGCATCGTGCTGGTTTGCGAGGCGATGCTCGACGAGGGCTGGGTGGAGGTGGATTTCCTCTCCGGCGTCAGCACGGCGGAGACCGGCGGCGGCCGGGATCTGGCCAGCCAGTTTTCCACCTTCATGGGCGAGTGGAAAACCGCCAACCGCGTGCATGATCCGTTCAAGCTGGTGGTGGCGGACCTGGCCAGCACGCTCTCGGGCGTGCAGCAATGGCTGACGGGCATCGACGTGGGCATCCGCACCACGGTGACGCGCCGCCGGGAGGATCTGGAGCACGAGATTTTCTCCAGCATCGAGGACCGGGTGGTGAACGAAGTGCTGCCAAAGATGCAAAGTTTCGAGGAAGTCTCGGCGGAGGTGGGCCAGGCGGAGGTGGCGGTGCACAAGTCCTACGTGCGCCGCGAGCTGCATCCCATCGTGCTGTGCTCACCATTTCTCTACCGCACCTACACCAAGCCGCTCGGCTATGCCGGTGACTATGAAATGGTGAACATGATGCTGCGGGATCCCCATGAAGGTTCCTCCTCGTTCGCCAAGCTGCTCAACTACGCGCTGCTCAACACCGAACCGGTGGTGGCGCACCGCAACCGCATCGATTTCCTCGTCGGCAAGCTCCGCTCGGAATGCGTGCGCCGCGCGGCCTGCGGCAAAACCCGCGTGCTCAACCTCGCCTGCGGCCCCGCGCTGGAGATACTGCGCTTCCTGCGCGAGTGCCCGGAGAGCGATCTGGCGGAAATCGACCTGCTGGATTTCAACGCCGAGACGCTCGAATACACCCGTGAGTCGCTTGCCGAGGCGCGCACCGCCGGCGGCCGCCGGACGGAGTTGCGCTACTTCCAGCGCTCCGTCCACCAGTTGCTGCGCGCCGCCACCCAGGGCGGCGTGGACGAGTTCAGCGGTTATGACTTCGTGTATTGCGCCGGCCTCTTCGACTATCTTTCGCAGCGTGTCTGCAAGCGCATGGTCGAGCTTTTCTGCACCATGGTCAAACCGGGAGGAAAGGTCGTCGTCACCAACGTGGCCACCCGCAATCCGCGCAAGGCATGGATGGAATATGTGATGGAGTGGAACCTGATCTACCGGGATGAAAATGAGATGATGGATCTGGTGCCCGAGGGACTCAAGGTGAAGGACACCACCGTCGGCGCGGATGCCACCGGCGTGAACCTGATGCTCGAAATCGAACTGGCCCATGGCTGAAGCCGCCGCCATCACCCTGCAGCAAACGGACGGCGAACTCCGCCGCGCGTTCCGCGAGTATGAGAGCGCCATCGCTTATGAAAACTCCCGCCGCGCGGCGCTCATCGCGGCGGTGTTCATGCTCATCGGCTGGTCGCTGGATGTGATCATCCTCAGCGAGCACGCCATGGATTTCCTGATGATCCGCATCGCCTGCGCCATCCTGCTGGGACTCATCTTCCGGCAGCTCGGCAAGGCGGGCGGCTTCATGAAGGCCAAGGTCGCGGCCCAGGGCATCGCCCTGCTGCCGGTCATCTCGATCTGCGCGATGATCGCCATCACCGAGGGCGGAAACTCGACGTATTATGCCGGGCTGAACCTGGTGCTCGTGGGGCTTTCGCTGCTGCTGAGATGGAGTTTCTGGAACTCGCTGGGCATGATCGCCGCGTGCTTCGTCTGTTATGCCATGAGCGTGTGGGTTTCCGCCGTGACGCCGGAGTTCCACATCCTCTTCGGCAACAGTTATTTCCTCTTAGTCACCTCCGTCTTCGTGCTGGCCGGAAGTTATTTCTATGAAAAACTCCGCTTCCGCGAGTTCTGCCTGCGGGAAGAGGTGGAGCGGTCGAGAAAACTTCTCGAATCCCAAAACCAGCAGCTCAGCGAGCTGGACGAGGCTAAAACGCGTTTCTTCGGCAACATCAGCCACGAGCTGCGCACGCCGCTCACCATCATGCTCGGCATCACCGAGCGACTCAGGATCCTGCTGAGCCGCCAGCCCGGAGAACCCGTCATCGGGGAAATGACCACCATGCTCGAGCAGAACGGCCTGCGCCTGCTCAAGCTCATCGACGACTTGTTAGACCTCGTCCGTTTCGACACCGGCCACGGCGACATCAAGCACCAGCCCACACCCATCGCCGCGCACTTCGACGGGCTGCTGCGCTCGCTGCGCCACCTTGCCGAGCAGGACCGCGTGGCGCTGCTCTGGGACTGCCAGACCGACCATGATTCCATCCTGATGGACCGCGACAAGTTCGACAAGATCCTGCTCAACCTCGTCATCAACGCCATCAAGTTCACCCCCTCCGGCGGCACCATCGAGGCGAAGGTCCACATCGCGGAAAACCGCCTGCGCCTCAGCGTGGAAGACACCGGCGTGGGCATCCCGGCAGAGGTGCTGCCGCGCATTTTCGAGCGCTTCTGGCAGGTGGACAATTCCTCGACGCGCAAGTTCCAGGGCGCGGGCATCGGCCTGTCCCTGGTGCGCAGCCTCACCGAGGCCATGCGCGGCACCGTGAAGGTGGAGAGTGAGGTTAACAAGGGCACCACCTTCACCATCGACCTGCCGGTGGCTCCCGCCGACCCGGAAACCACCGCCGAAACCGAATCCCACGATCCGCTCAAGGAGGGCGGCAACATCGCGGAACTCCACCGCAAGGCCGCCATGTCGATCCCCGGAAAAATGGACCCGCGCGGCACGCCGGGCCCGGCCGCGCCGATTGGCCAGCCACTTCCGCCGCCTCTGATCGGCCGCCCGAGCAGCGCGCGCCCGCTGGTGCTCATTGCCGACGACGAACCGGATATCCGCCGTTTCCTGTGCATGCAAATGGAAAACGTGGACGTGATCGAAGCCGCCGACGGTGCCGCGGCGCTGGAACTCGCCCGGCTGCGGCGGCCGCAACTAGCGCTGCTCGACCACATGATGCCGGAGATGGACGGCTCCGAGGTTTGCCGCGGCATCCGCGCCAACCACGCCACCCGCGGCATGGGTGTGATCATTCTAACAGCCCGCGCCGACGAGCAGACCAAGATGACCGCACTGCAAGCCGGGGCCAATGATTTCCTGACCAAGCCGTTCTCCACCGCCGAGCTCGCCCTGCGTTTGGAAAACCAGCTCGCCATGGCCCGCATCCGCCGCGAGATGACGGATCTCAATGCAGACCTCCAGGCCGCGCTCGAACAGATCAAGGAGAACGAGGTGCTCATGATCCGCAACGAGAAGCTCTCCGCACTCGGTCGGATGAGCGCCGGCATCATCCACGAGATCAACAATCCGCTCAATTACGCCAACGTCGGCATCCACGCGCTGGAAACCTTCGCCAGGGACCTGCCGGAAAAGGACCGCCCGGATTACATGGACGTCCTCAAGGACATCCGCGAGGGCATCGAGCGCGTTTCCCAGATCGTCATCGACCTGCGCAAGTTCACCCGCGAGGAAAGCATGACCACCGGTGACGCGGATCTGGTGGAAATCATCACCCGCTCGCGCCGCATGATCAGCCACCAGGTGGGCAAAAACATCGCCTTCAACCTGACCATGCCGGAGCACGCCGTGATCCGCGCCAATGCCAACCAACTCGCCCAGGTTTTCATCAACTTCTTCCAGAACAGCATCGACGCCATCGAGCAACGCGCCGCCGAGGACCCGGACTGCGAACCCGGCCGCATCGACGTGATCCTCGAGCCCTCCGGCGAGGATTGGCAGATCACCCTGCAAGACAACGGCATCGGCATCCCGCCGGAAAACCTACCCAAGATCTTCGACCCCTTCTTCACCTCCAAGGACGTCGGCAAGGGCATGGGCCTCGGCCTTTCCATCACCCACCAGATTCTCGATTCCCACAAAGCGCTCGTCGAGGTGGACAGCCGCCCCGGCCAGTTCACCCGCTTCCGCATCGTTTTCCCGAAGGCCTCCGACGAGATGGAACCCGACCCCGATCCTGAGGCGCAATCCGTCCTCGACCGCACCCTCTGAGGCGTTTAGCTTCTTCAGCGTCCCCGATATCCCACTGCCCTTTACAAACCAGCCACCGCCATGATCAACGAATCCGAAGACTACGACTACCAGCGCTACGCGATCCTGTTCGTGGACGACGAGACCAACACCCGGAAGTATTTCCGGCGGCTGTTTGGCGAGAAATTCCGGATTCTGGAGGCCGAGGACGGCCTGCAGGCGATGACCGTTTTCCGCGAGCACGCCAACGAAATCGGCATCATCGTCACCGACCAGCGCATGCCCAACGAGACCGGCGTCGGTTTCCTGTCCAAAATCGCCGGCGATTACCCGGACATCATCAAGATCCTCTCCACCGCCTACGCGGACATCGACGCCGCCATCGGTTCGGTCAACCAAGGTGGCATTTTCCGTTACATCACCAAGCCATGGGACATCCCGCAGCTGGAAGTCACGCTGCGGCGCTCGATGGAATTCTTCACGGTGAAACGCGAGCGCGACGCCCTGCTCGGCGCGAAAATGCAGGCCATGGGCAACGTGTTGCTCGCCAGCCGCCTCGCCACCTTTGCGCTGGCTCCGGTCTGCGCGCGCATCGAGTGCAAGCGCGCTGCAGAGGCCGTGGCCGCCTTCGTGCAAGCCGGGGTGGCCGGGATCCGCGCCGATGCGGATTCGGATCTGCGCTCGCCGGACTGGACGCGCCTCCACGAGCGGCAGGTCGCGCTGGCCACCGCCTTGGAAACCCGCCTGCCGGAGGCTCTCAAGCCTGCCGGGCTGGCCGCCCGCACCGAGGCGCTCGCCGCGGAACTCACCGCCGCCGGTGGTGAAAATCCCGGCAGCGCTGCCGTGGCCACCGCCACCCGCCTTTCCTTCACCACCGATCCATTGCCCGCGCTGCTCGATGCCATGCTCGGCCGCAACGAGGACACCGCGCCCACCAAGGCCGCCGTGCGGGTGCTCGCCGCGTTCATGGCGCTTTACGATGCCGGCGGCATGATCCGCCGGATCCGCGGCGAGGGCCTGGCGCTCGATGTTTCCCAGTCCTCCAGCCCGGACAAACCCAGCTCCCCCGGCGCGGAAACCGCCAAGTGGCTCATAGATGACGAACTGCTCATCTCCGCCGCGCTGGGCCTGCTGTGAGTTTTTCTCCCCGTGCGGGATTCACTCGCCCGGTTTTTTCGCGGGCGGCACGGAAACAGATGACAAGTCCGCGTCCGTGACCACCTGCGTGGGAGTGTTGCGGGTGCACGTGTTCGAGCTGTAGGCCTCGGCGGGCAGGCCTTTTTCCAAGACCAGACCCGGCCCGCGGTTGTCGGTGGCTTGGTTTCCGGTCACGGCCAAGGCGGCCGCGGCGGCGCGGATGACGAAACCTCCCAGCAGGTTGGCGCGCGCGGTGTTGCCGGAAATTTTCCCTGATCCGGCACTGCCCAGCACCAGGCCGAACTCGCGGTTGCCGAGCAGTTGGTTGCCCTCGATCACGGCGGCGGCGGCGCGATTGTCCGCATGGATGCCGTTGCGGCTGTTGTTCTCGCAGCGGTTGTTGACGAGCGTGACGCTGGCCCCGTCCCATGACTCGATGCCGTGCTCGAAATTCGAGAGCGACTCGGAATCCCGCACCTCCAGACGGGTGCCGGCCCCGATGGCGGCGGCTCCATTCCAGCCATTGTCCACAAACCGGCAGCGGTTGGCCACCGCCTCGCCGCCCTCGATCACCGCCAGCCCGTGGCCGCTCGCATCGCTGAAACGGCAGTCCAAAAACGTCGCACCGCCGCCGCGCACCAAGGCGGCGGCGAAACGCTCCCTGCCATCGGCCAGAAACGATTCGTGGCGGAAGGCGATGCCGGAAACCCGGGCACCCTTGGCATCCGGGCCGATGGTGATGGCGCATCCTTCCGCAGGCGGGCACTCGACCACGGTTTTGTCAGAACCCGCGCCTTGGAGATCGACGGCGGCATTGACCACCAACGGACCTTTCCAGGTTTGCTCCGCGAGCACGATGCGGTCGCGGTCGCGAGCCGCGGCAAGCGCCTCGGCGGGCGTGGCGAAGTCTCCCGGCACACGGAAAGTGCGCGTGTAGGAGGCCATTTTTTCGTAGAGCACCTTGATCTCCGGATGATCCGGCGCGAGCGAGGCCGCCTCGCGCAACCAATCGAGCGCCTGCTCGTCGAACTCACCGCGGTCGCGGGCGGTGGCTTGTTGGAAAAGCTCCGCGGCGCGCGCCTGGTCGGCCTTCATTTTATCCAAAGCCGCGGTGGCATCAGCGAGAATGGTGGCCGCATCGCGGTCTGCCGGATCCGTGTCGAGAATCCGGCGCGCGGCGCTGATGGCCGTCTCCCACTGCCGCTCGTCGAGCAACCTGCGTGCCGCAGCCACCGCCCTGGCGCGGGAAAATCCCTCGCGGGCCTTGGCCACGCGCTCCAGAATCAAGGCCGCCTCCTCCTCAGCGGGAAATTTCTCCAACACCCGCCGGGCGGCGGCATCCGCCTCGTCCAAGCGGCCGGCGTCGAGCTCGGCGATGGCCTGGCCGGTCCAGTAGCCGATGAACTGGTTCTGCTCCTCTTTCATGCCGGCCTCGATGCTGCGGCGTCCGAGCAAGGCTCGCTCCGATCCCGGGGCGAGGGCTTCGATTTCCGCAAACGAGCGGGCGGCTTCCGGCCAACGGCGGTTCTCGATGAAGATCGCGCCCTCGCGTTCGAGAAACGCGATGCGAGCCTCCAGTTGGCGGGTCTTTTCCTGCTCGTTCTTGTAATAGAGCACCCCGCCGCCCGCGGCACCCAGCAGAAACACGAGCAACCACACCGCCCACGCCAGCGACCTGCGGTGCGGCGGTGATTCCTC
>RPOS01000153.1 GCA_003820635.1 Verrucomicrobiaceae bacterium | reverse complement strand
CAGGGGATCGGTGATCTGCGGCAGCGTGTCCTGGCCGCATTGCTTGCAGGCTTCGAGCGCGGTGCGCCGCAACTTGTCGGACTTGCCCTCGCCGGGCTGGACCACGGTGTTTTTGGTGACCAAGGGCTGGATGGCGGCGATGCCGAGTTCGACGGATTTCTGGACGATGAGGTCCATGTTTTTTCCCTTCGGGATCGCCTGCGCCAGGGTGATGGCGGGCAGCGGAGCCGGAGGTGTTAGAGAGTCGCCGGTTTTCAGGGAAACGTGATCGCGCGAAACCGTTAGAACCTCCGCCTCCGCCCGGCGGCCGCGGCCATCAAAGACGGTGACCGTTTCACCGGGCTTGATGCGCAGCACTTGGGAGAGGTGGCGCGCCTCGTCGCCGGTGAGGGTGCCGGCCTGCCAGGACTCGGGTGGAAGGTGGAAGCGGGGCATGGGGGAAGACTCAAGACGCAAGACTGCAAGATTCAAGAACAAGAGGAGGTTGGGCACGGTCCATTGGCTCTTTTCTTGCGTCTTGTGTCTTCAAGTCTTGTGTCTTTTCTACAGATCAAAAAACCGCTTCGCTTTTTGCAGAAATCCTTCCTGCATGGGTGAATTGTGATCACCGATGGAAGACGCGAATTCGCGGAGTTTCTCCTGTTGATCGCCGCTGAGCTTGGTGGGAACTTCCACTTGGACGCGCACGTTCAGATCGCCGCGGCGGCTGTTGGAGAGGGAGGGCATGCCTTTTTCGCGCAGGCGGAACACGGTGCCGCCCTGGGTGCCGGCCGGGATCTTGATGGATGACTGGCCGTCGAGCGTGGGCACTTTCAACTCGCCACCGAGGGCGGCGGTGGCGAAGGGCATGGGCACCTCGCAGAAGAGATCCGTGTCGTCGCGCTCGAAGACATCGTGGTCCTTGACGTGGAGGAAGACATACAGGTCACCGGCCGATCCGCCGCGCACGCCGGCGTCGCCATTGCCAGACGAGCGCAGGCGGGTGCCGGTATCGACGCCGGCGGGGATGCGCAGCTTGATGCGGCTGTCGCGCTGGACGCGGCCCTCGCCCTTGCAACTGGTGCAGGGGTCGGAAATCGTTTCGCCCGCGCCGCGGCATTCGGGGCAGGTGGCTTGCTGGATGAAAATGCCGGCCTGGCGGGCGACCACGCCGCGACCGCCGCAGGTGGAGCAGACTTTTACGCCGCCGGAGCCCTTCGTGCCGCGCGAGCCGCAGGAATCGCAGGGGACGTAGCGCTCGATTTCGAGTTCCTTTTCGACGCCGCGGGCGGCTTCTTCGAGCGAGATTTCCAGATCGTAGCGCAGGTCGCTGCCGCGTTGTTTGCCGGAGCCGCGGCGGCGTGCCCCGCCACCGCCGAAGAACTCGTCGAATCCGCCGCCGAAGATCTGTGAGAAGATGTCCATCGGGTCGTGGAAGCCACCGCCGGGACGCCCGCCGCCATTGCTGAACGCGGCGTGGCCAAAGCGGTCGTAGGCGGCGCGCTTGTCCGGATCGCTGAGCGCTTCGTAGGCTTCGCCGAGTTCCTTGAACTTTTCCTCCGCGGTGTGGTCGCCCGGGTTTTTGTCCGGGTGGAATTTAACCGCGAGCTTGCGGTAGGCCTTCTTGATTTCATCCGCGCCCGCATCGCGGGAGACGCCGAGCACTTCGTAGTAATCGCGTTTTTCAGCCATGGGAAATTAAGCGTCGCCTCCTTCCGCAGGGGCTGGAACTCTGGAAACAACCACGCTGGCGGGGCGCAGCAGGCGGTCGCGCAGCTTGAAACCGCGGCGGGTGACGCGCAGGATGCGGCCTTCCTCGCCGGCGGCGCAGTCTTCCTGGGCCACGGCGTCGTGAAGATTCGGATCGAACATGCCGCTGGTGTCGATTTCCTCCACGCCTTGTGAGGTGAGGAACTCGTTGAGCTGGCGGCGCACCATGTTCATGCCGATGTAGATCATCGATGTGGTGTCCTGCGAGGCGGCCTGCATGCCCATTTCGAAGTTGTCGATGACCGGCAGCAGTTCCTCCAGCAGCCGTTGGTTGGCATAGCGGATGGCCTCCTCGCGTTCGCGGGCGGTGCGCTTGCGCAGGTTGTCCATTTCCGCGGCGGTGCGCAGCGAGAGTTCCTTCCACTTCGCCACGTCGGCCTCGAGCTCCTCCCACGGATCGAGAGCGGGCGTTTCCTGAGCGGATTCTTCAACCACGGTTTGGGGTGTTTCGGCGTCTTGGGGCGGATCGTTGTCGGCTTGCATGGCGCATAGCTGTAGCTGCGAACGCCGCTGCGTCAATCCCGGGGGCGTGATTCCGAGGGGGTATGGTTCAATCCTCCAGCCAGCGGTCGAGGGCGGTTTCGAGGGCTTCGCTGCGCTTGATGCTGAAGGACTCGTTGGCGGCGACGGTGACGCGGCGGCCGGCGCTGTTTTGGAAATGCAGCAGCACCGGCGTAGGGCCGGGGTGTTTGGCGAGCGCGTTGCGAATTTCCAGCAGATCCATCTCGCTGTGGCGGGTGGTCCAGAGCATCAGTTCGAGCGGCCCCTTGCCGTTGGAGGAGCCGCGCTTGGGCTTGAGTTCGGCGAGTTCGTAGCCGGTGAGGCGCCGGCCGCCGGTGCGGTCATCCACCTGCACGGCGCACTTGAGCTTGATGATCCTGCCCGGTTCTAACAGCCCGGCATCGCGGGCGGGGACAAAGGTTTCCCCCCATAGCATGACTTCGGCGTTGCCGGTGAAATCCTCGATCTGCAGCACGCCGAAGGGCTTGCCGGTCTTGGTGACCTTCGAGTCCACCGAGCGGATCATGCCCGCGAAGGGGAAACGGTCGCGCGGGTTGGATACATCCAGATCGTCCAGCAGGCCGAGGCGCTTGTAGCGTTCCGAGTCGATCACGCCGCGGAATTTGTCGAGCGGATGGCCGGTGACGTAGAAGCCTAATAACTCTTTCTCGTGGGCGAGGCGGTCGTCCTTGCTCCATTCCTCGACGGGCGTTTCGTTCGCAGCGGATTTCGCGGCGGGAGCTGGGGCGAAATCCAGTGCATCGAACAATGAGACCTGGCCGGAGGCTTTGTCGCGCTGGGCGGACGAGGCGGAGGCCACCACTTGTTCCAGGCGGTTGAACATGCCGGCGCGGGTTTCGCCGGTCCAGTCGAGCGCGCCGGCCTTGACGAGGTTTTCGAGGATGCGCTTGTTGACGACCTTGGAATCGAGCCGCGCGGAGAAATCGTCGAGCGATGCGAACGGGCCGTTGTGTTCGCGCTCGGTGATGGCGGCGGCCATCGCTCCCTCGCCGCAGTTTTTGATGGCGGCCAGGCCGTAGCGGATGCCTTTCACTCCGTTGAGGGCGACTTCCGGCGAGAAGCGCAATTGGGATGCGTTGAGGTCCGGTGGCAGGATCTCGATGCCCATGCGGTGGCATTCGGAAACGAAGACGCCGATCTTGTCGGTGTTATGGATTTCGTTGGAGAGCAGCGCGGCCATGAACTCGACCGGGTGGTTCGCCTTGAGATAGGCGGTCCAATACGAGATATGTCCGTAGCACGCGGAGTGCGACTTGTTGAAACCATAGCCCGCGAACATCTCGATCTTGTCGAAAATCTGGCTGGCGAGCTGTGGACCGATGCCATTGGTTTTTTCGGCACCCTCGACAAACTTGCCGCGCTCCTCGGCCATTTTCTTCGGATCCTTCTTGCCCATCGCGCGGCGCAGCAGGTCGGCTCCGCCGAGCGTGTAGCCGGCCAGCAGCTTGGCGGCGTTCTGGACCTGTTCCTGATAGATCATCACGCCGTAGGTGTTGCCGCAGACCTGTTCTAACAGCGGATGCTCAAAAAGTGGTTTCTTGCGGCCCTTCTTCACGTCGAGCATCTGGTCGATGAACTGCATCGCCCCCGGCCGGTAGAGCGCGAGCAGGTCGATGATGTCGTCGATCTTCTCGATCTGGTATTTGCGGCAGGTTTCCACCATGCCGCCGGATTCGAGCTGGAACACGCCCATCGTCTCGCCGCGGTTGAGGATTTCGAAGGTCGGTTGGTCGTCGAGCGGCACCTTTTCAATCGTGAAATCCGGCTTGTGTTTGCGGATGTGCTGCACGGCCTCGTGGATGACGGTGAGGTTGCGCAGGCCGAGGAAGTCCATCTTGAGCAGGCCCACCTCGGTGATGGCTCCCATGTCATACTGGGTGACCACCTCGCCCTCGTTGCCGCGGGTGAGCGGGACGTGCTCGTCGAGTTCGCGGTCGCCGATGACGATGCCCGCGGCGTGGATGCCGACGTTGCGGTTGAGCCCTTCGAGGGCGAGCGCGTATTGCCACAGTTCCTGATAGGAGCTGGAGGCCTCGACGGTTTCGCGAAGCTCGGTGTTCTTGTCGAACTCGCGGCGCAGGATGGATCCCTGATAGGTTTTCTTGTCGTCTTTTTCGAGTGGCTTGGGATCGATGAGCTTAGAGAGGCGGTCGCCATCGCCATAGGAAAGACCCATCACGCGGGCGACGTCGCGCACGACGCTTTTGGCACCCATGGTGCCGTAGGTGATGATGTGGGAAACACTGCGCTCGCCGTATTTTTTGCGGACATAATCGATCACTTCGGCGCGGCGCGACTGGCAGAAGTCGATATCGACGTCCGGCGGGCTGATGCGTTCCGGATTGAGGAATCGCTCGAAGAGCAGGCCGAACTGCAGCGGGCAGATGTCGGTAATGCCCATGGCGTAGGCGACGAGCGAACCCGCCGCCGAGCCGCGGCCGGGGCCGACCGGGATGTCGTGGTCGCGCGCCCACTGGATGAAGTCCGCAGTGATGAGGAAGTAGGAGGCGAAGCCCATGCCGTTGATGGTATCCACCTCGTATTTCAGGCGTTCCTGGATGTCCGGCTGCGCGGCTTTTTGCTCGCCGTAGCGTTTTGCGAGGCCTTCCTGGCAGACGCGCATCAGGTATTCCTCGCGCGGGCTGCCGTCCGGCGTTCCGAACTGCGGGTATTTTTCCGATGAAGTGGCATCCAGCTTGAGTTCGACGTTGCAGCGTTCCGCGATTTCCAGAGTGGCATCGCAGGCACCGGGAATCTCGGCGAAGAGCGCGCGCATTTCCTCCGCGGTTTTGAAATGCACTTCCGGCGTGTAGCGCATCCGGTTTTCATCGATGAGCAAGTGGCCGGTGCCGATGCAGATCATCACGTCATGCGCCTCGTGGTCGGAGCGGTGGAGGAAATGCACGTCGTTGGCGGCCACGGTTTTGAGGCCGGACTCCGCTGCGAGCTTCAAGAGTCCCGGAGTGACGCGGCGCTGCGGTTCGAGATCGTGGCGGTGGATTTCCACATAAGTGTTTTCCCTGCCGTAGATTTCCACGAGTTCGGCGAGTGTTTCGCGTGCCTTCTGCTCATCACCGGCGAGCAGCCATTCGTTCACCGGGCCGGAGATGCAGCCGGTGAGACAGATGATGCCCTTGGAAAACTCGCGCAGCACACTGCGGTCCACGCGCGGCTTGCCGTAGTAGAGTCCTTCGAGGTGGCCTTTGGAAACGAGCTTCGAGAGATTGCTCCAGCCCTCGTTGGTCTCGGCCAGCAGCGTCATGTGGGTGGCACGCTTGCGACCCACGAGGTCCTTCTTGTCGGCCATCGTGAGCGGCGCGAGGTAGATCTCGCAACCGAAGATCGGTTTCACGCCCGCCTCCTTGCATTTCTGATAGAACTCGACCGCGCCGTAGAGGTTGCCGTGGTCGGTCATCGCCACTGCCGGCATGCCCAGTTCCGCCGCGCGTTTGGCCAGATCCTTGGTGCGGATCATGCCGTCGAGCAGGGAAAATTCAGTGTGAACGTGGAGGTGGACGAAGGAAGCGGACATCGGGCGGACCGACGGTAGCGGAGCGGCGGCCGAGGGCAAGCGGAGGCTTGATGCAAAAAAAACCGGACGGGCGGACCGTCCGGTTTTTTTGGGAATGTGCGGGCGGCGCTTTGCGCAAGCGCCGCCGGTTTTGGATCAGTCTTCGCTGGGGCTCCACTCTTCGGAAGCGGCGGCGGAAGCGAGGTTGAACGCTTGCTCGAGGCCCACCATCTCGCTGGACGGACGGAGGCTTTCGAAGCTGGCGCTTTCCTTCTTGAGCTGCTCTTCGGAGTAGCCGACGGCCTTGATGGAAAGACCGATGCGGCGCTCGACCTTGTCCACCTTGATGACGCGGGCTTCGATTTCCTCGCCCACCTTGATGATGTCCTTGACCTTCTCCACGTGGTCCTCGCTGAGCTGCGAGATGTGGATGAGGCCGTCGATGTCGCCGTCGAGGGAAACGAAGGCACCGAAGGATGCGATCTTGGCCACGGTGCCCTTGACGAGGTCGCCCACCTTGAAGCGGCTGTCGATAAGGCTCCACGGATCGTTCTCGGTCTGCTTGATGCCGAGGGAGACGCGCTGGTTGGCCTTGTCGATGGCAAGCACGCAGGCTTCCACTTCGTCGCCCTTCTTGAGCATTTCGGACGGATGGTTGATCTTGCGCGTCCACGACATGTCGGAGACGTGGATCATGCCGTCGATACCTTCTTCCAGTTCCACAAACGCGCCGTAGGCGGTGAGGTTGCGGACCGGGCCCTTGATGGTGGCGCCGACCGGGTAGCGGAGTTCGATTTCATCCCACGGGTTGGAATCGAGCTGGCGCACGCCGAGCGAAATCTTCTGCTCGTCGATGGAAATGCCGAGCACGACGGCCTGGATTTCCTGGCCGATCTCGAGCACGTCGCTCGGGCGGGTGATGCGCTTGACCCAGGAGAGTTCGGAAACGTGGACCAGGCCTTCGACGCCCTTTTCGATTTCGACAAACGCGCCGTAGGGCAGCAGCTTGGTGACCTTGCCCTTGACGTGCTGGCCGATGGGGAACTTGCGCTCGATGTCTTCCCAGGGGTTCTCGGACATTTGCTTGAGGCCGAGCGAAACGCGCTCCTTGTCCTTGTCCACGTCGAGAATGACGACGTCCACGGACTGGCCGATGTGCAGCAGTTCGGAAGGATGGTTGATGCGGCCCCACGACATGTCGGTGATGTGGAGCAGGCCGTCCATGCCCTGCAGATCGACGAAGGCGCCGAAGT
>RPOS01000152.1 GCA_003820635.1 Verrucomicrobiaceae bacterium | reverse complement strand
GGCGACGTGGCGGAGCCGGACGAACTGGTCGTCATCTATCACAACTGGGATGAGATCCGCCGCCTGATGTGGGACTATGTTTCCATCGTGCGCACCGACAACCGCCTGCGCCGCGCCGCCGCGCGCCTGAAGAACCTCAAGAAGGAAGTGCGCGAGTTCTACTGGGGCCACCGCGTCAACGCCGACATCCTCGAACTGCGCAATCTGGTCTCGGTCGCCAGCTTGATCGTGGAATGCGCGCTGCGCCGCAAGGAATCCCGCGGCCTGCATTACACGCTCGATCACCCGGAGGCGGAGGAAAGCCTCCGCACGGACACCGTGATCCGTAAGTTCTGAGTGAGCTACAAGCCCAGCTTCGCCGCGAGATCCGGCGCCGGACTGTAAACAAACGCCTTGCCGATCTTGCCGCGCGTCAGCAGTCCCTTCGCCTCCAGTGCGGTGATGTCATTTTTCGCCGTCTGATTGGAAGTGCCGTGGGATGTTTGATGGCCGACCACGGTGTAGGCCGCGAAGGGATGCTTCAGCGCGTGCTTGAGCAGCGCGATTTGCCGGTGGTTGAAGTCACTGCCCGCTCCGAGATTCCTCCGCAAGGACTCAGCCTCCCGTTCTTTTTCACGGATCGATTCCTTGAGCGAACCGATCGATGAAACGATGACCTCCAACTGATGCAGGATGAAATAGTTCAGATCATTGCCATCGGTTTCTGTATGCAGGAAAGCGCGGTAGTATTGTTTCGGGGCTTTGAGGATCTCGTGGGAGATGGAGAAATACTCCGCCAGCCAGTAGTCGTTGCGCAGCATCGACCAATAGAACAGCGCCCGCGCCGTCCGGCCGTTGCCGTCCACGAACGGATGATCATATGCGATCCAGAAATGCAGGATGATCGCCCGGATGACCGGATGCAGGAAACCCGTCACGCCTTTTTCGTTGGCGAAGTCGCACAGCCTTTCCATCCGCTTTTCTAACAACGAGGCATCCGGCGGCGTGTGGTAAACCTCGCCGCTTTCGTCATCCTCCACCCGCACCTTGTCGTCCGCAGTCCGGAATTTCCCCTCGCAGTCGGCATCCTTCAGCGTGCCTGCGGTCACCTCGCGGTGGACTTGCAGGATCATCGCAGGAGTCAGCGGTTTTTCCTTCAGTTCGTCTAACAACCGCATCGTGCGGTAGTTGTTCATCACCATCCGCTCATGTTCGCTGGCCGGTTGGCGTTTCAGCCGGATCATTTCCCGCGCCTCGGACCGCGTGACCACAGCGCCTTCGAGCTGGCTCGAAGTCAGCGCCTCCTCCATCAGCGAATCAAACTGATGCCGGCTCGTTTCCTCCCGCAGCATCGCGCTGCCCGATGGACCTACTCCGCAGTGTAGATCGATGTCTCGCAACAGCCCGAAGGCCCTCGGCATCAGGTAAAAGGTGAATGGCCTGCCCTGCGTATCCGCCAGCGGGATAGGCTGCGAACGCATGGCCCGCGCCATCCGGATCGCCGCCCATTGCTCCTCCTTGCTCAGGCCGTGCTTTTCCGAAACCCGGTGGCGGAAATCGTCCCAGTGCAGATAACGCTCCGGCCGGAGAGCCTCCTGATGGCTGAAATCCATGAAAACATCCGCCTTCCCCTGTTGGATCGCGCGATCCAGCAGCGGCTGCCAGGCAGGTGGTGTTTGGGGAAACTTCATGGCCTTCTCCTAAATTCCGAAGAATTAGGAGCAAATTAGGAGAATGCAGCCAGACTTCAAGCCCTAATTCCTAATTTTTGAAAATTTAGGAGAAATCAAGCAGCGCCTGTAAATTCCACGAAACAGGCAAACGTCCAACAGCACATCGGCGCACTATTGGCGCAAGGAGGGGCGACACTCCGATTCGCCCCGTCCATGCGAGGTCAATGGAGCGCTTCCCATCCACTCATTGGCGCTTCATGGGCATCGGCGGATCGGAATGCGGAGCGAGCGATAGCGAGCCTTCTAACATCGCAAAGCGCATCCCGCATGGCCGAAGGCAATCCGCCGCTCCGTGCCACTTCCATGATCGGCAGTCAGTATTTGTGCTTGGTTGCCCTTGTGATGGCGTGCGGCGATTATTCAAAAGCGGATCAAACCGATGATTTCGGCACCGGATTTCCTGCCAGACCCGCTGCCGGGCTGCAAACAAACGCTTTTCGGATTTTGCCTCGGCGCGGCGCGTGTGTTAGGACGGGCGTGTGAAAGCGCCCGAATGCCCGCAGCTTCCCCAGCATGGGGAGGAACACGAGATCACCGAGGAAGAGGCCCGCAATCTGGAACTCTTCGAATTGGAAACCGACGATCGCACCCTGCTTTCCGGCCCCACCACGAGGCTGCGCAACCTCATGACGCTTCTGCGCGTGGGCAAGGATCTTCTAACAGCCTTCCGCGCGCTTCACTTCGCCGGTCCCTGCGTCACCATCTTCGGCTCGGCGCGCGTCAAGCCCGGCACCCGTTATTATGAGATGGCCCGGCAAATGGGCGCGGCCTGTGCGAGGCTCGGCTTCACGGTGATGACCGGCGGCGGTCCGGGCATCATGCAGGCTGGCAATCAGGGTGCCTTCGAGATCGGCGGACGCTCGATCGGCATCAACATCGAGCTGCCCTTCGAGCAGGAGCTCAACCCCTACGTCCATCGGGCCATCACCATGCGCTACTTCTTCACCCGCAAGGTGGTGTTGGTGAAGTATTCCTACGCCTTCATCGTGCTGCCCGGCGGTGCGGGCACCATGGACGAGATGTTTGAAACCATGACCCTCATCCAGACCGGCAAGCTCAAGGGCTTCCCGATCATCCTGATGGGCAAGGACTACTGGCAGCCGCTCATGGATTTCGTCCACCGCATGGCCGACGAAGGCATGATCAGCCCGGACGATCCGGAGTTGATCTTCTTCACCGACGACGTGGAGGACGCCGCGGCCCACCTGCAGCGCCACGCGGTGCGGCAGTTCGGCCTGCGGAAAAAGCGCACGCCGCACCCGATCAAGGTGCTCGGCGAAAAGCCGATGGCGCGCTGAATGCCGCGTTTTAATGAACTTGCCGGAATGGCCAAAGGCGCTAGTTTCCCGCAGTTCACCAAGCACCCATGCCCGCCCTCGCCACTTTCCTGCAGATCGCGTTGCTCATCCTCGTCGTTCTGGTCATCTTCAACATCATCATCTTCGTCCACGAACTCGGCCACTTCTGGGCCGCGAAATGGCGGGGCCTGCAGATCGACCGTTTCCAGATCTGGTTCGGCAAGCCGCTGTGGAAAAAGGAAATCAACGGCGTGCAATACGGCCTCGGCTGGATCCCGGCCGGCGGCTTCGTCGCCCTGCCGCAAATGGCGCCAATGGAGGCACTCGAAGGCGGCGAGAAACCCGAAAAGCCGCTGCCGCAGATCAGTGCGATGGACAAGATCATCGTCGCCTTCGCCGGGCCCTTGTTCTCCATGCTGCTGGCGCTGGCCACTGCGGTGGTGGTGTGGAAAGTGGGCAAGCCGAAGGATTTCGTCCCCTCCACCGTGGTCGGCTTCGTGCTGCCGGACAGCCCCGCCGCCAAGGCCGGTCTGCTCCCCGGCGATCGCATCACCGCCATCAATGGCGAGGAGGTGCATGGCTTCGCCGGTTCGCTGGACTCCATCACCGAGCGCGTGGTCCTCAGCCGGGGCAATGAGATTGTTTTCACCGTGGAGCGCCCGGGCGAAGCCGCGCCACTCGCGCTCACCTCCGGCTTCAAGACTGAGGAATCGCGTTGGTTCCAGCGCCGCGGCCTGCGCCAGGTGGGCATCTCTCCGGCCGGCCCGGTCATCATCGGCGAGGTTTTCCCCGGCAGCCCGGCCGCAAAAGCCGGCATCGTCAAGGGCGACGAATTCCTAACCGTGGACGGCCAACGGCTGTTCAGCATCGCCCAGCTCTCCAAGCACCTTGAGGCCAACCAATGGCGCGCCGCCACCATTGAGCTGAAATCCGCCGATGGCTCCCTGCGCACGGTTTCGCTCCAACCGGTCAAGCCGCTGCTGCCGGAGGGGCTCAAGCCCATGATCGGCGTCGCCTGGGACGACTCCAAGGAAATCGATGTGCGAATCGTCCACCCCGGCCCGGTCAGTCAGGTCACCGACAGCCTGCACATGATGTGGGTGACGATCACCTCGGTCGTCGCCAAGGATTCCAGCATCGGCATCGACCACCTCAGCGGGCCGGTGGGCATCGGCACGCTCATCTTCGACCTGCTGCAGACCGAGAACGGCTGGCGGCGCATCCTCGCCTTCGTCGTGTTGTTCAACGTGAACCTTGCCGTGCTCAACATGCTGCCGTTTCCCGTGCTCGATGGCGGCCACATCACGCTTGCGGTGCTGGAAAAAATCGCCCGCCGTCCGGTCAAAGCGCGGGTGCTGGAAGTCCTGCAAACCGCCTGCGCCCTGCTGCTCATCTCGCTGATGCTTTACGTCACCTCCAAGGACATCGGTGACAAGTTCGGCCGCAGCTCATCGAAGGGCGATGAAATCGTTTTCCCTGCGGATTGACCACCGCGCCAAAAGCATGTCAGCCGAATCCCTCCGCTCCGCCGTCCGCGATGTCGTCGATTTCCCGAAACCGGGAATCGTCTTCAAGGACATCACGCCCATCCTCGCGGATGGACAGCTCTTCCGCGAATCGATCTCGCTGCTCTGCGAGACAGCGGGCGGCGCGAAGATCGACAAGGTGGTCGGCATCGACGCCCGCGGGTTCATCTTCGCCGCCGCCGTGGCCGACCGCCTCGGCGCGGGTTTCGTTCCGGTTAGAAAAAAGGGCAAGCTGCCATGGAAAACCCGCCAGACCGCCTATGCGCTCGAATACGGCGAGGCCATCGTCGAGCTGCATGAGGACGCCGTGAAACCCGGCGAGAATATCCTGTTGGTCGATGACCTGCTCGCCACCGGCGGCACCGCGGCGGCCGCCGTGAAACTGCTCGACGAACTCGGTGCGAACATCGCTGGCATCTCGGTGCTCATCGAGCTGACGTTTCTCCAAGGCCGCGCCAAGCTCGCGCCGCACCCAATCAGCGCCATCCTCACCTATTGAATCCGGCTATCACCACCATGTCCTGGCAATCCTACAACCAATCGCTTCTCCGCTACCCGCAGTTCGGCTTCTCGCTGGATCTCTCCATGATGGACATCGAGCCGGAGTTTTACAGCCGCATGGCGCCGAAGATCCCAAAGGCCTTCGCCGACATCCAGGCACTGGAAGCCGGTGCCATCGCCAATCCGGACGAGCGCCGGATGGTCGGCCACTACTGGCTGCGCAATCCCGGGCTCGCGCCGACGCCGGAGTTGAAACAGGCGATCACCGGCCCGCTCGCCGATCTCAAAAACTTCGCCTCCAAGGTGCATTCCGGCGAAGTGAAAGCTCCTGACGGAAAAAGTTTCCAACAACTCCTGCTCATCGGCATCGGTGGCTCCGCGCTCGGGCCACAACTCGTCGCCGAGGCCATCGGCCAAGGCGCGAAACTGCCGATCTTCTTCTTCGACAACACCGATCCCGCCGGCATGGACGCGGTGATCGAAAAACTCAAGGCTCCCGGCCTCGACAAGACGCTGGTGCTCGTCATTTCCAAATCCGGCGGCACGCCGGAAACGCGCAACGGCATGCTGGAGGCCAAGGCCGCGTGGGAGGCCGCGGGCCTGGATTTCGGCAAACACGCGGTGGCCGTCACCGGCACGGGCTCCAAGCTCGATCAATTCGCCACGCAACAGAACTTCATCGCCCGTTTCCCGATGGAAGACTGGGTGGGCGGCCGCACCTCGGTGCTTTCCACCGTGGGCCTGGTGCCTGCCGCGTTGCAGGGAATCGATATCGACCGGCTGTTAGAAGGTGCCGCCGCGATGGATGAGGAAACGCGCAGGCCGGAGGTGGCAACCAACGCCGCGATGCAGCTCGCGCTCGCCTGGCATCACGGCTCCAACGGCAGGGGTGAGAAGGACATGGTCGTGCTGCCCTACAAGGATTCGCTCGTCCTGTTTTCCAAATACCTCCAGCAGCTCATCATGGAGTCGCTGGGCAAGGAACTGGATTTGGATGGCAACACCGTCCACCAGGGCCTTGCGGTTTACGGCAACAAGGGCTCCACCGACCAGCACGCCTACATCCAGCAGCTTCGCGATGGAGTGAACAATTTCTTCGCCTGCTTCATCGAGGTGCGCAAGGGCCGCCAGGGCAAGAGCATCGAGGTCGATCCCGGCACGACCACTGCGGACTACCTGCAAGGCTTCTTCCGCGGCACCCGCAAGGCGCTGCACGCGGCGGGCCGGAAGTCGCTCACCATTTCCATCCCGGAAGTCACGCCGTTCACGCTCGGCCTGCTCATCGCCCTGTTCGAGCGCGCGGTTTCCTTCTACGCCTCACTGGTGCACATCAACGCCTACCATCAACCAGGCGTCGAAGCCGGGAAAAAGGCTGCGGGCGTGTTCCTGGAATTGCTGAAAATCGTTAGAGAAAACCTCACCAACGAGCCGCAGTCCGCCGAAGCCATCGCCGCCGCCGTTTCCGCCGATGCGGAGGACGTCTATCATTGCCTCAATCACCTCGCCGCCAACGGCGTGGCGTGCGTCATCATGGGCGTGACTCCTGCCGAGGACAGGTTTTCGCTTTGAAGAAGGAATGAAGTGCGGATCAACGGGCATGGCAGATGCAATCCGCCGCCACCTTCCTCACGCCGCGTGGCGCAGCAGGGCCACCAGCACGCCCTGGATGACCAGCTCGCGGGCGGGAATGAGATCCGGATAATCCGGGTTCTCGGCGCGCAGGAAGGGTTTCCCTTTCTCGATGAGGTAGCGCTTGAGGGTGGTCTCCCCGTCGATCAGCGCGGCAACGATGTCACCCTTGCGGGGCTCGCGGAACTCGAGGATCACGGTGTCTCCGTCGCAAATGTGCGCGTCAATCATCGAATCCCCGCGGACCTCAAGGGCGAAGGTGCGGGCGTGGCGGGGAATGCCGAGCGACGTGATGTCCACCGAGATGCAGCCTTGGCGCTCCGCCTCCACATTCTGGGCCATGCCGGCGGCGATGTTGCCATAGAGCGGAATGTCGGCGATTTCCCCGCGGTCGAGATCCCCCGGGAAAATGACGGCGCGGGCCTTGCCGGGCAGGCGC
>RPOS01000151.1 GCA_003820635.1 Verrucomicrobiaceae bacterium | reverse complement strand
TCCCGCTCCACCTCTCCGAACACAAAGCGCCGGTCCACCACCCGCGAAATGCAGTGGTAAATCGCCGGCTTGCCCGCCGAATCCTTCCAAGGCGCCAACCACCGCTTGCTGCTCACGCCCCCCCTTCTACACCCGCCAATCCCCATGGCAAGAGGATTCTCTACTTTTTGTCTGGGATATTGTAGTATTAAATTTCGTGGTTTGAATTTCGCCTGCCGCCTTTAAAAGGCCGCCGCCACGCGCACTTTACCCATGTCCATGTCCGAAGCCCCCATTTCAGCAGAAGCCGCCGTCATCGTCGGCGGCACCATTGCCATCGATCACGTCAAGACGCCGGAGGCCGAGGCCGCCGATTTGTTAGGCGGATCAGCCGCCTACGCCGCGCTGGCCGCGTCCTTTTTCAGCCGGCCGGTTTCGCTCGTCGGCATCATCGGCCATGACTTTCCGCAGGTGCATCTCGACATGCTGGAGGACCGCGGCGTTTCGCTCGATGGCGTGGAGCGCTCGGAGAGCGAATCGTTCACCTGGTCCGGCGAATACCATGCGAACATGAACGAGCGCACGACCCACCGCGTGGGGCTCAACGTGTTGGAAAACTGGCAGGTCAAGGTGCCTGCCTCGTCCGCCGCCGCGCAGATCGTGGTGCTGGCCAACATGTCGCCGGACAATCAGATCGAGATGCTCACGCAATGCGGCCTCGGCCCGGCAAATGGCGGCACGCCGGATTCCCGCTTCGTGGTCGCGGACACGATGGACTTGTGGATCGAAATCGCCAACGAGCGCCTGCACGAGGTGCTGCCGCATCTGGATCTGTTCGTGCTCAACGAAGGCGAGGCGCGCGAGTTGGCCGGCACATCGAACCTGGTGCGCGCCGGGCGGATTTTGTTAGATAAAGGTCCGCGCCACGTGGTGGTTAAGCTCGGAGAATTCGGCGCGATGTTGTTCTCGGATGGCGGGGAAATCTTCCGTGCCAGCGCCTGGCCGCTCGAAGCGGTGGCGGATCCCACCGGCGCGGGCGACACGTTTGTGGGCGCGATGGCCGGCTACCTCGCCGCGCAGGGCCCGCCGCCATACAGTGCCGCTCAACTGCGCCAGGCGGTGGTGCAGGGTTCGATCCTCGCCTCCTTCACTTGCGAGGCGTTTTCCACCCGTCGGCTGGAAGCACTTACACGTGCCGACTTGGAACAGCGGCTGCAACATTTCCGCCAGGCCACGCACTGGTGAGGTTTATTCCGCCGCTTCGATGGCGGCGCGAGTGGTGATGACAATTTCCGGTCGGCCGTTTTGCAAAGCCACTTGGCCGGAGATGCGGATTTTTTTGCCGATGAAAGCAGCGAGTGATGTCTCGCTCAGGTCGGCGGGCGCGGCCTTGAGAGGCACCGCACCACGGGGCTCGGTGGCTGTGGGGTTTTCCGAGAAATACAGATAGAGGGTCTTGCCGGAGTTTGAGAGCCCGGTCTTCGCCAAACGTCCTTCAAGTCTGGCGGGTTGGCCCTTTTGCAACGCGAGCCAGTCTCCCTCCGCGGGCGAGAAAACGCCACCCCGGCTTTCGACTGCGGAGTGTTGCGCGGCGAGCGTGGCTTGCTTTTCCTGATCCGCCGCCGTGGCTTGCGCGCTGAGTTCCGCAGCCCGTTGGTTGACGGTGGAAGCCTCGGAGGAAAACGGCGCGGCCTCAGGCATTTCCGGTATTGGCCGATTGCGCGTATGCAGCCAGCCACTCAGGCCGGTGAGGATGAGCACCAGCCCAAGCCCGGCAAGAACCGGGACTTTCGAGGACTTGCGCGCGGGCGGGCGGGCGGCCTGCGCGACGAGCTTGGCGGCGGCGGGCGGCGGCTCGGTGCCGACTGCGGCGGCGAGGTTTTCCCGCAACTCGCGCAGCGTGGTGGTGGGCGCGGCCTGGCGCAGCCACTTGATCCACGCGCCCAGCCCGCCGCCGGACTGGTCACTCACCATCCGGCCTTTCCAGCCCATGATCTCCTCAGCCAATAAAATGATGGATGCCATCCCGCCGGCTTGTTCGTTTCCGCCCAGCCATTTCAGCGGGGAAATCCAAAACGTGAAACCCCGGCCGCTTTCCGCATTGCCCAGCACGATGGTCTGGGGATCAGTCTCCACCCACACGCCCTCCTCGGCGAGCACGTGTGAGAGCAGTTCGCTGACTTCGAGCGCCTGGGTGAGCAACTCGGAGGCGGCCTCGGCCGGCAGCGGACGACGCTCGATAAGCGGTGCCAGCACCTCGCCCTCGATCCACTCGGTGGCGATGAAAGGAATGCCGTCCACTGGATCGCAGCCGCCGGCAATCACCGAGCGCAGCGCCGGATGATGCAGCCCGGCAAGGCGGTCGAGCGCGATGTTGTAAGCCGTCTGCTCATCTTCTAGCAAACCGCCACCGCCCGCGCCGAAGGGGAAAAACCGCCGCAACGCCACGCTTTTCCCGGTTTCCGTGTCCAATGCGCGGAACACCACGCCCGACGCGTCCTGGAGAATCATGTCTTCGATTTGGAAACGCCGGGTCACCAAGCGCTCTCTAGCACAATCCCGCGCCTTGGCAAAGGCCGCGTGACAGCCGGACCGGAAATCATTCCACGCTGACGGGCAGTGCGCGCGAGACGACCTGCGGGAAACGCTCCGGCCGGTGGAAATCCGGCTCCCCGCCACCGAGATCCGCTGCTGTTAGAAATCGCTGCCGCGAAGAGCCGAGAATGAAAGTCACATTCGCACGCGACTGCGGCCCGAAATCGAGCCGCGCCTTGAGCAGATCCAGCGGGATGGCCATGGCCGCCACCCATGCGCCGTCCGGTGCCATGTCCGCAAACGTGGCAATCTCCGGCATCGCGATGTCCGTTTCCTCGGCACGGACGCGCGGCGCGGTGAGCTCGCAGCACCACCAGGCTCCGTTGGGAGCGAGGTTGAACTCGAAATAACGCCCGCTCACCGGGTCCGCGAGGAAGAGCTCCGCGACATCGTGTTTCCATAACTCCGCCTGGAACATGCCGGGCCGCGCCTGCGGATGCAGATCCGCCGCCGTCCGGTGGTGCGCGATGAACCACAGCCGCCGCGCGTCCATGGCAAGCGCGTATCCGGCGGCGGACTCCACCGGCGCACCGTGCCAGTCCTTCGCGATCCCTAACAGCGGCACATCCAGTTCGCCCCATTGCAGCGGGGCCGGGCTGGTGAAAATCGTCATGCCGGCACTGTGCCGGGCGGCCGCGGTGGCTGTCGAGAGCTCAATCGGGTGCCAAATCCGGCCGCAGTGATAAAAATGCGTGAAATTATTGGAAAACAATCGCTTTCTCGGTGCGTATCGCTTTTCAAGCCGCAGGCACATTTTCATGGCACGCCACCGTCCAGGGTTTTACCACACCATCGAATACATCGGCCCTCGTCCGCAGAAGCCGAAGCGCCGCCATTTCTTTGGCGGCTGGGTGATCCTGGTCATCGCGGTGAGCATCGCCTCCTGGTTCGGCCGGCCGCTGGTGCCCTTCCTGAAAGCCACCCAGCAGGGGCCCTCGCTGGAGCAGGCCGGGCTGTTGATTTCCTCGCTGGAGCAATCCCGCCAACCGGGCGGCCGCCTCGCCGCCGCCGCCCTCGCCTACTCCGGAGACGAGATCACTTTTGACGGAGCCTATTACAAAATCCCCTACCCCAACGGCGACATTGTCGCCAACAAGGGTGCCGCGGCCGATGTCGCCATCCGCTGCCTGCGCGCGCTCGGCATCGACCTCCAGCAGGAAGTTCACGAGGACATGGCCGCCCATTTCCGCCTCTACCCGCAGCTCTGGGGCGCATTGGCACCGGACCGCAACATCGACCACCGCCGCATTCCCAATCTTGAGCGCTTCTTCGAGCGCAAGGGGCAGACACTCACGCCGTCGCGAGACCCCGCGGATTACCAACCGGGGGACATCGTCGTCTGGTCGCTCGCCAATGCCGAAAAACACATCGGCATCGTCGTGCCCGGCCCGGGAAATCGCGTCAAGGAACCGTGGGTCGTCCACCATAAGGACACCGTGGTGAAGTGGGAGGATGTGCTGTTCGATTACAAGATCGACGCCCATTTCCGCTACCCGCTGGCTGAGGAAAATTGACGCGGGCGAGGTGATCTACGCGCACAAAACACAAATTTATTGCAATTGCCCGAAAGCTGCATCAGCTTCCACGGCGTGAGAGCGATCCTTCTTTCCTGGCTGGGGCTGCTGTGCGGGCTGGCTGCCGCACCGCTGCAAGTATCCGCGCTGCATCCGCTGATGGCGGACCTCGCACGCCAGGTGGGCGGCGAGCGGGTGAACGTCTTCGATCTGGTGGGCGAGGGCGGCAACCCGCACCGTTTCGAACCGCGGCCGGCAGACATGAAGCGCATGCAGTCCTCCGCGCTGATCCTTGCCGGCGGCAAAAATTTGGAAAACTACCTGGACCGCCTCAGGTCCGCCCTGAACGGCGTGACCATCATCGAGGTGGGCCGCACGATCCCCTCACTCACCGTCGGCAAGGACGCCGTTTACACCTGCTGCCCCTCGCACGGCCCGGGTGCGCTGGACCCGCATTGGTGGCACGGCATCGACAACACCCGCCGCGCCGCCCGGGTGGTGGCGCAGGCATTCGCGGAAAAGGATCCCGCCGGAAAAGACATTTATCTGGCCAATGCCAGCGCCTACGGCCAGCGGCTCGATGCCCTGAAAAAATGGGCTAGGACCGAGCTCGCCAAAGTGCCGCGCGGCCAGCGCAAACTGGTCACCGCGCACAATGCCTTCGGCTACTTTGCCAAGGAATTCGGCTTCGAGGTCATCGCCGTGGCAGGCCTCAACAAGGAGCAGAACACCACGCCGCAGGAACAAGCCAAGACCATCGACTCGGTGAAAAAATCCGGCGTGAAGGCCGTGTTTCCCGAGCAAGGCGCGGGCACCAAAGCGCTACAAGCCGTCGCCACAGCCACCGGTGCCCGCATCGGAGAGCCGCTCATCGCGGACGGCAACGGCACCGGCGGCGAGGCGGGCTTCGAAGCGATGATCCGCCACAACGTCAACACCATCACCCGCGCACTCGCCGCACCATGAGCGCATCCCGTTGGCTGGCATCACCCTTGGTAGGAACGGCGGGAGTGCTCGCCGGGCTTTGCCTGCTGTCCATCCCACTGCGCAAGCTCACCTCCGCCGCGCCCGTGCTCCAAGCCGCCCAGGTCGGGGTTTCCGAGATGGAAATTCCGGCCGTGCTGCGCGTCAAACTGCTCGCTCCCGCACAGCGGCTGCTGGTGAAAAACGCGGATGGGACGATTTTGTTGGATATGCCGACACCCCCGGCGGGCGAGTCCGAGCACGATGTGGTGCTGCGTCTCGCCGATGGCGCGCTGGAGCTCTCGCTGGCCGCGGAGTTCGGCGTCGACGCGGCGGAAACCGCGGTGTTTCTCACCGTGATGCCGGATGGCCACGAGGAGCAGACACGCTTCATGACCGGCAGCGGTCTGTTAGACGAAACGTTGCACTACGAATGGCGGCACGCTCATTGATCCCATGAACCCCGCCCACGAATCCTGCGCCCACTGCGGCCACCACCACGAACTCCAGGTGGAGGGCCTCGCCGTGCGCTACCGCGAGCTCGACGCGCTGCGCGATGTTTCGTTTTCCACCTCATGCGGCGCCTGCGTGGCGCTTATCGGCCCGAACGGCGCGGGCAAGAGCACGCTGCTCAAGGCCATCGCCGGCCTGCTGCCCGTCGCCGCCGGGCGCATCCTGTGGCGCGGCACCCGGGTGGCGCGCTGGAGCCGCGAGATCGCCTACCTGCCGCAGCGCGAGAATGTGGACTGGCACTTTCCCATCACCGTGCGCGGAGTTGTTAGAATGGGCCGCTACCCGCAGGCCGGATGGTGGCGGCCGTTTTCAAAAACCGACGAGGCCGCCATCTGCCGCGCCATCGATATGATGGGCCTCAAGGACCTGGAAAACCGCCAGATCAGCCAGCTCAGCGGTGGCCAGCAACAGCGCGTGTTCCTCGCCCGCGCGCTGGCACAGGAGGCGCACGTGCTTTTGTTAGACGAACCCTTCACCGGTCTCGACCGCCCGTCCAAAACCGCGCTCGCGGAAACCCTGCGCCACCTCACCGAGGAGGGCCGGCTGGTCATCGCCTCGCATCACGACATGGACACCGTGCGCGGCATTTACGACGAGGTGCTGCTGTTGCGGCGCCACGCCGTGGCCTTCGGGCCGGTGGAAGAGGTGTTCACCGAGGCGAAACTTGATGAAACCTTCGGCACGGATGGAAAGGAGGTCGCATGATCGACTGGCTGCTGGAACCACTGAACCATCCCTTCAACCAACGGGCCATCCTGGCCGCGCTGATCATCGGCTGCACCAATGGCTACGCCAGCGCGTTTGTGGTGCTCAGAAAATCCGCGCTCAAGGTGGGCTCGCTTTCCCATGCGCTGCTGCCCGGCATCGCCGTGGCGATCCTCGTGGCCGGCCTGAACGATTGGAGCGCGTTTCTCGGGGCTCTTTTCGCGGCGCTGCTCATCGGCCTCGGCTCGCTGGCCGTCTCGCGCGGCTCGCGGCTCGACCAGGATTCGGCGCTCGCCATTCTCTACACCGCGGCTTTCAGCGGCGGCATCATCCTGCTGCGCCGCATCGGCGTGACCCAGGAAATGGAGGAGTGGCTTTTCGGAAACATCATGGGCCTGCGCGATGGCGACCTGTGGATGAACTTCTGGATCTCCTGCGGCGCACTCGGCCTGCTCACCGCGCTGCACCGGCCGCTGCTCATGACGCTGTTCGACGCGGAAGTCGCCGCCACTCTCGGAGTTCCGGTCCGGGCGCTCAACTACCTGTTGATGGCCGTGCTGATCGTGGTGCTCATTTCCTCGCTTCAAGCCGTCGGCTGCATGCTGGCAGTGGGCCTGCTGGTGGCACCTGCGGCGACGATTTATCTTCTAACAGATTCCACCAACGCCCTGTTCTGGGGCGGTGCGCTGCTGGGAGGCCTGGCCGCTTCCTTTGCGGTGCTGGCCGGTTGGTGGCTCAACATCGAACAAGGTCCCGCCATCGTGCTGGTGCTTGGCGCGATCTTCGGCATCTCATTTCTCTTCAGCCCGAAATACGGACTGCTCGGCCGGGCGCGTTGAACAGGATTTTCCCATCATCATCATCATCAT
>RPOS01000150.1 GCA_003820635.1 Verrucomicrobiaceae bacterium | reverse complement strand
GCCGCGCCACAGATACTCGTTGGTGTATCCGACGTGGAGTTCATAATCCAGACATGGGAACGCATCGCATTCAGTAGCTGGAGCGGGTGCGGTCACAGGAGCGGGGGTTCCCGCCGAGGCGTTGCCGGCCACAAGGGCGGAGGCAGCGGCCAGGGCGCCAATGGTTTTGCAGTAGTTTTGCATCTTGTTGTGTTGGTTTTCGGTTGCTGCTTGCGTCCTTGGCTGGACCGGAATGGAACAGACAGGAGCGATTTCGGATTTAGCATCCTGCGTGCCAAATGGCTGCTGGAAGCTCTCCGTTGCGCGAATAGTTCACGTTTCCGAAGGATCTGTCCAGCATTATTTCACACGCGGGCTGCGCTCCGCGTGGAGTTGGTTAGGGGGAGTCGTCCGGGATGACAAGCCCTAACCGTCTTTTTTTTCAGTCTGCGGGGCTAATTGTTTTGCGGAGGTCTCGTTTGTTTTGGAGCATTTCATAAGTTGGCACGGCATTTGCTTTTCGCCGAAACGCTGCCCTCGGCGATTCTGAGTTGTCGGGATCAAGCAATCAACCATCAGATCAATCCTGAATACCATGACCAGTCGATACCTAATGAAAGTGCGGGCCCTCGCGGCCGCGGCGATCGCATTCGCCGCTATACCAATGGCAACTCCCGCTTACGGGCAGGATGCGGCCCCTTCGCCAAGTGCGGAAGCTCCGGCTGCCACAACCCCTGAGGCATCGGCGACTCCCACCATCGAGGAGCGCATTGCCGATATCGAGGCCTACATGAACAACGTCGCCCGTCCGGAGAAGGCAAACGGTGCTGCTTCTCTCGTTGCGGGACCGGGGCCTGGCGCGAATGCATGGCAAATGGTCAGCACGGCGCTGGTGCTCTTCATGACTCTGCCGGGCCTTGCGCTGTTCTACGGTGGTCTGGTTCGCCGAAAGAACGTCCTTTCGGTGCTTGCTCAATGTCTGGGCATCGCCTGTGTGGTCACCCCGTTGTGGTGGCTGTGCGGTTACAGTCTTTCTTTCGGGGCTGGAAATGCATTCATAGGCGATTTTTCCTACGTTTTCTTCAAGGGCGTGGAGCCCGGTAATGTAGGGGCCGGCTACTACTGGATTTCCGACAGCATGTGGGCCATGTTTCAGCTCACCTTCGCGATCATCACGCCTGCCCTAATCATCGGAGCCATTGCCGAGCGCATGAAATTCGCCGCAATCATGGCCTTCGTGGTGGTCTGGATGTTCGCCGTTTACTTCCCCTTTGCGCACATGGTGTGGTCCACCACCGGTTTCATGTGCGGGCCGCTGAACCCGAATGCGGGCATCAAGGCGATCGACTTCGCCGGCGGAACGGTTGTTCACATGACATCCGGATGGAGCGCGCTTGTTCTCTGCATGATCCTCGGCAAGCGCCTCGGATTCGGCAAGGAGCAGATGGCTCCGCACAGCATGGTGCTTTGTATGATCGGCACCGGAATGCTGTGGGTCGGCTGGTATGGCTTCAATGCCGGTTCCGCCCTGGGTGCTGACGCCATTGCTTCCAACGCCTTCACCACTACGACCTTGGCTGCGGCGACCGCAGGCCTCGCATGGGCGGCCAGCGAGTGGCTCTTCAAGGGCAAGCCCAGCGTGCTTGGTTTCTGCTCGGGCATTGTCGCGGGTTTGGTCGTGATTACCCCGGGTGCCGGATTCGTGACGGCCACCTCCTCGGTCATCATAGGTGTTCTGGCAGGTGTGATTCCCTTCTTCGCCGTTGCCTACCTCAAGAAGATGCTGGGCTACGACGATGCTCTCGACACCTTCGGTGTGCACGGTGTGGGTGGAACGCTTGGCGCACTTCTCACGGGTGTCTTCGCTGATGAAAAAGCCAACTCGGTTGTGGGTCCCTTGAAGGATGGTCTTCTGATGGAGCAATTCAAAGCCGTGGGATTGACCATCGTCTGGAGCGTTGTCGCCACCGCGATCATCGCCTACGCCATCAAGTTCGTGATAGGTCTTCGTCCTGATCCGGAAATTGAAACAGCGGGTCTCGATCTCGCGGAGCATGGCGAGCAAGGTTACGAACATTGATGCTTCCTTAAATCCCCCCAGCGGGCGGACCTGCAACGGTCCGCCCGTTTTCGTTTGCAGGGATGGCCATGCTGGTTTCCTCTGTGCGCGTGAAGCGTCGGACCTTGCGAGTTTTCATGATGGCGGCCCTGCTGATTTCCGCGGGATTCGCCGCTTGGAGCTGGCTGCGTCCTTACGCGTGGAGCGTGGATCCGGCGGCCAACTGCAAGGTGGTCGGCAGCCAGGTGAGGAAAGACGCATCTTTTTACTGGCTGGATGTGCGCCTCAAGGTCACGCCCGGGCAGGATCATGATTTGATGAAACCCGTGCGTTTGGTGACTTCCACAGGGCGCGAACTGGAACCGGCGGACACCACATTGGGCGGCACCGCCGGACAAGGCACCACCGAGTTGTGGTTCAAGTTCTGGCTGGAAGCTGCGGATCTGGAGGGTCCGCTCAAGCTCCGCATCAACGATGGCTCGCTGGTGATCCGGTCGGGTTCGGGCATCCCGCGGTTGGGAAGTTCCAATGCCGAATATTTCATCACATCCCGCTGGTAAACCATGGCCTGGCTGCTGATCGACAACTCGAACACCCGCACGAAATTCGCGCTCGGGGATGCCGTGGGGCTTCGTGATTGGCGTGCGGTTCTACCGACGGCGGAGGTTTCTCCGGAGGCGCTGGCAGCCGTGACGAGTGATGTCAATTTCTCGGCGGTGGTCGTCTGCTCGGTGGTTCCGAACAAGGCGGCGGTGTTGAAGGAATTTTTCGAATCGCGCGGGCCGGTGCATTTTATCGGTCATGAAAGCCCGCTGGGTTTGGGGATCGACTACCCCAAGCCGGCACAAATCGGTGCGGACAGGCTGGCCAATGCCGCGGGCGTGCTGACCCGCCATGGTGCGCCGGCCGTCATCATCGATTTCGGCACGGCGGTGACTTTTGACGTGATTTCGGACCGACCGGCCTATTGCGGCGGGGTGATCGCGCCCGGCTTGGGGGCGATGTCCGCTTATTTGCCGGGAAAAACCGCGCTGCTGCCGGTGATCGAGCTGGAAGAACCTCCTTCAGCGATCGGAAAATCCACCGAGCATGCGATGCAGGCTGGCGCGGTGTTCGGTTACCGCGGACTGGTGAAGGAAATCATTGCCCGCATCTGCGAGGAACTCACAGGCACGCCGAAAATCATCGCCACGGGGGGCGATGCGGCATTGATCGCCCGCGGCGTGAGTGAGATCGACGCGGTCGATCCCGACATCACGCTCGACGGGCTAAGGCAGGTTGCGGCGCGGGTTTTTCAGACCTTGCCGTAAAGCGGGCCGTAGTTCTGGCAGGCACGGAAGTCCGCTCCCTCCAGATCCGCGGTGCCGAAGGCGCGCCAGGCGCTCGGGCGGAACACGCGTTCCTCACTGACGTTGTGCATGTAAACCGGGATGCGCAGCATCGAGGCGAGCGTGATGTAAAGGTGGCCGACGTGGCCGCAAGTCATCACGCAGTGGTTGGCGCCCCAGTGGTTCATCACTTCGTAGGCGCTGCGGAACGCGCCTTCTCCTGTTAGAACCGGAGCGAACCATGTGGTCGGCCACGTCGGGTTGGTGCGTTGGTCGAGCGCGTCATGCACATCATCCGGCAGGTCGATGGTGTGACCCTCTGCGATTTGCAGCGCGGGGCCGAGGCCATCGACGAGATTGAGGCGGATCATCGTGGCGGGCATGCCGCCCTTGGTGCGGTAGCGGGTGCTCCAGCCACCGCCGGGAAAATACTCGGTGATGGACGGGTGCCAGGTGGTGGCTTTGAGGCACTTTTTGACTTCCGCGTCGGAAATTTCCCAGAACGGCTTCATCACAGGAACGCCCTTTTTCGTCTGCTCGCCGGTGCCGTCGAGCGCCGCCGGGCCGGAGTTGATGAGGTGCAGGATGCCATCACCGACGAGCGGGTGTTTCACTTTTTGGCCGCTGGCTTTTTCGATGGCCTCAAGGCTCCAGTAGGTGCGCAGATCGGCGAAAATCTGCGCGGTGTTCGTTAGAAGCCAGCCGAAGAGCATGCCCGCGCCGTTGAGTGCGTCGTTTTCGGTGGCGACGATGTAGGGCGCGCGCTTGCCGTTCCAGTCGAAGGAGGAGTTGAGAATCGCCTCCATGAAATCACCGTTCGGGAAGTGGTCGGTCCACTGGCGCTGGCCTTGGAAACCGGCGGCGATGGCATTGTGACCGTGTGCCTGCTCGCCGAGCTTCATTTTCTTGAGCAGCGGATTGCCGACCATCAGGTCGCGGGCGATGAGTGCCATTTTCACGCTGTCCTCCCATTCGGTGTCGAGTTGTTCGCGCGAGCGGGTGGTTTTGGGCGAGTTGTAATCCTTGCCTTCCTTGCAGTGTTTTTTCACCCATGCGAGAGCGGTCTTGAACTCCTCTTGGTCATACCAACCCTTGCGCATACGGCCGGCGATCTCGCTCATGTCGATGGATTCGACGCGCATGCCGAACCATTTTTCCCAAAGCTTTGTGTCCACCACCGAGCCGGCGATGCCCATCGAGGTGCCGCCCATCGAGAGGTAGGACTTGCCGCGCATCAGTGCGACGGCGAGGCCGCATTGGGCGAAAGAAAGCAGCTTTTCCTCCACATCGGCGGGGATCTTCGTGTCGTCGGCGGACTGCACGTCCTTGCCATAAATACCGAATGCGGGCAGGCCCTTCTGCGTGTGGCCGGCGAGCACGGCTGCCAGATAGACCGCGCCGGGGCGCTCGGTGCCGTTGAAGCCCCACACGGCTTTGGGCGTGTGCGGGTCCATGTCCATCGTCTCCGAGCCATAGCACCAGCACGGCGTGACTGTTAGAGAAACTCCGACGTTGTTGAGCCTGAACTTGTCCGAGCAGGCGGCGGCCTCGCGCACACCGCCGATGCAGGTGTCGGCGATGACGCACTCGACGGGTGTGCCGTCGGGATAACGGAGCTTGGCGCTGAAAAGTTCGGCCACGGACTTGGCCTGCTGCATGGTGCGTGCTTCGAGTGACTCGCGGACGCCGCCGAGACGGCCGTCGATGGTCGGGCGGATGCCGATTTTTGGATAGGATGATTTTTTCATGATGGAATGGGTTCGGGATTCCTTGCGGGTGGAAACGTGGCATTCGAAAGCGATTTGTCAGCAATTTTCCACGAAATGAGCGGTGAAAATAATCGGGTTCCCGCATGAAGATTCCAATCAGAAATGCCGATATTTATCTTGATGGGGGAGAGGTGATTTCCCATTCATTGCCAGATGAAGGACGCGCGCTCTGCCAGTTCCTATGTTTCGCGGCAGGTCGAGGCATCGAGGTTGTTTTTCTTCGAGCCCGGAGAAGAGGAGGACTTCGGTGTGGTGTTCGGCGGCTTCGAACGTTGTGGTCCCGACTACCGGATCGACCGGCGGAATTTCCCGTGGTTCTGCCTCGAATTCGTGAGCCGGGGAGCCGGGACACTCTTGCTCGGCGGGGTTTCGCATGAGCTGCGACCCGGGAGCTTTTATCTCTATGGTCCCGGCTTGCCCCATCGGATCGAGAGCTCGGTGGATCATCCCTTGGGCAAGTATTTCATCGGCTTCGCCGGCAGCGGGGTGGCGGAGTTTCTGGCCCGCTATGAAATCGAACCCGGCTTTGTCTCGCGCTGTTTGAAAGGTGAGCCGATTCGCCGGACTTTTGACATGCTCATCGACCGCGGCGTGCGGAAATCCCGGTTGGCGCGGATGCTCTGCTCATTGATCACCCGCGAACTGCTGCTGCTGTGCCGTGACGATGCGGCGGATCCCGGAAACACCGACTCACCCGCGTTCGCGACTTACACCCGCGCGAGGGAACTCATGGAGCGCGATTTCCTGGTTCTCCAGACGCTGTCCGCGGCCGCGGCGGCTTGCGGACTGGATGCGCCTTACCTCTGCCGCCTGTTCGCGCGCTATCACGATGAGAGTCCCTATCAGTTTCTCACCCGCCTGCGGATGGATCACGCGTCACGGCTGTTATTGGAGGAGAACGCCACGGTGAAATCCGTGGCCGCGGCGCTGGGCTTCAAGGACGCATTCCACTTTTCCCGCGTCTTCAAATCCGTCCACCATGTGCCGCCCTCGCGCTTCCGGCAGTCGATGCACCCGCAGTGGCCGGGCTGAGCCCAAGGGCGGGTTTTGAATGCCCGGAAAACTTGGAGATCGACCAATCTTGATCATCAGACTATGGGAAGCGCCGTGAACCGCCGACTTGCGCTACCGCTTCTGCTGCTGCTTCTCATTGCTCTATATGTGACAGGGTTCCTGGGCTCTGAAAAAGCCCGGGGTCCGACGGCTGAGGACTGGAAATGCAGGCCTGATGCATCCGTGGTGCTGAGGGATTTTCACGATTGGAGGGAAGCCCATCGTTCCGCAACCATCGCCCCCGAAGATCTCGCGAAGGGCATCGAGTTGGCCGCCGCCCGCAAGCAGCTCATGGCCGGCTGGATCGCCACCGATCCCGCCATGGCCTTGGAAAACGCGGTGTCATGGAGCGAATACGAGGCACTGCCGGCGGAAATGAAGCCATATTTCGAGCAACCGTTCAACACGGTGGGAAGCCTGCGGGTGCTTCCGGTTTGCGATCACTCGGCCGATCCGGAGACGTTGCGCGTGCTGGAAATCGACGGGAAAAGCTGGGACGCCTCGGTGTTCGGCCGGCGTCTCGGTCACAGCACCAAGGAATCCGCGCCGCTGGCAGGCATCACCTTGGACGGCCGGGCCGCGGTCTCGGACGTCGTGTTTGAAATCCTGACGCCCGCCGATGCGAAAGCGCTCGCACGGCTACCTCTTGGAAACCGCGACGCCCGGCGGGATTTCGCCACTGGCAGGCCGCTCGGGGAGCAGCCCGTCACCGCGCTGGCCGGCGGTCGGCGTTATCTTTTCGAGAACACGGAAACCATCGCCGCGGCGAATGAAAAACTCGCACAATTTGACGAAACGCCCGGGCCACACGGCGGATCGCGGCAGGTGTTCGTCCTGGCCGATGCCGGCGATGGCTCGGTCGGCATCAACTGGGTGCAAGCCGGGGAACTCGTCCAGATGGAAGCCTCTTCCTGGACGGAGACGAACAAGAACGTGTTCTTTATCCGTGTCGATTTTCCCGATATC
>RPOS01000149.1 GCA_003820635.1 Verrucomicrobiaceae bacterium | reverse complement strand
TGGGAAGTCCCGCTTTTGCGAAGCGCTGGGAGTCCATTTCCGCCGGGCTTCCCAAATGAGCAAAAAGCCCGGAGCGGCGAACCACCCCGGGCTTCGAAACAACCCAATACTCCAGAGAAAACGAATCAGAAATTCCAGATGAGGTCGATGGTCACGCGCTCTTCCATCACGCTGTCCTCTTCATCGGTGAGCGGAATCTCATAGGCGGCACCCACGTTCACCGCATCGGTGATGCGCGAACGGAAACCGAAAGCGGCGGTCACGAAATCACGGTTTGCGGTGGAATTGACAGCACCGAGGTTGAACACATCGCCACCTTCGAATTCGATCACAGCGGGAACCAAGCCGCCGACTTGCGACGGATAGTTGCCGGTGCCGTCACCGGCATCCAGGACGTGGAACCAGTTCACCTCCACCAGCGGAATGAACCACGTGCAGACTTCATAACTGGCGTGTGCGCTGAGGAAGCCCATGGTGGACTGCTCATCGGAGAACGGGATTTGCGCACCGATGGAACCGGCGAACTGCCAGTCGTCGATCAGCTTGAGGCCATTGAGGATCAGGTTCACGGCGCCGTCACCCTCGCCTTGGAAGACATCGCTGTTTCCGGTGGGGATTTCGAAGGTCATCGTGCCGCTCAACGCGGTGCGGGAAGCATCGTCGCGGATGAAGGCATACTTGAGGCCCGCACCGAGGTTGGCGAAGCCGCTCTCGCTGGAGAGGGTTTCATCGGCATTGAAATCCACATAGCCATCCTTGGTAGCGACGATCGAGAGGCGGTCGTTGAGGGCGATTTCGAACTGCAACGCATAGACTTCCACGTCACCGCCGACGGGCAGATTTCCGAGGACCGTGTTCACACTATCCGGCAGGCCGTGATAGATGAAGATCGGGTGCACGTTGGTGCCGGGCAGCGCGAGGTCGAAGAGAGTGGGGTTGCTGATCGGGCGGCGGGCCTGCGCGAAGCCGTCGGCGGAGGCGACAGGGGTGGTATCGACCACGGTGGTGCCGGCGATGACCACGGAGCTGAGGAAACCGAGTGCTCCTAGGGAAGTGAGGGATTTTTTCATGGTATTTGGTTGGTGTGGGTTGCGACGCGAGTGTTTTCGGTTGGCAGGGGCAATGCTACTCAAAAATTGGCATGAGCTGCGCAAATTCTGCCAACAGCCTTGTCACGGCATGGCGCTCCGCATGGCGGCGAACAGCGCCGCGGCAATCAGCATCGCCAGCGCGGCGATGCCCGCGACGCGGTCAACGACGGTGGAGTTCGGGCGGTTTGGCGAAGCGGATTTCGGGAAAACCACGATGGCGTAGAACATGCCGGCCACCAGTCCGCCGGCGTGGGCGGCGTTGTCGATGAAGCGGTAGCCGATGAGGCCGATGAGCCCGGTGAGCAGCACCCCGGCGAGCAGGCGGCGGCGGGACGAGCGGGGGACGAGGCGCGAGTGCAGCGACTCGAAAACCAGCAGGAATCCAAGCAAGCCCATCAGTCCGCCCGAGGAGCCGACCGAGGTCGCCGAGACAACACGGGCCGAGGCCTCGCCGCCGACGCAGGCGGAAAACAGGAAGACCAGCGGCACATGCGGCCAGCGGGCGAAGACTTCGACGCGCTTGCCTAGATACAGCAAGGCGGCGCCGTTCATCAGGAAATGCAGCGGGTGGCCGTGCAGGAACGGCGCGGTGAACAGCCGCCACCACTGGCCTTGCTGGTAGGCGGCCTTCACCAAGCCCGCGGCATTCAGCGAATCCCCGGGCAACAACTGGGCTAGGCCGACCAGGCCGATGAGCCCGAGCAACAAGCGGGTGATCGGCGCTTTCTGCGCCTGCAGCCAGGTTTCAAACCGCAGGATGGGCACGGAGGTGGCGATGTCGTCCGCCGTCCATTTCCCGAATTCCCGCAGGCATTTGCGCGCCTGATACCATGGGATGAAGGCGAAAATGAGGAACATCAGCAGCGTGATGCCCATCGACATGGAGGTGAGCATGGCCCGCAGGGCGAAACCAAGCCGCTCGGCCGGCGCGGCGATGCCCGGCGCGAAGGACCAGCCCTGATAGAGCATGTAAACCGCAAGGCCGCCGAGCAGCCAGCCGAACCAGCGGAGTTTTTCCTGCGAGTCCAACAAGTCATCGGCTGCGAGGCGCTTGCGTGAGGCGAGCACGGCGTCCTCAGCTCCGGAGACCTCCTCGGGCAGCACCATGTGCTCCTGCTCAGGCGTCCACGCCAGCAGCAGGCGGGCATCCCGGTCGTCGCGTATGGCGGAAATCAAGGCTGCGGCGGATTCACAGGCATGCCGCCGGCCTTTTGGGTCCAGCCAGCCCCAACCGGGCGGGGCTTTGGGAAACGCATCCTTGCGTGCCCAGATCGGCACCTCGGAAACTTCTCGGGCGGCCTCAGTCACCCTTGCGGAGCGTCAAGGTTGGCCGGATTTTTCTTCCGGGGCGGGATTTTCAACCGGAGCGGGTGTTTCCGCAGGAGCGGGAGCGCTCTCAACCGGGGCTGGAGCCACAGGTTCCGCAGGAGCGGTTTCCGGGGCCTGGGCGGGTGTGGTTTCCGGGGTCGGGAGTTCCTCGGCCAATGAAAGCGGCTGGCCTGCGTTGTCCGCGGGTGCGGGCTTGGCCTCCTCCGCCTGGGCGGCCGGAGCCTTGGCGTCCAGAATGCTGGTTTTCTTGTTCTGGTGGCCGATAAGGACCGCCAACGCAAGGCTCAGCAGGAAAAACAGCGAGCCGAGATAGACCGTGCCGCGTTGCAGGACATTGGTGGTGCGCGCGCCGAAAACCTGGTCGGTCACGCCGCCGCCGAATGCCGCGCCGAGCCCTTCCTGTTTCGGACGTTGCATCAGGATGAGCAGGGTCATCAGCAGGCAGACAATGACGAACACCACCAACAGCAGGTTGATGGAAATGGAGAGCCAATCGATCGCGGCAAAGTTCATGGGCGCGGGACTATGGGGGTCGCTCTCCGGCTTGTAAAGCGGCGAGTTGACGGGATTTTCCGGCCGAAAAAGGGAAGCCGCATCAGGCCGCCGGGCGCGAATTTGCCATCGCCAGCGCCGCCGGAATGGGGCAGCATTCGCCCATGAACATTGACCGCGGCGACACCCACAGCAAGACCATCGGCTACCTTCTGTGGATCTTCGGCTTCACCGGCGCGCACAGGTTTTACTATGGAAAACCGGTCACCGGGGCGATCTGGTTTTTCACCCTCGGCTTGCTCGGGATCGGCTGGTTGATCGACCTGTTCCTGATTCCCGGCATGGACCGGGAGGCGGACCGGCGCTTCACCGCCGGGCCTTGCGATTACTCGGTGGCATGGATCCTCCAGACCTTCCTCGGCCTCTTCGGCATCCATCGTTTCTATCTGGGGAAAATAGGCACGGGCATTCTCTGGCTGCTCACCGGCGGGCTGTTCTTCGTCGGCTGGCTCTATGATTTCTGCACGCTCAACCGCCAGGTGGACGAGCTAAACCGCGCGGGCTAGGCGAGCAGCGCGGGCAACTCCGAGGGGTCGTCGATGAGTTTTGCCGCACCAGCGGCGAGCAAGCGCTCGCGGTCGTGATAGCCCCATGAAACAGCGATGGCCTCCATACCCGCATTCGCGGCCGTTTCCAGATCCATGGTGGAGTCCCCGATGACCACGCAGTTTTCAGGTGCCGCACCCATCGTGCCGGCGATTTGCAAGGCACCGGCAGGGTGGGGCTTGTGCGGGATGCCATCGCGCTGGCCCAGCACCATCGCGAAGTGGATCTGCGGAAAGACCGCGCGCACCATGGCCACGGTGAAGGGGTGGGTTTTGTTGGAAAGCACGGCCAGCGGATGGCCGGATTTCACAAGCTCGCCGAGCAACCCGTGAATACCTGGATAAGCCGTGGTGCCCTCCGCCCATGTCAGCTCGTAGTCCTCCTTGAACGCGCGGATCAGGGATCCGATGAGCGCGCTGTCCGCACCTGCGGGAGCCGCGCGGCGGACGAGGTTTTCGAGTCCGTTACCGACAAACGAACGGACGGCGGCCTCCGAGTGCTGCGGCAGTCCATGTGCGGCCAGACTGCGGTTGAGCGAACCGGCGATGCCGGAAAGGGAATCGACGAGGGTGCCATCGAGATCGAAAATCACACAGGACTTCATGCCGGCGAGGCTGGACCCATCCACCGGATTGGAAAAGCCCTTAAAACCCGATCAGGCTGACGAGTTCCACATCGCTGAAGGCATCGAGGTGATCCACGGCGGAGATCAGCGTTTCCGTTTCGGCGATTTCCTGGATCTCGGCAAACTCGTTGGAGTCGGCCAGCGCGGTGACGGTGACGGCATCCGGCGCGGTGTGTTGCAGACTGAGCAGCGCCACCGCCACGGCGGCGCTGGCTGCGGCAAGACCCGCCAGCGGGGCCGGGCTGAAAAGGCGCTTCCACCACGCCTCAGGCCGCCCGGAAAGACGCGCGGCACGCACCGTTTTCTCCACAAAGCGCGGGCTGGCGGTGGCGGGCGGCGCTGCATCGAGCAGTTTCCAGACGGCGTCGTTTTCCCACGATTCGTCGGTGTGAAGAGGCTTGCGGTTCATGGAATGGAGGGGGTTGACGGTGGAGGAAACCACGCTTCGGCGGGAAAGTTGCGGGATTTCCGGCCATCACGACTTGCCATTGCGCTCGAAGCGCTTTTTCCACTCGGGTTGTTTCGGCCGGAAGGTCGAGGCCGGCAGTTCATCGTCGAACTCCGAACGCTGGCCGATGCCGCGCATCAGGGCGCTGATTTCTTTCGTCTCCTCCAACAGCTCGACGGTCCGCTGCGGGGAAATCCCCGGCTCCTTGAGCGCGGCCTTCACCGCGGCATCCCGGCGCTGCAGCACCGTGCCGGAAAGCAAGGCCAGTGCGTGCTCCGCGGCGAGCATCCCATCCTGCGGCACTCCTTCCAGCACGGCATCGCGCATCAAGGCCAGCCGGTCCGACTCCGGCAGGCTGCCGAGAAACGCGTTCACCGAGGCATTCGACGCCGGATCCGGCGCGGCGGTGAGAATGCTTTCCAACAATGGGATGCCCTCAAGCCAGCGCGCCGCCTCGTGCAGCGTCTCGAACTGTTCACCTAACAAATGCTGCGCGGCAGCCGAGGTGAGCGCGAGGTGACAGAGGAACGCGACGATGCGGTGCAGCGGCGTGGGCTCGGCGGGCGGCATTATCTCAGCCGCTCCATCCGTCCTGTCCTGATATTCCCGCTGGGGCCGCGACTTGATCTTCTTGATCTCCCCGCGCAGCACGGTCGCCGAAGTCTGGAGATATGCGGCCACCACATTGATCTGGTTTTCGCGTGAGGCGAAATCGCTCATCAGCGAGAGCATGGCCGCGCATTCGGTAAGCGCCGCCGCCCGGCCCGCCGCGCTGTCCAGCAAGCCGTCCGCACGCGCCTTTTCGAGTTTGAAATCGAAAAACTCCCGCGCCCCGGTGAGCAACTGCCGGAAACCCTCGACACCATGGCTCTTGAGATAAGTGTCCGGATCATCGCCCGCCGGCATGGTGACCACACGCACCGACAGGCCCTCCGGCACCAACTCCCGGAAAACCCGCTCGGTGGCGGTCAGGCCGGCGCGGTCCGCATCAAAACAAATGAGCACATGGTTGGTATATCTCCGCAGTAGCTTGGCATGCTCGCGAGTGAAGGCCGTGCCGAGCGGCGCGATGGCATGATCGACGCCGAGCTCGTGGCACGATATCACATCGAGCTGGCCCTCACAGAGCAACGCGGCCTTCTCGCGCAGGATCGCCTTCTTCGCGCGGTCCAGGGCGAAGAGGACTTTGGATTTGCGGAAGATGAAAGTTTCCGGCGAGTTGACATATTTGCCGCTGTTCGGATCCTCGCGGAGCTGGCGGCCGCTGAAGGCGATCACATCGCCAATCTCGTTGCGGATCGAAAACATCAGCCGGTCGCGGAAACGCATGCGGATGCCGGAGGCGGCGTTGCCCTCCTCGCGCAGATAACAAATCCCGGAGTCCACCAACTCGCGGCCGCTGAATTTGCGCGAGCGCGCCCAGTCGAGAAACGTCTTCGCGTTCTCCGGCATCCAGCCGACGGTCCAGCTGGCGGCCATTTCGCGGCCGAAGCCGCGCGATTTCAGATACTCACGAGCATGCGCCGCCTCGGGGGCCTTGAGCAGTTGCTGGTGGAAGAACTCCGCCGCCTCGCGGTGCAGGTCGAGCAGGCGGCCCTTGCTCTTGCGCTTCCGATCCGCCTCCGGATCGTTCTCCTCCTCGCGGATCACGACGCCCGCGCGGCCGGCGAGTTTGCGCACCGCCTCCATGAACGGCAGGTTTTCATAATCGCGCACGAACGAGATGGCGTCGCCGCCTTTTCCGCAGCCAAAGCAGTGGAACGACTGACGCGCCGGATTCACGTAAAACGACGGCGTCTTCTCGTTGTGAAACGGGCAGTTCGCGCGGAACTGCGAGCCCGCCCGCTTCAAGGGCACATAGGACTGAATCAGATCGACGATGTCCGTCGCACTGAGAACCTGTTCGATGCTTTCCTTGGGAATCTGGGCCACGTTTTCCTGCTGCGGGGGCGAACATACGGCCCCGGCCCCGCCCGACAACACCGCAAAACCAAAAATCCACGCCGCGCCACCGAAGTGCTTGCCAAGCGCCGCCGCGCCGCGTAATCCTCCCGCCCGGCCGCGTCCCAAGTGGCCCCTCGCAACAATCCGCGCGCTTAGCTCAGTGGTAGAGCACATCCTTCACACGGATGGGGTCGCAGGTTCGAACCCTGCAGCGCGCACCAGTTTTTCGCCAGAAACGCTGATTTTGCCTACAAAAACAGGGCCTTGGCAAATCAAGAGATTTTATTAAAAAAGCTGGATTTAGCACAGTGAATTTAGCACAGTGCTTTTTGTCATGGCTAACCTCATTAAAAAGAGCGCAAAAACAGGCAGGCCTCACAAATCCACCGCAGCACCAGGCGTATTCCAGCGCAGTGGGGTTTTCTGGCTCCGATACTCGGTGGGTGGTGATCAGATCCGGGTTTCCCTCGGAACCTCAGACCCTGAGGAGGCCGTAAAGCGAGCCAATGATCGGCGGGGGCTGAAAGTCGCAAGCAAGAAGACTGGGAGAATCTTGGGAGGAAAAACCCAGATCGACCGGGATTTGGAAAAATATCAGGCGGCCAAGCTGGCAGCCAAGAAATTCACCCCGGGCAGCTCGAAGGCGGCGGCGCAGGCTGTGAAGAATT
>RPOS01000148.1 GCA_003820635.1 Verrucomicrobiaceae bacterium | reverse complement strand
TAATGGGCCCATTCTCGCGAAGAAACCATGTGGGCATCCCAATACCTACTGACTTACAAGAATACATAACACGAATTTTCCCACTAAATCAGTCACCGGATTTCACGAAGAAGCAAACGAAATAAGGGTTAGAGGAGCAATGAAATTGAGGAATTGGAGAGCGTGGCAGCCGGTTGCTTGCGACGGCGGTTTTTCGGGGCGTGGTCGCGCAGGGATTCCACCTTGCGGAAGCGGGAAGAATCCCAGGGGGTGTCTTGATTGCCCCAAGTGACGCGCATTCCGGTGAGGAAGACTCCCTGATGACCGTCGGCGAGAGGGCGAATCGCTTCGACGTGATAGACCACATCCCGGTGCAGCGGTCCGTCCGGGAACAGGAAGGGATGCTGGCTGCAATCCCCGTCCGGATGAATCGGAGCGGACATGTCGGTGTTGATGGCGACGACACGGTCGCCGGGGGCGAAGGTTTCCATGGCGGTTTTTAATTTTGCAGTTTCGGTCAACGGTGGATAGCGGTGCCCTCGTAGGGAATTGAGGTTCATGACGCACCCACCGTATCACCCGGGGTGGGACAAATTCGGGGGTAGGGTGCGAAATTCCGGAAAATTTTTCCCGAGGGCCGGCTTACGGCCATGATGAAAACGGAAAGAGTCTCTTCGTGCGGGATAGAATGCTGTTTTTCAGGGACCTTTTCAGGAGGGCTCATTCCACTGGCGGGTGATGGATTTACGGATGGTGTCCGTGCTGTGATCCTTCACCTTGTCCGGAAGCAGGTGGGAAAGCGGCGGCTGGAAGTTCTGCCAGTCCACGGGCGATGCGAGCGGCGAGGGTTGTTTTTTCTGGCGCAGCCACTGCTGAAACAGACTGATTGCCACATCACGCACGGAGCGCCCCTCTCGTGCGCTCTCGGCCTTCACCTCCCGGTAGAGTTCGTCCGGGATCTGAAATGTTGCTTTCATGTAGCCAGCTTGCTGTATTGCCGGGCGGGTATCAATACGGAGGTGTGGGAGTGGCTTGGGAAGAAATCATGATCACAGCTTGATCACCAGGCATGGAGCCCGTCGATCATTGGAAGCCGCCGAGCAGCTTCGCGTGAATGCGGATTTGGAATAGCGGGACGAAGGCTCCGGTGGATTTATGAAAGGGTTTCTCGGGCAGCGGAACGAGCGTCCTGAGGAGGGTTTGCAGGCGCTGGAATGCCTTGGAAACCCGGTCATAATCCGGCGAGGAGCCGGGCGGATTTCTCCATTCGCCTTTGGCGGCGAGGGTCATCAGGATGCCGAGCGGGTGTTCCGGGCCGAGCTGGTTGCCGTCCCTATCTTTGCGGGCGTCGGCGGTTCCTTTGGGCTTGAACAAAAACCTCCAATGCCGCCAGCCCGCAGGTTTCCATCCGCTTCCAAGGGATGAGAGAGTCAGGGTCGATTTCCAACTGGTCCATCGCCCGGCGACAGGCGCGGGAGCCCAGGATTTTCAGCAGAAGTTTGATTTCCCGCAGAATCGCGCGATCAGTAATTCCCTCCTCACCGGCTTTGGCCATGAGGAGCGCAAGGTATTCCGGAAGAATCAGGGCGAGCATGCGGACGTGGCGCTCGTCCTGACGGCCGCTCTGGTCCAGACCGAGAAGGCAGTGGCATTTGCTCAGAAACAAGTAGATGGGGTCGAGGACCTTGACGCCGCCATCATCCAGTGCCCGTTCGAGCAGGCGTGGTAAATCCTGGAGACGAAGGCCATATACCGTCGTCATCAGATCGACCACCAAGGGTGGTTCCTGATCCAAGGTCAGGATGGCGAGTTGGCCATCAGCGGGAGACGTGCTTTTACGAAGTATACCGCCGGGCTTTTGTTTGATTTTCTCCCAAGCATTGGAGCTGACCCATATGTCGCAGTCTTTCGATGTAAAGGGCCGCAAGGGATCAAGCGCATGCGTCCGATCACAGGAATCGATATACTCCGCCCAAAAGTTAACTGCTTGGCCACCTTCCACGAAGAAATCGGCACCTGCCTTGTGAAGGGACTGCAGAAACCCCAGATAATCTGCGTAGTGTGTTTCCCGGGCATTCACTTGCCGACAGCCGAAGCAAAATTAATGATTCGATGGTGCTCAAAATACCCCGGTGGGAAGATCGAGTTCTCCCTCTGGATTACTTCCGGGGATTCGCCATTTTCCAAGCGCCTGCGATCCTCCAGCCGGGAGGCCGCCTTTTCTGCGGCCCGGCTTTTCAAGTTGATGCTCTTCTTGGATGGTTTCATCGGGAGTGATGGGCTGGCTCGATATGCTGCGAACTGGTAGAACCATACCGGGGCCGGCACGTCCCGTCAACCGCCCTCCAGCGGTAAAGCATTCAGAGTGGCCGGATACAGCCGATTAAGAGGAGTTGTCGCGCAATTTAGCGTGGATGCGGACTTGGAAGATCGGCACGAAGGCTCCGGCGGACTTCTGGAAGGGTTTTCCGGGCAGCGGGACGAGCGACCGGAGGAGGGTTTGCAGCCGCTGGAAAGCCTTGGAAACCCGGTCGTAATCCGGCGAGGAGCCGGGCGGGTTCCGCCATTCGCCTTTAGCGGCGAGGGTCATCAGGATGCCGAGCGGATGTTCCGGGCCGAGCTGGTTGCGCTTGGAAAAGCTGTGGCCCCCTGGGAGAATTGCCGAGTGAGCAGTGAGCAGTGGGAGAGAAGAGGAGAAGTTTGCTAGTGTTCAGTTTTCCGTTTTCAGGGAGAGCAAAGCCTGGCGACGGTGTCGAGGAGTGAGCCGGCGAGGGGCTGGACGCGGAGGTCGATGGGTGCTAGGAGGCCATCGTCCATGAGGATGATGTTGCCGCGGTGAGTGTCTGAAATGACGAGGCGCCGTGATGGATCGAAGTAGGCAGTGTTGCCCTCGATCACGAACCGTTTCCAACCGGATTCGGTGAAAAAGCGTTGGATCTCCTCATCGGTGGCGGGAGTGCCGGCGATTGCTGGTTGGCGGATCAGCAGGCGCAGGCCGGAGTCGGTCTGGAGCGCACCTAGGAACTCGACCTGATCCCCGAAGAGTTCGTTGTGGAGCTGCCAGCGCTCGAGGTAGGCAATGGGCGAGGCCTTGTGCTCTTCATTGGGCCTGTGAATGACGAGCAGGCCGAAGAATTCCGGCCAGGTGGCCTTGAGGAAGGCTTCGGAGTCCGGGATGAACCAGACCTGGTGCTCGTTGCCCTCGTCTTCGGGCGGACGGCTCAGCTCGGCCGGAGGGCTTCGGAGAAACAGGCCGCCTTCTGCGGCGTAACTGCGGAAGATTCCGAGTTCCTCGTGGAAATAGGTAGAACCGCCTTGAAGACGCGAAGCTGCTTCGCAGCGGCTTCGGAGCTCTTCAACGTGTGCTTGGAGCGGGATTCCCGCAGCAGCGTGGCTTGGTTCATGAGGTGACATTAGGGGAAGCAGGGCGGTAGATCAATGGGTAATTTGGGAGCTTTAAAGGCTGCGTCGCTGGAAGTCATCGAGAAGGTCGGAAACTCGTCTATCGTCGCTCACTGGGTGCTGAAGTATTAAAAAAGGGACGAATGGTGTCCATTTATTTTGTGACTAGCCGGGGTGGGTCTGTGGACCGCTGGCCGAAGTTCATGGCCCTTCGCCGAGCAACTTCGGGTGGATGCGGATCTGGAAGATCGGGACGAAGGCTCCAGTGGACTTGCGAAAGGGTTTTCCGGGCAGCGGCACAAGCGTCCGGAGGAGCGTTTGAAGCCGCTGAAATGCCTTGGAAACCCGGTCGTAATCCGGCGAGGAGCCGTGCGGGTTCCGCCATTCGCCTTGGGCGACGAGGGCCATCAGGATGCCAAGCGGGTGTTCCGGGCCGAGCTGGTTGCGTTTCGGGAACGAGTAGGTGCCGTCCTGGCCGGGCACTTTGAGGTGGATGGTCTGGTTGCCAGCGATCTCGATGCGGACCTGGCTCCAGGTCAGGCCGTTGCCGGCGTGGATGACCGCCCGGACCTTGGGTTCGGCGGGTCCGCGGGGTTGGTTGATGACCGGCAGGGGAATCCGGGGGCCTGGTCGTGCCTCAATCCGGGCTAGGTATTCCGTGAGATCGACGAATTCCAGATGGTTGCGGGCCCGAAGGGATTCCATTTCGGCGGTGAACCAGCGGGATGAGGGGAAGAGAACGGTGGATTTCTCGCGTTCGGTGAGTTCGCGGAACAGGTAGTGGTAGTCGCCGAGGTGTCCGGGTGGGAGGAAAAGGAGCACCTGGGTGACCCGACCGAAGGGATCCTGGCTTGAGCCGATGCGGCGGAGATTGCCGGAATTTTCCCATGCGCCGTAGTTAAGATCAATGGATTCGGCCAGGGCGCGGGCGATGGGCTCCCAGTGCGGCTGCATCGCCGCTACGTCAGCCGCCTTGAATGGAATCGGCGGCATCGAGGCATCGTCGTCCACCGCGACGAAATCCTCGTCGCCATCGACCATCAGTTCCAAGCGGCGTGGCGGGTGGTGCGGGTCGATGACCAGTGATGCCGGGCGACCGGTGGGTTTGAGGAATGGGACGCAACTTTCCCAATCGGCACCGAGGTGGTGCCGCCAGTCGCAGAGCGCCGAGCCAGCCGCCCCGAGTGCGACAGAAATTCCAGAAAGATTTCCAGCACACTTGACACGGCAACCGGGGCCGATGAACCGGAAACGCAAACGCCGCAGCAGTGTCGTGGAGATCGGAACCGGCCCTTGCCGGGTGAAGATCTACACGGTGAATCGCAAGGATGGATACCCCATGTTTTCCCTCTACTGGAAAGAGGGCGGGCAGCGGAAAGTCCGCCACCTCGCCTGTCAGGAAGAGGCCCGCCTGATCGCGCAGCAGGTCACCGTTCGGCTGGCGAATGGCTTCGACACCGGCAACGAGGCGACCAAGCGCAATCTGGAGATGTTCCGCCACTGCGAGAGCCTCGCCGCCGGATTCGGGGTTTCCTTGACTGCCGCCATGGACGAATGGGTGAGTGCCCGCAGAACCGCCGGTGAGATCCCCACCGCGGATGCCGTCCGGTTCTATGCCGCCAACCGCGCCGACCTTGTCGCCATCCGCACCACCGCCCAAGTGGCCGACGAGTTCATCGCCTCGCGGCAGTCGAGCGGAGTCAGCGATGCCTACGTCCGGAGCGCCCGCCATAACCTCAAAAAATTCACGGATCGCGTGAAAGGGAACGCCTGCTTCTCGCCGCTCACGCACGAATTCTCCCGCTCATGGCCATCGGTGCCTTCGCGGGTATCCGGTCGGCGGAAATCCAACGGCTCCATTGGGACGACATCAAATGGGATCGCGGCCACATTGAGATCGCGGGCAAGAAGGCGAAGACAGCGGCGCGCAGGCTGGTTCCTCTCACCGACAACCTCAAAGCATGGCTGGCCCCATGGCGTGCCGAGACGGGAAAGATCATTTCGATCTCCGACTACTCCGGCACCCTCAACGATACCGGCATGAAGGCCAAGATCCCCGGTGGATGACGTCAGAATGCCCTCAGACACTCGTTCATCAGCTATCGGGTAGCGGAGAGACCGGCGACGTCGCCCGGACCTCTCTGGAGGCTGGCAACTCTCCAAAGATGGTATTCCGCCACTACCACGAGATCGTGGATGAGGAAGCGGCGAAGGCGTGGTTCTCGATCACGCCGATTGCTGGATGGCAGCCACCGGAACTCCAATGGAGCGTTCGCGAAAGGCTGAGGAAATTCATCGCCGATAAACAACAGGAGAACCGTTGACACGACAGACCATGCGAAACCATGAAAGCGTTCCTAATCACACCAAACACCCTGACGATGAATTCAAGCGAACCGCTAAACGCATCCGGTTCCGGTGAAATCTCTCAGCCTAACATCATCCGGAGGCAGGAACTTGCCAAACGCCTGGCGGTCAGCACACGGACAATCGACAACTGGATGGCGAAGCGGTTGATCCCCTACATCCAAATTTCGCCCCGATTCTACCTCTATGAGTTCGACGCCGTCCTTGCGGCACTCAAGAAACACTATGGCATCGAGGCGGCGACGCGGACGTGAAAGATAGACCAACAAAAAACCCCGGACGGTGAAAGCCATCCGGGGTTTTTCATTGAATCACTTCCGCCGCAGCTTTCTAGCCATCGCCAAGAGCAACATGATGCCGACGGCCAGACCCACGAGCAATGACGCCACGCGCAGGTGCCATTCGACTTGCTCCTGGAATGACGTGATGAGGCCGACCACCGGCGAGGCGAGGCCGACGATGGCTTTGGAAACGTAGTCGAGGTCGATGCCCGAGTGCGAGAACAAGAAAGTGACGTTCCACCCTTTCCCTAATCATGGAAACACCGGATCAATACATGCACTGCGCCATCAAATGCGACCGAGCCGTTGCCGGCACGAGTGCGGATGGAAGCCCGAATCTACTGTTTCCGGCTCAAGCACGGGGCTGCCGCCCCGCACCCCGCCGAGCGAACGCCCGCTCGACCGCGTTTGGGTTCGCCCCCAAACCCCCATCAGGGGGGCTTCTCCCCTCCCGTCCCCCAGAGGAGCGGGGGGAGGTTCCCCAATCAAACCATCAACTACAACCCCATGAACCACACCGCCCCCGGGAATTCGTATTGAAGTGAACTTCAATTTTCGATTGACTGCCTTCTCATGGAAGTCGTGACGCACCAACCGGCCATAAGCATTCCAACTTCATTTCATTTTCCTCTCAATCGCGCCGGTGGGCGCACATCAAACGTTAGGCGTCTTCAATCGACGCACGAGTATCTGGTCAACCAATACGACCCGAACAGGATCTTGTATGCGTATTCCTGACCCCAGTTTCTCGTCGCACGACGGATTGAACATGGCGCTTGAGCTTCTCGCGTCGCGAAGTCGTGACTCTGTCGACCTGCCGCTCACGCTTCCCGAATCCGGGTTGGGAGATATACGCGCACTGGAAATGCTCTCGGGTCACGTTCTAGACAGGGCCGCTCAACTCGGTTCGCCCACTTCGCTGGCGCATATGGATCCTCCGACCCCGTGGATCACGTGGGCCATGGCGCTCTGGAATGCCAGTCTCAACCAGAACATGCTCCATGAAATGACCTCGCCCTTTGCCACCCAGGCGGAGGCGCTGGTCTTAAGTTGGCTAGCACCCTACTTTGGCATGCAGGGCGGGCACTTCTGCGCGGGGTCAACAATTGCAAATCTGACAGGAATCTGGGCCGCGCGTGATGCCGCAGGCGTGAAAACGGTCGTCACCTCACAGGCCGCACACCTGAGCGTCGAGAAGGCTTGTCGCCTGCTGCGCCTCGAACTTGTGAAGGTTGCAGTTGACCGGCAGGGGCGCCT
>RPOS01000147.1 GCA_003820635.1 Verrucomicrobiaceae bacterium | reverse complement strand
TTTGGTAGGAGACCGTCGGGGCGCGCTACGCCAGAATCCGCGCACAACCGTCGCCCACCCACCAGAACGCATGCTCGGCGAGAGTGACCACCTTGTAGCTTGGACGGCTGAAAGCGAAAAACTCGATGCAACCCGCCGCGAGGATCTCGGGAAGGCCTGCGCTATGGCCGAACGAATCGGCCTCCCAGCCGGCAGTGACCGTTTTGCCGAAACGGGATTTGAAATAACGCTGGCCGTGGGTGAATTGTCGCACCAGCGTTTCGGTGCCTGGAAGATTCGTATCGGGCTGGATGCAGGTGCCACCGACGACATCCCAGCGCCCGGCCTGGACCATCTTTTTGATGCGCGCAAAAGCATGGGGATCGTATTTCTCGACATGCTGATAGATCGCCGACTCGCCGCGGATGAAGGTCATCTCGGGAAACTCGTCCATCAGGTCGAGCATGGTGCGAACAGTGGTGATGCCTTCATTGAGTCCTTCGCGCCGGTCCCAGAGCCAGACGGGATCGAGGTGGGCGTTGCCGATGAGGTGGATGGTCTTCTTCATGAATTTTCGATGATGTGAAGTGGCCTCCTTATCGTTGCCAGTAATTTCCTGGATTTGTTGTGGAAGGGATAGGGTCCAGTGGAGGTGTTCGGATGCTTTTTTTGAGACGATGGTTCAATTCGGTGTCACCTTGAGGCGGACGAACTGCTTGTCCTCGCCGGTCACAATGTAGGAGAGCGATCCGCCGGGACCATTGGTATTCTCGTCAAGGTTCCCTTCGGAAACATCTTCCCAAGTTGTGAGATCGGCCGAGACTTGCACCACGAACTGAATGCCGTAGTCGGAGCTCGGGATCTTGCCGCCATTGGTCCAAGTGACTTTTTTCGAGCCATCCAGGCCGGGATTGGCGGTGAAGCCGGGGGCGGCGTTCATGAAGAACTCCACTCCGTTGGAGACGCCATCGTTGTCCCAGTCAAGGTTGGCGGCTTGCCCCCCTGCATTGTCAGTGGCCCATATGGCATAGGTCGATGACCCGGGCACGGCGACAACCGTCAGCGAGAAATTATCGATGGTGCCTCCTGTTGCGGCGTTACCAAAGCCAACGTAATTAATGGTCGGAGCGTAGCCCAACGCCGTAGGGGCAACCACCTGGATACCATCAACGGAATACGCAACGGTCCAGTTCGACGAAGTTGGGTTTGTCGTGTCGAGTACGATTGAATAAACATGAGCGACCCCATCCGTGAAGTTGCCCAAGTTCCCAGAAAGCCCGGGACCATTGTAGTAAAAATCCGGATACACACTATTGGAACCCCTGGCACCGGCAGAAGCAGAGTATCCGCCCGTAAACCAGTTGTCTGTGGCACCACGATTTGTGAAACCGATCACGAACCAATCAGAGGGGTCGGGAACACCTATCGGGTTCATTGACGCTGACAGCGTGTAGATGTTGCCCTGGACAGGAGTAAATGGCAATATGGCCATCCAGCCAGACGCGTTGGGTGAGGCCGCGGTGCCGTTCGTTGTCCAATTGGCCGAAGACCACGTGTTGCCGCCGGTCGTGATGGTTGGCGTGGAGCCATTGAGAACTCCTGTTCGGTTGAAATTGTCCTGATAAACGGGTGTGTACGGCGCGGGAGCGACCACGAGCGTGACCGTCGCCGCCGCGCTGTTCACAGATCCGTCGTTGACATGGAACGTAAAACTGTCGGTGCCGCTAAACGATGCGCCCGGAGTATAGATAAGCGCAGGTGCGGTGCCGCTCAGCACCCCGTTGGCGGGCTGCGAATCCACCGCAAAGATCAACGCGTCCCCGTCAGCATCGCTGCCGCTCAAGGTAACGGCGACCGGGGTTTGCCACGGGGTGGAAAGGCTCTGCGCGGTGGCCACGGGCGCATTGTTGAGGACGTTGACCTGGAGTGTGGCGGTGTCCGTTCCGCCGGAGCCGTCCGTGACGCTCACCGTAAAGCTGTTCACTCCACGGGTTGAAGTCGGGGGCGTTCCAGACAGGGTGCCATTGGAGGCCACCATCAGCCAGGCAGGACCGGAGATCTTCGCATAAGTCAACGGATCGCCCTCCCAGTCGCCGGCATCGGCCGCCAGCGAACCGCTCATCGGCGTGCCTGCCGTCATATCGGGCTTGGTTATCGGACCGGAGAGAAAATAGGGCGCGGCATTCGGGGGCGGGCTCGTCCCGATCTGGACGGAGTAATCCTCAACTTCACCATAGGAAAATGAGCCCGTAGGACTGGTCTGGCCGGTGCTCGAACCCCTCATGGCGATCCGCATCCGGCTCGGCCCTACACTGGCATCTGACGGAACAGTAAAACTTCCATTCACGGCGGAACTGGAACCGGTCGTGGGGCCGACAATCAATTCACCGGGATCCTCGAAATCGCCATCCCGATTGAAATCAATCCAAACGGACCATCTGACTGACGAAAAATTGCCTGCCGGCGTGAAGGTATAGCTCACTGATTGTCCAGGAACGAGATTCGCGGCCAGACTTCTGAAATCCGCATAGCCATTGTCATTGCCTGAAGTCTTGTCCAAATCCGCCAACTGGATCCGGTTGATGTATCCGGGGTTGAATAAATTTGTGGTGCTATTCCCCTGAAGCGTTCCGTAGTTGTTTGTCGGATAGGCAAGGACCTGAATGGTGAGACGCGCGATGTCCGATCCCCCGAATCCATCCTTCACGCGCACCATCCAGACATTGACCCCGCTGTCGCCGGTCTGAGGCGTCCCGGTGAGGGTGCCGTCGGAAGCGATGTTGAGCCAGGCCGGGCCGGAAAGCTTTTCATAGGTTAGCGTGTCGTTGTCCGAGTCCGTTGCGGTTCCAACCAACGTGGAAGAATAGGCTGAACCGGGCTGGGTATTCGTTCCAACAATCGTGTCATTCGAAAAAACAGGGGCATGATTGGCACCTGTTACGTTGATATTAAGCGTGGCCGCCGTTCCAAAACCTTGGGAATTGATAACACTGACAGTAAAGACATTGGTGCCGACATCAGAGTGACCGGGGGTTCCACTCAAAGCGCCATTGGAAGCAACCGAGAGCCATGCGGGGCCGCTGATTTTTGCAAAGACGAGTGGACCGCCGGCGTTGGGATCGGTGGCGAGTCCGGCAAGGGAATCAGAATAGGGCGCGCCCCAGGTGGCGTTGGAGACTGTGACGGGATAGCTTGAGAACACCGCCCCGGTATTTGTTGGAACCGCTGCTGTGACTGTGGCGGAATAAGTTCCAGCCGCATTGAAGGTGACACGCCTGCCGGGAATGCCATTCACTGTCACCGACACCTGGGTTGCGCTTGAGGAGGTGGAAACGGTTGATGCGTATGGAAAAAAGAGGGTGGTGGGGGCGTATGCGCACGAGACTGAATATTGGGAATCGCTGCCGCTCTGGCTTTGGAGGACAACTTGAGCGCCATAATTTTCCGGAATACCGGTCTGGCAGGTCTTGGAGCCAATGCCTTCCACCACGCAGGCGGCCTCGGAGATGATAACCGAGGTCAACAGTCCGTTGGATATCGGCAGGACCAATTGCACGGTCTCACGGGATGGGGTAAACGTTGACACCTGGTTCGTGACGAACGCGGAGGAAGGGGTTGGACTCGAAGCGGGGTTGTTCATGGTCATCACCCTGCAAAGATAGGTTTTCCCCACAGTGAGACCCGTCCTGGTGCAATCCAGCGTCACGCTGGTGGAGGTGGCGGCCCCGTGACCAATGGCATTGATGATGACACTTCTGCCTTTCCGGAACGCATAGGATTCGACTGTCGGCGACGTTTGCGCCCACCACTTCTGTAAAATCCCCCCGTTGATAAATTGCAGGTTGCGGTATTCCAGCGACGCAAGCATCCAGGGGATATTGGACTGGTTGGACTGATTGCCGCACCATCCATAGTTGATTGAATACGTGGCCAGGGCAGGCTGGTTTTGGGGCTTGTCATAAAGGGGGACCGTGACGTAGTTGGGCCCTTCGCCGAGTTTCCGGAGAAGGAGCCCCCTGGCGGAATAAACCCATTCGTTCAGTGACCCTGTGAGCGCCTGCCACATTTGATCGGTCCACTCAAGATAACCGACATCGCTATATGGCTGTAATCCGTTGGCAAAAAAGATTGCGTTGGGGTTTTGTTGGGTTATGCGCGCCTTCAAGTCGCGATAGAAATCCAGCCATTCATAATACTGGCTGTTTCTTTTATACACCCAATCAGGTTTTGAGGTATAACCTCCCGGCCCGTCCAGATAAAGGTAGTCGAGGCTCCATGTCCGCACCTTGTCCGCCAGCATGTCGATCCAATACTGCCTGGCAGTGGGATTGAGTATTTGAAGCAGGTAAGTCTGGGCTCCTCCACTGTCGCTTGGAACGGCGCCCCACTGAAGCAAGCCGTCGCGTCCGGCAACTCCGAAATCCCGGTGGTGGGCATACACGTCGGATCGCTGATCAAACAGCGAATTGGCATAAAAGGAAATGCGGGCATTTGAGGCATAGGATTTAATTTCCGGAGCTATCCCGTACACATCCGGATGATAGCTGAGCGGAGGTTCGCTATTGCCCCACCAGTTCCCCCAGGGAGGGTTGAGAAACCAGATCGAGGCTGTCGCAGGCAGCGGTGCAAGTGCCGCATGCATCTGGTTTCCTTCATTCGTTCCTGCATACATGGTGTCGCATACCAGAGAATCGACCCATGACGGCCTTGTGGTATTAAACAGGCTCTGGTAATCCGCACTTGCAGTCATCGACTTTTCGTAATCCACAAAATCCCCGGTGAATGTGCAGAATGCGGTCTCGCCGCTGATGGAATGACCGGGATCAACATAGTCGCAGAAAACCGTCAGGTCCCAGCCGTCGGTCAGGCCCCAGGTATCGCCCCCGAGAACAAAACGATCATTGACTTTGCTCCGGTGAATATTCAATCCACAGGAATTGTCCATGCTGATCCGGTACGGGATGCCCTGAAGCTCCGTGTTGCCATCGGCGAAGGGGAAACCGGTGGTGCCGCCGGTGAAGGGGAAACCGCATGGGTAAGATCCGGCCATGAAGGACGCGTCCGCCTTAACACGGGCAATATAGGTGAGAAATCCGCCGGCGGCCGTGGAGGAAAACGCCACCCGTTTGAGGAGATTCCCGTTTGAGTCAAAAGAATACTTTTTGACGATCCCTAAGCCCGGCATTCCCGTGTTGTAGCAGGTTAACACCAATTGAGAGGCATCACCCGATGATGACAACACCTGATCCTGCTCTTCACTGCTCCATGCGGAAGCGTCATTGCTCTGGAACAGGTAAATATCACTCGATCCAGCCATAAGCGCTTTTGTATTTCTGGACAAACCCGTCAGTGCTCCTGAAGATTTTGAAACATTCACGGTCTGGCCGGATGACGCGCTGGAAAGGACGAAATTTTCCGTGGTGGGCCAGGATATTCCGGCGTCGGGCGTCCACTCGCGCATCAGCAAATTATCGATCGAGACGGGCGCCTCGCCTGCGGACGAAAATCCAGCCCAGCTCGGCTTGAACTGGGTGGTGCTGGTTGAACTCTGGTTGGCCAGGGGCAAAGAGGCTCCCACGGGAACCACCATGTCATCGTAATAGACGTTGCAGATTTTTTTTACGAAATCCACTTCGATCTTAAACTGGTGCCAGCCTGCCTGCAGAGAGGTGAGCCGCGCATAACTGCCATTCGGCAGTTTGTATCGCAGCACGGAGGAATCACCGCTGGGTTGGGACACTTCCAAATTTACATAGGGTGCGGTCCAGGTGGTGTCGAGCATCTCGAACACCCAGTTATAGGGAAAGCTTGTCCCCTGGTTGGCCCAAAAATTGATCACCACCGCGCCGGTGGACGAGCTATACCAAGTGCCATAGGGGGGTCTGGAGTAATACCCGCCAGTATCATGTCTCAACCATTTCAGGCATTTTGAGTTGCTCCCGCCAAATCCCGGGCTCGCCACTTGTATGTTGGCGGCCGTGTCCACGGCGTGGTAGGTGTCGGGCAACTGGGAGTCTGAAGGCGTCGTGGCGGTTTCAAAGTTCTCACTAAAGAGAATCGCGCCGGGCCGGGTCCACGTCTGGATCAGGAAGTCATCCACGGATGCCGCCGCTTCGCCTGCGGTGGAAAATCCCGTAAACGCCGACTTGAAGGCGGTGCCGCCCGTGGTGTCTGGAATGTAAAGAGGCAAATCTGAACCCGCGGGAACCTGCATGTCACCATAGTAAACGTTACAGATTTTTGACACAAAATCGACCTCGAGCTTTACCCGTGTCCAGCCGCTTTTCAGCGAGCAAAGGCGCTTGTAACTTCCATCCGGATTCAGCCATCGGAGCATCGACCAGTCATTGTATGAAGACTCCAGGTGCAGATAGGGGTTGCCGTTGTGATCCTGCAGATTGAACTGCCAATTGTAGGGAGTGGTGCTTTCCATGTTCACCCAGAACGAAATGGAAACCGCCCCCGTGGACGAACTTCGCGCCACGGCATCCCTGGCGTAGTAAAAGCCGGAATTGATCCTGGTCCATTTCAAGCATTGTCCCCCTGATCCTGAATGCCCCGGGGTTGAGAGGACAATGTTCCGGGCTGTTGCCCCGGTGTCACCGGGGTTGTCGTAATTTCCATGATAGATGTCGGAAAGCACGCTATCTATAATGTCGGACGCGCTTTCGAAATTCTCGCCAACGACCGTCGATCCCGTGGTGGTCACGCTGTTAACCGCCAAATCATCAAGGTAACAGACCGATTCCCCGGCGCTGCTCACCCCGGAAAAACTCGGGAAAAACGCGGAGGATGGAAGGGAGTTCTGATTGAATAGCGGAAGGTCCCTCGCCAGTGGGACAGTGATGTTGTCATAGTAAACCGTGCAGGTTTTTGTCGCAAAATTGGCGTCAATCCTGAATTGCTTCCACCCTGTTTGAACCTGGCAAAGCCGCCGCCATGTTCCGTCCGGTCCCATAAAACGCAGCATTCCAGGATCATGATAGGAAACGTCCAGCTGAACGTAGGGGGACAGGTGGGAAATATCATCCAGAGTAAAATTCCACCAGTAGGGGGTTTTCGATGTGAAATTGACCCAGAACGTCACGGAAATCGCCCCCGTTGCAGAACTAAGGGACTGGGAAGATCTTGCGTAATAAAAACCGCTATCCCGCCGGTTCAACTCAAGGCTTTTGCTGCCGCCATTCGAAATCGATGTCGAAATGCTCAGATTTGCAGACGTGCCGCCGGCATGGTAGGCGTCATTGAGCTGGGTGTCTGTGACCGTCGCGGCATTTTCAAAGGATTCGCTCAGCAGGGGCGTCTGTCCCAGAATGCGCCC
>RPOS01000146.1 GCA_003820635.1 Verrucomicrobiaceae bacterium | reverse complement strand
AGGTGTTCATCGAGCAGAAAAAAGTGCTGATCCTGCGCATGTGGACTCACTACGGCGACTGAAGCCAGACGGAAACCGCTTCTCATTTCAGCTTCTCAACATTTCAGAGTTTCAGCTTTTACCAAATGTCCCCCGACTCCATCCCGCAGATCAGCCTCGGCACGGCGGCGCTCATCATTTTCCTGGTGTGCGCCGGTTTCGTGATGCTGCGCGGCATGACACGGATGATGATCGGCACCGTGGTGCTCGCACTCAGCGCGTGGATCGGATTCAGGATTTGGCAACTCGCGCCCGGCCTGTCCATCGAGCACTTCGGAAGATCCATCGGCCTCGTCACCACCGGACTGCCCATCGCCGGTTTCCTGGTTTCATTTTTCCTCATCCGCTTCATCACCAAGTCGATCTTCCGCCCCTTTGGCGGGCCCTCCACGGGTGAAAACGGCGGAGGCTCGGTGATCCGCATGGCCGTCCGCCTGCTGCTCGCCCTGATCCCGACCACGCTGATCTGCCTGATCGGCGCCACCGCCATCCACCACACCGGTTCCATCGCGGAAATCCGCGCATTCTCTGAAGAAAAGATCGGCATCAACGAGGCGACTCCCGCGAAGTTCAGCCATCGACTGAAAACCTCCGTGGAAGCCGTGCTGCCGGAGTCCTGGCTCAAGTTCCTCGATCCCCTCGCCGATCCGTCTCGCCTCGCGCTCGCCAAAGCCATCACCGCCCAATCAGATTCCCCGCTCGCACCCGTCATCGACCCCCGCACCGGCCAGCCGATTCCCCGCGCCATCATCGTCAACGATCCCGAACTCCATACCCTTGCCCGCGAGGGAAAATTCGGCACCCTGTTGCGCCACCCGCTGCTCACCAAGGCGCTGAACGACCCGAAAGTCCAAGCCGTGCTCAAAGATCTCCAGCTATGATTCCCTATCAACTTGAACCGCAAAGACGCGAAGGCCGCAAAGGATCGCAAAGTTTTTCATAATTTCCAAAACCAGTCTCAATACTCTTTCTCTGCTCCTTCTTTGCGATCTTAGCGCCTTTGCGGTTCATCAATCTTCATCTTCAATATTCCCATGTCCTACCTCGTCACCATCGGCCTCGAAGTCCACTGCCAGGTCAAAACGAACACCAAGATGTTCTGCGCCTGCCGCACATCGTTCGGAGACACGCCTAACACCCACACCTGCCCGGTCTGCCTCGGCCTGCCCGGCGCGCTGCCCGTGCTCAACCGCGAGGCCATCGAGAAAACCCTGCTCGCCGGACTCATGATCGATTGCTCGTCGCCGGAAATCTCAAAATGGGACCGCAAGAACTATTTCTATCCGGACATGCCCAAGAACTATCAGACAACGCAGATGGACCTGCCGCTCTGCATCGGCGGCGGCGTCCCTCTCTACGACCACTGCTACCCCACCGACCACCGCAAAAACATCGCCAATCCCGGCAAGGTTGTCCGCCTCAACCGCATCCACCTTGAAGAGGACGTCGCCAAGTCCACCCACCTCGGCAACTCGTCGCTCATCGACTTCAACCGCGCTGGCACGCCGCTGATGGAAATCGTTTCCGAGCCGGACATCGAATCCGCCGAGGAAGCATTCGCCTATCTCCGCTCGCTGCAGATGATCCTCCAGCAGGGTAACGTCTCGGATGCCGACATGGAAAAAGGCCAGCTCCGCTGCGACGTGAACATCTCGCTGCGCAAGAACCCAGCGGATCCGCTCGGCCCGAAGGTGGAGTTGAAGAACCTCAACTCCATCTCCGCCATCCGCCGCGCCATCCATTTCGAAATCCACCGCCAGTCGGAAGACCTCGACCGCGGCATCCCGCAGATCCAGTCCACCCGCCGCTGGGACGACGACCGCGGCGAAACCCAGCTCATGCGCACCAAGGAGGACGCGCACGATTACCGCTATTTCTCCTGTCCCGATCTACTGCCCGTCCAGACCGCACCGTTGTTGGAAAAAGTCCGCCCGCTGGTGCCCGAACTCCCGCACGAACTCGCCGCGCGTTTCGAACGGGACTTCGGCGTCACCGCCTATGACGCTTCCGTGCTCTCGTCGGACCGCCATCTCGCCGCCTACTTCGAGGCCACGCTGAATCATGCCATCCCCGGCAAGAAGGCCGCCAATTTCATCATCAACAATCTGTTAGGCAAACTCAACGAGGAGGGCACCGGCATCGACGATTGCCCGGTGAAGCCGGAAAATCTCCGCGCACTGCTTCTGTTGGTGGAAGACGGCACGCTCGCCTCGAACCAGGCCAACGAGGTGTTCGCCGTTCTCTATCAGAATCCGGGAAAGGCCCCCGCCGCCATTGCCGACAGCCTGGGTTTCAAAAAAGCCGAAGCAGGCGAACTCGAAGCACTCGTCGAGACCGCCATCGTCAACAACCCGGCCGAAGTCGAGGCCGTCAGAGCCGGCAACGAAAAACTCCTCAACTTCCTCACCGGCCAGGTGATGAAAGCCGCCGCCACCAAGCCGAATCCCAAACAAGTCACCGAACTCCTGAGGGCGAGGCTCCTGTAGCGGAGGCCTGCCACCGTCGCACGAATCGCCAACCAACCCCACGCCATGATCCCCGACTTCGCCCAGTCCCTCTACGACCGCTTCGAGCGCGAAGGAATCCCCCTGCTCCTGGCAGGCGGCTGGGCGGTGTGCCATCATGGGTATTCGCGATACACAAACGACATCGACTGGATCTGCTCCCGTGCGGACGAAACCCGCGCCATCGAGTTCATGCGATCCCTACACTTCGAAATTGCATGTGAAGCCATGGCGACCCGGTTTCACAAACCGAATCATCCCGAAATCCTACCCGTCGATCTGATCTGGGTGAGCCCGGAAACTTTCGCAAAGATGGCCACCAGCCCCCAGAGAACCGGACGGCACGGCGACATCCCCGTCATCGACTTCGAGGCTCTACTGGCCATGAAACTCCATGCACTAAAGGATGACACCGAGCGCAAAGGCAAGGACATCCTCGACATCCGGTTCCTCTTGGGCGAGAATCCACATGCGATCACCGAGGATCGGTTGCGCGAGCTTTGCGACCGCTATGCCGGATCCGACGCATACAATCTCGTTCGAATGATTCCATGAATGTCATTGATCTCGATCTTCCCGATCTTTCCGGCCATCCGCCGCCGCCGAAACTTACCTTCGAGCAATACCAGCACTGGATCTGCGTGGAAATCGTCCCCTCGCTCGCCCGTGAGGGCAAGATGAGCCGTGAGCAACTCATCGCCGACTTCAAGAAAAACGAAGGCAGCCAGACCGAGGAATGGCCGGACTTCGGCGCATCTGGCGGCGATCACCGGTCGCCGCTTCCTCCTACTTGCTGAACCATTCGTCCGGCCCCATCGGCGGCGGCGGCGGCTCGTTGAAGACACTTTGCTCCGCCGGAATCGCGAGTGTTTTTTCCAGCGATTCCAGACCCGCAGCGACGCCGAACACAGGAAAGCGCTCGCGGGTGCGGCGCCAATGTGAGGAAAGCGCCTCATAGGCCTTCTCCGGCGTGCCGAACAACCCGATCGCACGCTGCGCGACATCCATCGATGGGTTTTCATGCGCCTCCAATACCAGCAGCAGCATCAGCAGCGTGGGCGTGTGATTGTGAGTGCCATCCGCGTAAAGGCCGCGTGCGATTTCCAGCGCCTCAGCCTCCCTGCCTTCCACACGGGCCAGCGCATAGAACCACGCGCGCCTCACATAACCCAGCGCCCTGCCGGTTTCCACGGACTTCCGATAGGCATCGGCGGCGGCGGCGAAGGTTTCATTCGGATCGCGGAAGGCGGGAAACTTGTTGGTGTCTGATAGAAGAAAGCCCAGATTGGCGTGGATGCTCCAGTCGTCCGGATTGTTGCGGGCCCCGCGTTCGAGAAAGGAACGGCCCTTGAGGATGGACGAGCGCCACGCCTCGCGCCGCCGCAGCGGCGGCAGCTTCGAGTCGTTGAGATAGTAGGACGCCGCGTTGTAGGCCATGTGCCAGGAGCCGGTCTCCCAGTAGTAGCGGGTGCGCGGCGCGAGATCCACGATGGTTTCAAAGGTGCCTTCCACATCGTCCCAGCGCTGCTCGGTGAAGAATGTGAAGGCGCGTAGGTTCAGGAAAGTGGCCACCAGCGTGCGCAAGCCGCCGAGTGCGACGGCCGAGCTGGTCTGGCCGATCTTCTCGCGGGTGCCGATTTCCAGCGGCGGCGGAAACAACCCGGCATCGCGCAGCTCGCCACCGAGCTTTGCCTCGAAGCGCAATCTCGCCGCGCCAAAAGCCAGCAGCGCCACCACCAGCAGCGCGATTTTCCAAGCAAATTTCACGGTATCAGAATTCCTTGTCGGCGAAGATGAACCAGGAGGCGAAGGTGAAAAACAGCGCGTAATAAACGCCCACCAGCGTCAGTTTCCCCAGCGCAAGCAGCGGCAGCGCCTCCCCCTGGATCACCGCATCGATCACGTTGAAGAGCTGGAAATCCGGCAACACCAGCGCCAGCAGCAACGAGGCCAGCCGCGCGAAGACCCCCTCCCCCGCCTGGCCGGCCTGCAGCCAGACGTCGCGGGCGTCCGCCTGGAAGTGGCCGATGAAATAGATCAGGAAACTCACGATGGTCGTGAAGAGCGTGCTCGTCGAAAATGTGGAAATCAGCAATGCCAGCGAGGCCATGATCGACGCCCGCAGGAACACCGCGAAGACCGCGCCCTGCAGCGAGGCGTCAGGCCCGTGGGCCAGCGTATCCGCACGCAGCGAGGCGATGGCATCCTGCGGCCAGCCCATCGCCTGCGCCATCTCCGTCTGTTCCGCGACAACCATGCCGGTGCGGATGTGCAGCACCGCGGTCATCAGCCCGTCCATCAGGGCCAGCGAGACAAACACCAGCAGCAGCACGCCTAACAGCTTTCCCGCCAGATAATCAAAACGCGGCACCGGCTTGGCCAGGATGGTGTAAAGCGTGCGGTCCTCCACGTCCTTCGGCAGCAAGAGCGCGGTGGCCACGATCGAAAGCACCACGGAAAAAAGCGTCATCGCACCGAGCGACCAGCTCTTGATCGAGCGCAGCACGTTCGCCCCCACCGCCTCCGGCCCCTCGTGCTGCGGCAGCTCGAAGAAATTGCTGGCGATGGCGATCACCGCGAAGATCGCCAGGAAATAGAACACCTTCATCCGCACGAGTTGGGTGAAGGTGTGCGTGGAAATCGTCAGAATCCGGCTGAAGTGGGATCCTTGCATCGGAATGGAAGTGGGAGTGCTCATTGTTCTTCGTCGCGGATTTCACGCAGGAAAAGCCGTTCCAGCGTGGTGCGGGGTTTGCCGGTGCGGACGACCGAGGCTCCGGGCGTGTCTTCCACCAGCGCGGTGATTTTCGCGATCAATTCCGGCGTGGCGTCCTTGAGCACGATGTCGGTCTGGTCCTCGATGGAAATGAGTTCTTCCAAGCGCCCCTCGCGGATCATCCGTCCTTGGAAAATGATGCCGACGTGGTCACAGACCTCCTGCACCTGTTCGAGCAGGTGGGAACAGAGAAACACTGTGATGCCGCGGTCGCGCAGCTTGAGAATCAAATCCCGGATCTGCCGCGAGCCCACCGGGTCCACCCCGGCGGTGGGCTCGTCCAGGATGACCAGGCGCGGTTCCTGGATGAGTGCCTGTGCCAGGCCGATGCGCTGGAGCATGCCTTTTGAATAACCGCCGATGCGGCGGTCGCGCGCGCCCTCAAGATCCACCAGCGCGAGCATTTCGTTCACCCGCCCGGCGAGGTCCTTGCCAGCGAGGCCGCAGAGTTTGCCATAGAAGCGCAGGGTTTCCGCGCCACTGAGGTGCTTGTAGAAATAAGGATTCTCCGGCAGAAAGCCGACTTCATTGCGTGAATCCACCATCAGCGAGTCCTTGCCGAAAATCGCGCACTTGCCGGAGGTGGGTGCCACCAAGCCCAGCAGCGCCTTCATGGTGGTGGATTTCCCCGAGCCATTCGGGCCGATGAGGCCATACACCTCGCCCGGCATGATCCGGATCGAGACGTCATCCACGGCGCGCAGCGGCTTGTGGCGGAAGGACGTCTTGAAGTCCTTCACAAGGTTTCGGATTTCAACAGCAGGTGTGGTCTCAGGCATCAGCGGGCAAAGCATGTACTCACAGCCCGCCGACGTCAACATGCCCGTTTTGCCCGCCAGGAATCCTTGCGCGCATGGCAATCCGTTCTAGGTTCGCCACCAATTCCACCCGCCGCACCCGTTGAACCAGCGATCCTCCTCCATCACGACCTGCTGCGCCGTCCTGCTCGGGCTGGCGGGCAATGCGCTGCGCGCCGACTGGAAAGACGAAATCGGTTTCACCCGGCTGCAACAGCTTGCGGGCAGTGATTTGCCCACCGCTTCAACAAGCGGCCTCGCCCAGATCGAGGCACTCGATGGCAATGGAAAGTGCGCACCCGACACCGGCAGCCCGCTCTTCGCCAACAAGACCTTCCTCCTCAAATCCGGCGCTTCAAGCATCAGCAACCACGCCAACCGCGTCGCGACGAATTTCTATGGCAGCAACAGCCTGTTGCCCGGAAACGCCACCGTGAACGTCCACAATGCCAATAACTGGCTCGGCTCCGGATTTCTCAATCTCGGCATCAATGATCTTCCCCTGACTGAGACCCGCGCCGTGCAAAGCCACAGCTGGATCGGCTTGTCCGAGATCTCTGACTCGCAAGCCGCCGAAGCCAACATGCGGCTGGATTACGCGATCAACCGCAATGGTTTCGTCTGCGTGGTCGGCGAAAACAACGGCTCCACCAATCCCCTGCCACAATTGTTAGGGCAGGGTTATCATACCATCTCGGTCGGCCGCGATGATGGCAACCACAGCGCCGGTATCACGACCCTGGACGGCAGCGGCCGCAGCAAGCCGGACATCGTCGCGCCCAGCGCATCGCCTGAGAGTGCCACCAGTTGGACCACGCCGATGGTCGCCGGAGCCGCCGGTCTGTTGCACACGAGACTATCCGCCTCGCCGTATTCATTGACCGGCGCGAACCGGCCGCGGGCCGTCAAAGCCCTGCTGCTTGCCAGTGCCACGAAAAACACCGTGCCAAACTGGGACAACACCGTCACCCGCCCGCTCGACGAACGCTACGGCGCGGGCGAACTCAACATCCACCACGCCTGGCTCGCCATGAGCGCCGGACGCAAAAGCTCTGGCAACACCACACACGGCATCCGTGGCTGGGCGGCCGAACCGGTTTCCGGAAACTCCTCCAAAACCTGGTTTTTCACCATTCCCGCCGGAGCTCCGGCCACTCCCTTCTGCGCCGCGCTCACCTGGCACCGGGTGGT
>RPOS01000145.1 GCA_003820635.1 Verrucomicrobiaceae bacterium | reverse complement strand
CGTTCGGTCTTGGCGAGCGCGGCGGAGACGGAGTTGAGATTCGGCTGCGAGGTGGAGCCGGACATCGAGGCGATGGCGAGGTCCACGATGTCCACGCCGGCATTGCAGGCGGCGAGCACGGAGGCAGCGTTGAGGCCGGAGGTGTCGTGAGTGTGGAAATGGATGGGGATGCCGATTTCCTGCTTGAGCGCGGTGACGAGCTTGCGTGCGGCGAGCGGTTTGCACAGGCCGGCCATGTCCTTGATGGCGAGGATGTGAGCGCCCATCTTCTCGACCTCCTTGGCCTTGTTGATATAATACTGCAGCGAGTATTTGTCGCGCTTCTCGTCGTTGATGTCGCCGGTGTAGCAGATGGCGGCTTCGCAAAGCACCTTGCCGTGATCGCGCGCGGCCTCCATGGCCACCTGCATGTTGGGCAGGTAGTTGAGCGAGTCGAAGATCCGGAAAATGTCCATGCCGGAGTCCGCCGCGTGTTTCACGAAACCGGCGACGACGTTGTCCGGGTAATTCGAGTAGCCGACCGCGTTTGAGCCGCGGAAGAGCATCTGGAAGCAGAGGTTGGGGATCTTTTCGCGCAGACGGCGCAGGCGCTCCCACGGGCACTCGCTGAGGAAGCGCATCGCGGTGTCGAAGGTGGCGCCGCCCCACATTTCCAGCGAGAAAAGCTGGGGCACGCGGTGCGAAACGGCCTCCGCCACGCGCAGCATGTCGTAGGTGCGCATGCGGGTGGCGATGAGCGACTGGTGGGCATCCCGCAAGGTGGTGTCCGTGACGAGCAGGCGCTTTTCATCGAGGATCCACTTGGCGAACTTGTCCGGGCCGAGTTCCAACAAAACATCACGACTGCCCTTCGGAACCTCCGCATGGTGCTCGATGATCAGCGAGTCCGGCACGTGCGCCTTCGGCAGCGCGGCGGCGGGTTTCCAGCCTTTGGCGGTGGAGTTGCCGTTGAGCGTGATGTCGGACAGGTAGGCCAGCGTGCGTGTGGCGCGGTCACGGCGCGGGCGGAAATGAAACAACTCGGTCTTGGTGTCGATGAGCTTGGTATGCGCCTGGCCGGCGCGGAAAGTTTCGTCGGCGATGACGTTTTCGAGGAAGGGGATGTTGGTTTTCACGCCGCGGATGCGGAACTCGCGCAGCGCGCGGTCCATGCGCTGGCAGGCCATCGGGAAATCGCGGCCCATGGCGGTGATCTTCACCAGCATCGAGTCGTAATACGGCGTCACCACCGAGCCGGCATCGCCCGAGGCGGCGTCGAGCCGGATGCCGAAACCGGCGGCCGAGCGGTAGTTGAGGATGCGGCCGTAATCCGGCGAGAAATTCTTGAGCGGGTCTTCCGTGGTGACGCGGCACTGGATGGCGAAGCCATTGCAGGGAATCTCCTTCTGTGCCGGTATCGCGACCTCTGCACCGTGCAGCGGCTCGCCCTGCGCGATGAGGATTTGCGAGCGCACCAGATCGATGCCCGTCACGCATTCGGTCACGGTGTGCTCCACCTGGATGCGTGGGTTCATCTCGATGAAGAACCAGTCGTTCTGATCCATGTCATAGAGAAACTCCACAGTGCCCGCGTTGTTGTAGCCGATGCCCTTGGCCAGCGCGACGGCCGCATCGCAGAGCTCCTTGCGCACCTTCGGATCGAGATGCATCGCCGGGGCGACCTCCACCACTTTCTGATAGCGGCGCTGCACCGAACAATCGCGCTCGTGGAGGTGCACCACATTGCCGTGCTGGTCTCCGAGGATCTGCACCTCGATGTGCTTGGCGCGGGAAATGTAGCGCTCGAGGAAAACCGCCGGGTTTCCGAATGCATTGAGCGCCTCGTTCTGTGCCTCGGCCAGCAAACCGGGAAGCTGCGAGGGTTTCTCCACCACCCGCATGCCGCGCCCACCACCGCCGAAGGCCGCCTTGATGATGAGCGGAAAACCGATCTCATGCGCCACGGTGAGCGCCTCATCCGGATCGGTGAGCGGCTCCTCCGTGCCGGGCAGCGTCGGCACCTTGAACTTGTGGGCCAGCGTGCGCGCCGCGGTCTTGTCGCCCATGTTTTCCAACAAGTCCGGCGAGGGGCCGATGAAGATGATCCCCTCCCGCGCGCAGGCACGGGCAAACGCGGCGTTTTCCGAGAGGAAACCATAGCCCGGGTGGATCATCGTCACGCCCTTCTGCTTCGCCAGCGCGACGATGCCCTCGACATCCAGATAAGCGCCCACCGGGCCCTTCGAGGCATCGAGCTGATAGGCCTCGTCCGCCTTGAAGCGGTGGATCGAAAAACGGTCCTCCTCGGCAAAGATCGAGACCGTGCGCAAGCCGAGCTCATTGGCGGCGCGGAAAATGCGGATCGCGATTTCGCCGCGATTCGCGGCCATCAGTTTACCGGGGCGGGTGGCGATTTCAGACATATCGGGACGGAGCCTTACGCGGCCGAGCCCCGCGTGGGAAGAGAAATCCAGCGGCAAACCAGCCCCTTCCCCTCACCCCGGATACTCGCCGGAGATGTAGCCCTGGAGTTGCTGGATGGTGTGGCGTTGGGATTGCATCACCCAGTTGACCAGGTCGCCCATGGAAATCAGGCCCGTCAGGCGGCCATCATCCACCACCGGAAGATGCCGGATCCGGCGGGTGGTCATCAGCTGCATGCAGGTCTCGATGCTGTCACCGGAAGTCACGGTGATCGCCGGGCGGGAAAGAATGTCGCTCACCCGCGTGTCCCGCGAGGTGCGGCCTTGAAGGACCACCTTGCGGCTGTAGTCGCGCTCGGAAAGCACGCCGACCACTTCATCGCCGTCCACAGCCACGAGGGCACCGATGTTTTTCTCACCCATCAGGCCGATGGCATCGTAAACAGTGGTTTCAGGTGAGGTCGTCCAGACTACGCCGCCTTTGTTTTGCAGGATGTCCCGCACGGTTCCGTGAATTTCCATGATCTTGGTTTTCTAGGAGTTTTCTGAAAACTGATGAATCCTGCCGGGCACGTCAAGATTCCAGCAAACTTGATTTCAACGCCCCTTCTTCCTTGCCGGCCGGGGGCGGGGCGTGGCTTGATCCCCGCCATGAAAGCCTACCACGATCTCATGCGCGACGTGCTGGAAAACGGGGAACACCGCGCCGACCGCACCGGCACGGGCACGGTTTCGGTCTTCGGCCGGCAGACCCGCCATGACCTGCGCCAGGGCTTTCCCTGCGTGACCACCAAGAAACTCCACCTGCGCTCGATCATCCATGAGCTGCTCTGGTTCCTGCGCGGGGAAACCAACACCCGCTACCTCAAGGAAAACGGCGTGACCATCTGGGACGAGTGGGCCGATGAAGAAGGCGAGCTCGGCCCGGTCTATGGCAAACAATGGCGCGCCTGGCCCACGCCCGAGGGCCGCACCATCGACCAGATCCACCTGCTCATCGACGGGTTGTTGGGAAACCCGCACTCGCGCCGGCACATCGTTTCCGCATGGAATGTCGGCCAGATCCACCAGATGGCGCTGCCGCCGTGCCACCTGTTGTTCCAGTTCTACGTCCACGACGCGCCGGAAGGCGGCCGCCCCGGGCTCTCGTGCCAGCTCTACCAGCGCAGCGCGGACCTTTTCCTCGGCGTGCCTTTCAACATCGCCTCCTACGCGCTTCTCACGGAAATGGTGGCCCACGTCTGCGGTTATGAGCCGCGCGATTTCGTCCACACCTTCGGCGACGTCCATCTCTACACCAACCACCTCGAGCAGGCCGCCCTCCAGCTTTCCCGCGAGCCGCGGCCTTTGCCGAAACTCTGGCTCAACCCGCAGGTCCGCAGCATCGATGCCTTCACCATCGATGACATCCGCCTTGAGAATTACGATCCGCACCCGCATATCAAGGCACCCGTGGCGGTGTGATCCGCCAACCCGGCGATGGCGGATTTACAAAAAATTCGCGGCGTTTCCACAAGAACGCCCGGGCAAACGATGTATCGTGGGATCATGTCTCCCGATTCATTCAAAAACGCCGCCGCAACCGCGCTACTGACCTGCATCGCCCTGCCAGCACCCTGCATGGCCGCTGAGGAAACGCCTGAAAAACCAACGCGCTTTGCCGTGCGCGATTTCGGAGCCATTCCGGATGACGCGCAGCCGGATGGCGAGGCCATCCGCAAGTGCATCGCCGCGGCCCAGGCATCCGGCAAGCCGACCGAGGTGGTCTTCGAGGCCGGAATCTATCAGGTGGAACCCGGCCCCGCCGCGAGTGGCGAACTTTTCGGCCTGCCCGTCAAGGGAGCCAAAAACCTCTCCCTGCGCGGCGCGTAGCAAGGCACACCCTTGTTTTCACCAATCCCTCGGCGGGCGGCATCCTGTTTCACATGCAGCCGGTAGCGCGAATCCGCGGAGATCCGCAGGCGGGCGTCGCGCGGACGGACCTTCAGGTAAAACCGCCCTTGGAAATCCGCCACCGCATTCACTGGTGAGGACTCGCCCGGCAGCCAGATCCAGCGGGCGGCATTTGAAAAAGGAGCATCGCCGGCAGCCTGCTGCGGAATTTTGTGCCTGACGGGTTTCATCGTGCCGCAGTTCTTGAGACCTGTCCCGCATGAGACAAGCGCAAACATGGCCCGGAATCGACGCCCGACGGCGGATTTCCCCGAAAATGTCCGACTCTAGGATTGCCAAAACCGATTCGCGGACTAGAGATGCGCCCCCCGGCGCGCAATCGGCACCGGCAAACCGCAGCACATCCCAGGCATGAAGGACCTCACCAAATACCGCAACATCGGCATTTTCGCCCACGTCGATGCGGGCAAGACCACGACCACCGAGCGCATTCTCAAACTCACCGGCAAGATCCACAAAATCGGCGAAGTGCATGACGGTGCCTCCACCATGGACTTCATGGAGCAGGAAGCCGAGCGCGGCATCACCATCCAGTCCGCCGCCACCACTTGCTTTTGGAAAGGCCACCAGTTCAACGTGATCGACACCCCCGGCCACGTGGACTTCACCATCGAGGTTTACCGCTCGCTCAAGGTGCTGGACGGCGGCGTCGGCGTGTTCTGCGCCTCCGGCGGCGTGGAACCCCAATCCGAAACCAACTGGCGCTACGCCGATGATTCGGGCGTTTCCCGCGTCATTTATGTCAACAAAATGGACCGCATCGGCGCGAACTTCTACCGCGTCGTGGACCAGGTGAAAACCATCCTCGGTGCCAAGCCGCTGGTCATGGTCCTGCCGATCGGCGAGGAAACCGCATTCTCCGGCGTGGTCGATCTGCTCACCCGCCAAGCCTATACTTGGGATGACTCCGGCAAGCCGGAAAACTTCACCATCGGCGAAATCCCCGCCGACATGCTGGACAAGGTCGAGCAATACCGCGCCGAGCTGATCGAAAGCGCCGTCGAGCAGGAAGATGACGCCATGGAGAAATACCTCGATGGCGAGGAACCCGATCTCGATACCATCAAGCGCTGCATCCGCAAGGGCACCATCAAGCTCGCGTTCTTCCCGACCTACTGCGGCTCGTCCTTCAAAAACAAGGGCATCCAGAACGTGCTCGACGCCGTCGTCGATTACCTGCCGAACCCCACCGAAGTGAATCCCCAGCCGGAAGTGGACCTTGAAGGCAACCCCACCGGCGAATTCGCCATCGTGGATGCCACCAAGCCGTTCCGCGGCCTGGCATTCAAAATCATGGATGATAAATACGGCGCGCTCACCTTCACCCGCATCTACTCCGGTGTGATCAAGAAGGGCATGACCGTGCTCAACACCTTCACTGGCAAGACCGAGCGCATCAGCCGCATGGTCGAAATGCACGCCGACGACCGCATCGAAATCGACTCCGCCCAAGCCGGTGACATCGTCGCCCTGGTCGGCATGAAAAACGTGCAGACCGGTCACACACTCTGCGACGAAGACAAGCCGGCCACGCTCGAGCCGATGGTTTTCCCCGATCCCGTCATCTCCATCGCCGTAGCTCCCAAGGACAAGGCCAACGCCGAGAAACTCGGCACCGCCATCGGCAAGATGGTCCAGGAAGACCCCTCGTTCCGCGTCGAGACCGACGAGGAAACCAACGAGATGATCCTCAAGGGCATGGGCGAGCTCCACCTCGACATCAAGATCGACATCCTCAAGCGCACCCACAAGGTGGAGGTCAACGTCGGCGCGCCGCAGGTCGCCTACCGCGAAACCATCACCAAGGCGATTACCGACAGCTACACCCACAAGAAACAATCCGGTGGTTCCGGTCAGTTCGCCAAGATCGACTATACCATCGAGCCACTCGAAGCCGGTTCCGGTTTCGTGTTCGAATCCGCCGTCGTCGGCGGCAACGTGCCCAAGGAATTCATCCCGGCTGTGGAAAAAGGTTTCAAGACCTCCATCCACAAGGGACCGCTCGCCGGCTATCCCTGCCTCGATTTCAAGGTCACACTCAAGGACGGTGGTTTCCACGCTGTGGACTCCTCGTCCATCGCCTTCGAAATCGCCGCCAAAGCCGCCTACCGCCAATCCATGCAGAAGTGTGCGCCGCAGGTGCTCGAGCCGATCATGAAGATCGACGTCTTCACCCCCGACGCCCAAGTCGGTGACGTCATCGGCGACCTCAACCGCCGCCGCGGCATGATCAAGGAGCAGATGACCACCCACGGTGGCGTCCGCGTCAAGGCCGATGCCCCGCTGAGCGCAATGTTCGGCTACATTGGCGACCTCCGCACGATGACCTCCGGCCGCGGCCAGTTCTCCATGGAGTTCAGCCACTACGCGCCCTGCCCGAAAAACGTCGCCGAGGAAGTCATCGCCAAGGCCAAGGAGCGCGAGGAAGCGCTGCGCAAGTAAGGGCGATCACCAGCCACCGGGTCTTTATTCAAAAACCCCGCGTTCCACATCCGGAACGCGGGGTTTTCTTTGGGATTGGGGAAAAATCCGTTCGCAAGCCGGTCTCACCAGACCTTGCAGGCACCGCCGGCCATGACCATCGGGCGGGGCTCGGGTTTGAAACGTGCCGGCACCGCCGCAGTGGAAAGCGGGCGATACACCGCCGGGCTCGGCGTGGGGACCACGCGTTTCGGCGGCCTGCCGCTGAAGTCGGAGCTGTCCCTGAGCGCGGCATCAAAGAGTTTCTGAAGGGTGGCTTGGTCAGTCATGGTGCCAAAGCATGCCCGGAATGCGGCGCATTGTGCATCACGTGATCAAGTGGATCCCCCCTACACGATCACGTGGGGGGAGAGGCTCACCTGCGCGCGTAGCGGAACCCCGGAAAGGCTCTGACAAGTCGGCGCATTTCGAGTTTCATCAGCGTGGCCGTCACCACATGCGCGGGCAGGCCGCTGCGCTCGATGATGCGGTCCACCGGTGATTCG
>RPOS01000144.1 GCA_003820635.1 Verrucomicrobiaceae bacterium | reverse complement strand
TTGTTCACAAGGTGCGCGCAGCTCCGCTTTTTTGCCAAGTCCTTGAAAACAGCGCTCTTGTTCCGCCACGGCATCACAGCGTGATCGTGGACTTGGCCCGGCTGCAAATCCGCCGGGAACAGCATGTTGGGAACCTGTGAATCATTCGGAACAAGTCACATTCGGCATTGCGGATCAATCACTCACAAAAAATCCCATACCCCGCCATGACTGCTCCCGGAAAATAAGGACGCCTGCCGGAAACGGCCGGGCCTGATCGAGGGCTGTCACGGAATGCGTCTGCCAGTGCAAGCGCCACGGAATGCCGGAAAGCCGCGTTTTCCCCCTGAAAAAAGCGCCTTTCCCCAAGTTGTTCACAAACGGCCGGACGGCACTTCCATTTTCTGGAGCGCGGCAAGCGATTTTTCATAGCCAAAAATTTTTTTACCCGCCATGGTCCGCGCCGCCGATGCACGAAACCTGCGATGATGCAATTCCAATCACGGGTGTCCTGACCGACACACCGCCTGCCACCGGGCCGATGCTCGGCATCATTGGCGGCGGCCAACTCGCCCGCATGACCACCATTGCCGCACAGCAGCTCGGCTGCGATGTGGTGGTGCTGGAAAAAAACCCGCTCAGCCCGGCGGCCACCTTCGCCAAGCATTCGATCATTGGCGACTGGGGCACGGCGGACGCGCTCCACCAGCTCGCCGCGCAGGTGGATGTGATCACGCTGGAAAACGAATTCGTGGATGCCGGCCTGCTTGCAGGGCTGGAAGATGCCGGCCATTCAGTTTGGCCAAGCTCCCGCACGCTGGCACTCGTGCAGGACAAGTTCACGCAGAAACAGGTCCTGCAATCCGCCGGGCTTCCGCTGCCGGAATTCCGCGCCGTCGGCAGCGTGGAGGAAGTGGCCGCTGCCATCGCCGGCTTCGGGCTGCCGATGATGCTCAAAGCCCGCCGCAACGCCTACGACGGCAAGGGCAACGCCACCATCCGTTCTCTAACAGACGTCGAGCCCGCATGGCGCCAGCTCGGCGGAAACGACGGCAACCCGCTTTTCGTCGAGACCTTCTGCGAATTCACCACCGAGCTTGCCATCATCATCACGCGCGGACGCAACGGGGAAACCGCCGTCTATCCGGTGGTTGAAACCGTTCAGGAAAACCACATCTGCCATCTCGTCCGTGCGCCCGCCAGCGTGGCGGAGGACATCACCGGGCGCGCCGCGGAAGTGGCGCGCCGCGCCGTGGAGGCCGTGGGCGCGGTCGGCAGCTTCGGAGTTGAGATGTTTCTAACAGCCGATGGCGGGATCTTCGTGAACGAACTCGCGCCGCGCGTCCACAACTCCGGCCATTACACCATCGAGGCCTGCGTTTGCTCGCAGTTTGAAAACCACGTCCGCGCCGTGCTGGGGCTGCCGCTCGGCTCCACCCGGATGCTGGCTCCCGCCGCGGTGATGGCCAACCTGCTGGGCAAGACTCACGCGCCAGGACGCGCCGGGGGCCTGGATCAAGCCCTCGCTGTCGCCACCGCGCATGTCCATCTCTACGGCAAGGCCACCAGCGGCAAAGGCCGTAAAATGGGCCACGTCACCGCACTCGGCAACACGCTTGCGGAAGCGGAACAAGCCGCAACCGCCGCCGCCGCCAAAATCCATTTTGGAACCAATTCATGAAAGCAGACACCCCGAAAGTCGCCATCATCATGGGCAGCGATTCCGACTGGCCCGCCATGCAACCCGCTGCCGATGCCTGCGCGGAATTCGGCATCGCATGTGACGTGCGGGTAGTCTCCGCACACCGCACGCCGATGGACATGGTGCGCTTCGCAAACACCGCGCACAGCCGCGGCGTCCGGGTCATCATCGCCGGTGCGGGCGGCGCCGCGCACCTTCCAGGCATGGTTGCCAGCCTCACGCCGCTGCCGGTGATCGGCGTGCCGGTGGAAAGCAAATCGCTCAAGGGGCTCGATTCGCTGTTGTCCATCGTGCAGATGCCCGGCGGCGTACCGGTCGCCACCATGGCCATCAACGGCGGCCGCAACGCGGGGCTGTTCGCTGTTAGAATCCTCGCCGCCGGTGATCCGGAACTGCTGGAGAAAATCACCGCGTTTCAAACCCGGCTTGCCAACGAATCGAAATCCAGGAACCGCAAGCTGCAAGCCGCCGCCAAGGGCTACGGCCAGGTTTGATTTTCAAAAACATCCCTTATGGAACTTTTCCAATCCCTGAGCAGCAGCCTGCTTTCGCCGATGGTGCTGGCTTTCGCGCTGGGCCTTTTCGCCACGCTGGTGAAGAGCGATCTCCGCTTTCCGGATGAACTCTACACCGCACTGACCATCTATCTGCTTTTCGCCATCGGCCTCAAGGGCGGGATGAAACTCGATGGCATGAGCCTCAGCGTCGTCGGCGGCCCGCTGCTCGCGGCGGTCACCCTCAGCGCGTTGAGTCCGATCTGGTGTTTCTTCATGCTAAAAGGGCTGGTCCGTCTGGATGCCAGCAACGCCGGCGCCATCGCGGCGCATTATGGCTCCGTCTCGGCCGTCACCTTCAGCGCGGTGCTGGCTTTTCTGGAAATCGGCAAGGTTCCGGTGGAAGGCTTCATGCCGGCCTTGCTGGCGGTGATGGAAGCGCCGGCCATCATCGTGGCGGTCTTCCTCGCCCTGAAATCCTGCGGCCAGGGAACATCCCGCCCCGGTGATTTGAAGAAGCTGTTGCACGACCTGCTCACCGGCAAAGGCATTCTGCTTCTGTTAGGCGGGCTGGTGATCGGACTGTTGTGCGGCAAGAGCGGCTTCGAGCAAGTGGCTCCGCTTTTCGACGCCCCGTTCAAGGGCGTGCTGACGCTTTTCCTGCTGGAGGTCGGTCTGGTCACCGGCCGCCGCCTGCAGGACCTGAAGGCCGCCGGATGGAGGCTCGTCGCCTTCGCCCTGATGGTGCCGGTGCTGCATGGCTTGCTGGGTGCCATGGTCGGCCAGTGGTGTGGCCTGAGTCTCGGCGGAGCCACGGTGCTTGCCACCCTGGCGGCCAGCGCCTCCTACATCGCCGCGCCAGCCGCGGTGCGCATCGCCCTGCCACAGGCTAGCCCGGCGCTCTATCTCACCTCCTCGCTGGCCATCACCTTCCCATTCAACATCGTGCTCGGCATCCCGCTCTATCACAGCTTCGCCAAGTTCCTTTTCAACGCCTGATCCATGAAAACCACCAACCTGATCCTGCTCACCATCATCGCAGAGGACGAGCTCGAAAGCCGCCTCATCGGGGATCTGAAAAAACTCGGCGTCCGCGGCTACACGGTCTGCACCGTGCGCGGTGAAGGCATCCACGGCCTGCGCGCCAGCCAGTGGGAGGGCGAGAACATCAAGATCGAGGTGATCGTGGACAGCGCGCTTGCCGATGCCATCGGCGAGCACATTTCCAACACTTACTTTCCGCACTTTGCGACGATTCTCTACCTGCTGCCGGTGCAGGTCCTGCGCCAGGAAAAGTTCACCCGGCCCGGCAACCCGCAGGACTGAGCAATCCCCCGGCGGCGGTCACACGGCATCCGCGCGCAGCAGCGTCATCACGCACTCGAGGTGGCGCGTGTGCGGAAACAAGTCGAAGGGCTGGACGTCGGCAAGTTGATAGCCGCCATTGCCAAGCAACTTGAGATCCCGCACCTGGGTGGCCGGATCACAGGAAACATAAACCACGCGGGATGGGCCGAATTTCACAAGCTGGTCGATGAACTCCGGCGTGCAACCCTTGCGCGGCGGGTCAATGACAAGCGCCGTCTGCTCCGCAGGAAAATCGATCGCGGCGAAGATATCCTCGGCGGATGCTGTTAGAAAAACGGCGTTGGTGATCTGATTGGCTGCGGCATTTTTCCGCGCCCACTCGCAGGAGGTTTCGGAAACCTCCACACCCGCGACTTTTTCAAAATGCCGCGCCAAAGTCAGGGCGAAGAGCCCGGATCCGCAATACGCATCCACCAGGAAGCGCGCGCCACCGGCTGCGGCCTGTTTCGCCACATAACCGGTGAAGGTGGGCAGGATGAACGGGTTGTTCTGGAAAAAGTCTCCTGCTAGAAACTGGAATGTCAGCTCCCCCACCCGCTCGGTGGCGGTGGCCTTGAAATCGGTTTCCACCCGCCCTGCCGTGGCCCGCATCAGGATGGTCGAGCCGCGCTTGAAGGTGTGGGCCCGCGCCCGGATGCCGGCGCGGATTTCCGGCAGCGCGGCGTTGATTTCATCCATCGCGATCACGCATTGCGGCACATCCACCAGTCGGAAACGCTGGCCGTTGGCGAGAAACCCGATCGCGCCGATCTCCCCACCGCGAGGCGCATCGAAGTGCGGCGTGATCTTCGAACGGTAATGCCACGTTTGCTCAGACGAGAGGCATGGATTCACCGGAAACTCGACTGCCGCCATGTGCTTCATCAACTCGCCCACCTGGCGGGTTTTCCACTCCAGTTGTTTCTGATAGTCGAGTTGCTGGTATTGGCAGCCGCCGCATTCGCCAAACAACGGGCAAAGCGGCTGCACGCGGTCCGGCGAGGGCGCCAGCACCTCTAACAGATCAGCGTGCGAGCAGTTCTTGTCGTTGCGATAGACGCGCGCCCTGACCGTTTCCCCCGGCAGGGCGAAGGGCACGAAGACGACCCAACCGCCCACCCGGCCGATGCCGGAGCCGAGATTGGTGAGCGAGTCGATCACCAACTCGATCTCCTGATGGTAGTCGAAGGGAACGGGGACGAATTTTTTCGGCGGGCGTTGGTGCATGGGAACGGCGGCGCAGGATGCGCGGGAGCCTCGCGGCGGGCAAACGATTTCCAACGCCGCTACCCGGCAGAGCAAAAAACCCGCTCGCCAAGCGCGTCGGATGCTCCGGTTCCTTTCGTGGCGGTTGTCGGCCATGTTTCGTGCGCACATGCCGCCGGCTTTAACCCTTGTTTTCCCGCCATGAAACCCAATCTCATCCTTGTTTTCCTGTCGCTAGCCATATGGACGCCCGCCGCAACTCCGGATTCCACGCTGTGGTTTGACGCTCCGGCCAACGCATGGAAGGAGGGCAGGGCCGACGCATCAAAATAGACGGATAAAAACCCTCACAGGTGTGACATTTTGTCCTGTTGCGATTTTTGCACATGTAGATGGCGTAGATGCCTGACGCGCATCATCCCCACGCCAGCTTGATGGAACACCTCAAGGAACTCCCCGACCCGCGAATCAACCGCACCAAGGACCACGAACTGGTGGACCTTCTGGTCATCGCTATTTGCACGCTACTTTGCGACGGCGAGTCGTTTATGACATGGAAGATTTTGGCAAAGCCAAGCGCGAATGGTTCGCGACTTTGCTGCGGTTGCCTAACGGAATCCCGGGTCACGATACCTTCAACAGACTCTTTGTGCGGCTTTATCCGGTGTCGTTCCGCGAGTGATTCATGCGCTGGACCGAGAGTCTTCGCGAAGCCATCCACCGCGAAGCGGTTGCGCTGGACGGCAAAGCCCTGCGCCGCGCCCGCGATGGTGATGGCGACATCCGTAACATCGTCAGCGCCTGGGCCGAGTCCAACCGACTGGTGCTCGGCCAGTTCAAAATGGCCGACAAGAGCAACGAAATCACCGCCGTGCCCGAACTGCTGCGAGCCCTGGAACTCTCGGGTTGCAGCGTGACCACCGACGCCATGGGCTGCCAGAAGAAGATCGCGCGCGAGATCATCGAAGCGGATGCCCACAACCACGAGACGGCGCATGAAGAAGTGAAAGCCTTCCTCGACGAGGAAGTCATCCGCCACGCGAAGCCAGTCCCACCGCGCATGGCCTGCCACTGGGTGCTCGACGTGGTCATGCGCGAGGACGACAGCCGCACTCGCACCGGCTACGTCGCGGAAAATCTCGCCACACTGCGTCGAATGACCATGAACCTGCTCAATCGGGACAAAACCAAGAAACGCGGAATCAAGGGCAAGCAGCTCAATGCTTCATGGGATCACGCATACCTCCTGCGCCTCTTGGATTTTTAGATGCGTCGGCCCTGCGCTGCAGACGGGTACCAACCGCTCTGCCAAATCAACCGGAGCGTCTCCATACCGCCACTGCGGGCACCGGTGAGGAAGTGCGCCTTGCCAGTCCGCGGGCTGGCGGATAATTGATCGCCATGCGGCAATGGCGGGATGTTTCCGGTTGCCGCCCGCTTCCATCCCATGCAGCGCTTCCACCACACGCAGTTCGCCGATGCCCGCCATTTGTGCGGGCTCAAGCATGCCGCCGGGCAATCCATTTCGGTCTGCATCCCCACGCTCAACGAGGCGGAAACCATCGCCGGAATCGTCGGCACCATCCGCGCGGAACTCATGGAGCGCGTGCCGCTGGTGGATGAAATCCTGGTGATCGACTCCGGCTCCACCGATGGCACGCGGCAACTCGCCGCCGCGGCCGGAGCGCGGGTTTTCCAGTCCGCGGAAATCGCCCCGGAAACGGGGCCCCACACCGGCAAGGGCGAGAACCTGTGGAAGGCGCTGCATGCCGCCCAAGGATCCATCATCTGTTACATCGACGGCGACATCGCCAACTTCCATCCGGGCTTCGTGACGGGACTGGCGGGCCCGCTGCTGGAAAATCCGCAGCTCGACTATGTGAAGGCCTACTACGAGCGCCCGCTGGCCAGCGGCGATGCCACGCACGCCAGCGGCGGCGGACGGGTTTCCGAGATTCTGGTGAGGCCGATGATTTCGTTGTTCTATCCGGAGCTGGCCGGGATCCTGCAACCGCTGGCCGGAGAATACGCCGCGCGCCGCAACGTGCTGGAATGCCTGCCCTTTCCCACCGGCTACGGCGTGGAAATCGCCCACCTCATCGATCTCGCACAGGGTGGCATGCTGGCCCGCTTCGCCCAGACGGATCTGGAAAAACGCATCCACCGCAACCGCGACGATGGCGATCTGGGCGACACCGCCTTTGCCATCCTGCGGGTGATGCTGCGCCGCTTGGAGCGCGACGGCAAACTCTCGCTGGCCGCGCCGCTGCCGGATCTGCACCTGCGCTGGTTGATTGATGAAAGCGGCGTGGAGGCCGTTTCCAAAAACATCCCCGAGCCGGAGCGCCCGCCGCTGCGGAAGCCGGGAGAAAGTTGAACTTTCACCGCGCCGCAGGGCCCTGCAAGACGGTGTTGGCTTCCGTGGGATGGGCGGGAGAGTTGGCCGGGTCCAGCGTCAGCAGGAAACCCGCAGGCAGGACCATCGAGGAACCGAGGCTGAAGTCGAACGAATCGGCACCCGCGGCACTGCTTTCCGGCAGGCTGCCGATGTAAACGGGCCGCGCGCCGATAGTGGTGATGACCCAGAGGTTATAAACCTGCCCCTCGCCTGCGGGCGGCAGGTTGCTGACCACCAGCGTGCCGGCATCGCGCGCCGCATCGTAGATCGGCACGGCGGTGGGAGGGCCGGAGGGCA
>RPOS01000143.1 GCA_003820635.1 Verrucomicrobiaceae bacterium | reverse complement strand
GCGGGCGGCACGAAGCCGGATTCCAGCAACCAGTCATAGGGAACGACCAGGCCGGTGTGATAACTGTCGGCGATGAGCCAGACGAGCAGGTCGGGATCGCGGTGCCGCTGCGGCGTGGCCGGCGAGTTGATGCCCACCTCCACGCGCTGGAGCTCTTGTGCTTTTTCAACCGGAAGCCGCAGGCCGCACGATGTGAGCAGAGCCGTTGCAAGCGCTGCGCAGGCGGTTGTCCACGGCGTGGCAAGGCGGGCCATCAGGCAGGCAGGAACGAGCAGATGTATTCGCAGATGCCATCGGCCACCGTGATGGTGAAGCCGCTGTTTCCGGCGACGTCGAAGGACGAGCCGGCCTCCACGGGGATCACGTCCGCAGTGCCGTCGAGAATCACCTCGCAGGAGCCGGCGATGATTTCCATCCGCTCGGGTGCGGCGGTGCCGAAATGGAATTTCCCGGGATAAATGAGCCCGAGGGTCTTCTTGGTGGCGTCGGCAAAATGCACGGTGTGGGAAACGACCTTGCCATCGAAATAGACGTTGGCCTTGGCATCAACAGTGACGTTGGAAAATGAGGACATTGGTGGTGAGGTTGGTGTGATTATTCAACGGGCATGCCGGCTTCCTTCCAGGCATCCCAGCCGCCGGTGAAGACGCTGGCGGAGTAACCTGAGCTGGCAAGGTGCATGGCCACGGCTTGGGCGTCCGGGCAGGTCGCGCTGGAGCAATAGACGACGAGGGTCTTGCCTGCGGCCAGCGCGCTTTTGATTTCACTCTGGCGCTGCGAGATCACCGCGCCGGCACGGTTTTTCGGGACATTGATCGCACCCGGCACGTGGCCGAAATTGAAGATGAATGCCGGCCTGGCATCCAAGACCCATGCCTTGCCGGACTGGTGGAGTTCAAAAAACCGCTCCAGTGAAATGGTGGAAACCACCCCGGCGGGAACCGGCGCGGCGGGTTTCACGGATTGGGGGCTTTTCACCTCCGGTGCGGCCGGGGCCGGGGGCGGTGTTTTGCCGACCGGAGCCGCGCAGGCCACAAGGGCGCACGCGGCTGCGGCCGCCAGCAGTACGTTGCGCCCGCAGGATGTCATTTGACGATTTCCAAAAGCTCGACGTCAAACACCAGCGTGCCGGCCGGCGCGCCGGCAGGCGGACTGTCGCCATAAGCGAGCTTGGCGGGGATCCACAGCCGGCGCTTCTCGCCCTCCACCATCAATTGCACGCCTTCCGTCCAACCGGGAATCACGCGGTTGAGCGGGAAGACAATCGCTTCATCGCGCATCACGGAGCTGTCGAAGAGTTTGCCGTCGGTCGTCCAGCCGGAGTAGTGGACCTTCACTTGGTCGGTGGCCTTGGGATGCACGGTGCCGGTCCCCTTGGTCAGGACGCGCGAGGCGATGCCGGAGGCGGTTTTTTCCGCGCTTTCCGGGGCGGCAGCCACATCTTCCGGCACGGCCGGCGGCTTGGGCGCGGCCTTGATGTCGAGCAGTTCCACATCGAAAACCAGTGTGCCGCCGGGGCGACCGCCGCCGGGATTTTCGCCATAGGCGAGGTTTGCGGGGATCCAGAAGCGGCGTTTCTCGCCCTCCACCATGAGCTGCAGGCCTTCCGTCCAGCCCTTGATCACGCCATTGAGCGGAAAACTGGCGGGCTGGCCGCGCTTCACCGAGCTGTCGAAGAGTTTGCCGTCGGTCGTCCAACCGGAGTAATGGACGGTCACGGTATCCGCGGCGGCGGGTTTCTTGTCGCCCTTGCCGGCTTGCAGGACTTTCGAGGCAAGACCGGAGGCGGTCTTCTGGGCATCTGCGGGGGCGGCTTGGACGTCGGGCGGAGTTTCGGGCATGGTGGTTTCGGCGCGGGCAGTGATGGAAAACGCAAGAGCCAGCCCGGCCGCGTGCGGGGCGATGGATCGCAGGGATTTCGAAATGAATCGCATGGCCGGAACTCAGCCCAATCAGCAGGCCCTGTCAACCCCCCGAATCGGTCACCGGGTTTTCCGCTCGCGCACCTTCAAGACGGTGGGCTCGCCGCAGAAGGGGCAGCGGAACTGGTTCCTGAATAAAACGGCCAGCGCGACCCGGATGCGGTGGCTGCCTAGAAAAGTCCGCGCGTTGCGGTGTTTTACGCAGCCCCTGGCACTGAGCACCGGAGCAAGACACAGAGGGCAGGTCGCCCGGGTGGCGATCACCCACTGCATCAACACCACCAGCCCGACGAGGATGATCATGGCGGTGCCCATCATGGCCAGTTCCTTGTCGCCGTTCATAATCGAGTAAACCAGCACGCCGGCGGCGGCCGGGGTGATCAGGCATATGGCACCGAGCAACAGTGCCGCGAGGCGGATGCGGCGGATTGCGGAACTGGATGGCAGTCTGTGCATGGATCGAGGGGGAATGCACTCATATGCCAAAATCCTGACTGGCAATCGAGTTTTACTATCAGCACGATTGCCATGAATCATCTATCCGGCAACAAAAAACATATCGTTAAAACATATCTTTTTTCTGGGACCCTTCCCACGGGTTCTTTCCGGGCGCTGTTCCCAAACCATGCTTATGGGAAAAGCGACCCCTGGGCCGTATCATCCGCGCGGGCCGGTGAAGGGCCGGCCAGCAGCGCGTCGATTCTTGTCAGCAATTCCAGCGATGGAACCTCGCCGCCTTCCAACAGGGTGCGCAGTCGCGTGCTCCACTCGTCGGCGGTCCCGCCGTTTTCGCTGGCAAGCACCACCGCCGTCTGGCTGAGCCGGCCGCTCACTGCGAACTGGCGGCTGGTGCGGCGCAGCCAGGCATCGAAATATGGGCGGTCTGGCTTGACGGTGATCACGCGGCGAGCCTTGGGGCGGGCGGCATCTGTGGTCAAGAAGATGCTCGTTTGCCGCGGCGGCTTTTTCCCGCAGGATATTTCACCGGCTTGCGCCCAGCTGCAGCTGGCGGATTCTTCAAAGCGGCGATTTGATCGCGCAGGTGGGCGGCGCGCTCGAATTCCAAACGCGATGAGGCCTCGCGCATTTCCTCCTCAAGCTCGGCGATGACGCGGATCTTGTCATAAGTTTCCACATCATCGGCCACCAGCGAGCGGTTGAGGGTATCGGCCTGTTCGAGTTCGTATTCGTGGGTGTGCAGGCTTTGTTGCAGCGCGCGTTTCACGCCCTGCGGGGTGATTCCATGCTGTTCGTTGTATGCCTGCTGGCGGCTGCGGCGGTGCTTGGAAACATCGAGCAGGGACTGGATCGAGTCCGTCACCACATCACAGAACAGCACGCACTCGCCGCTGATGTGGCGGGCGGCGCGGCCGGCGGTCTGGATCAGCGAGGTTTCATTGCGCAGGAAGCCCTCCTTGTCGGCATCCAGGATGCAAACCAGCGAGACTTCCGGCAGGTCGAGCCCTTCGCGCAGCAGGTTGATGCCCACCAGCACATCCACGGTGGCGGCGCGCAGTTGGCGTAGGATTTCCACGCGCTCCACGGCGTCGATATCGGCATGGATGTAGCGCACCTTGAGACCCACGCCCTTGAGATACTCGCTGAGGTCCTCGGCGGTTTTCTTGGTGAGGGTGGTGACCAGCACGCGCTCGTGGCGCTCGACGCGCTGGCGGCAGAGCTCGATGGTTTCATCGATCTGGCCCTTGAGCGGGCGCAGGGTGATCACCGGATCGAGCAGTCCGGTGGGGCGGATGATCTGCTCGACGACGAGCGGCGTGCCGCGCCTGGTGGGATCGAAATTTTCCACCGCTTCGTCATTGCCGCTGGGTTTCACCTTGAGCTTGCGCATGGCCGCGGGAATGGGCCTGCCGGACGCATCCTTGGTGACGACCGGGATGTAGGTTTTGTTTTCAGGGCGTGAGTTGGCGATTTCGAAGGGGCCCGGCGTGGCCGAAACGTAGAGCCGCTGGCCGGTCATCTGCATGAACTCCTCGAAGCGCAGCGGCCGGTTGTCGAGCGCGCTGGGCAGGCGGAAACCGTGCTCCACGAGCACCGTCTTGCGGCTCTTGTCGCCCTCATACATGCCGCCGATCTGCGGGATGGTGGCGTGGCTTTCATCGATCATGAGCAGGAAATCGCGCGGGAAGAAATCCAGCAGCGTGTAAGGACGCGCGCCGGGATCGCGGCCGGTGATGTGGCGCGAGTAGTTTTCGATGCCTTGGCAAAATCCCATCTCGGCCATCATTTCGAGATCGTATTCCGTGCGCATTTTGAGCCGCTGGGCTTCGAGCAGTTTGTTGTGCTTTTCCAAGTCCGCCACCCGCGCTTCGAGTTCGGCGCGGATGGCAATGGCCGCACGCTTCATCTTGTCTCCGGGCGTGACGAATTGTTTCGCAGGGAAAAACGTGTGGCTTTCGAGGCGTTCGATCTGTTTGCCGGTGAGCGTGTGGATGCTGGAGATGCGCTCCACCACGTCATCGAAAAACTCCACCCGGATCGCCGTTTCATCGAGATAGGCGGGATGGACCTCCACCACATCGCCGCGGACGCGGAATTTTCCCCGGCCGAACTGGATGTCGTTGCGCTCGAAAAGCATGCCGACGAGCGAGTTGAGGAATTCCTCGCGGGTCAGCTTCTGGCCAGCCCACACCGGCACCATCATGTTTTCGTAATCCTCCGGAGATCCCAAGCCATAGATGCAGGAAACGGAGGCGACGACGATGGTGTCCTGCCGCGTGAGCAGCGAGCCCATCGTGCTGAGCCGCAGCCGCTCGATCTCCTCGTTGATGGCGGAGTCCTTCTCGATGTAGGTGTCGCTGCGCGGGATGTAGGCTTCCGGCTGATAGTAATCGAAGTAGGAAACGAAATACTCCACCGCGTTGTGGGGGAAGAAGTTCTTGAATTCCGAGTATAACTGGGCCGCGAGGGTTTTGTTATGACTCATGATCAGCGTCGGCCTGCCGTGGCGCGCGATCAAATTGGCCATGGTGAAGGTTTTGCCGGAGCCGGTGACGCCGAGCAGCGTCTGGTGGCGGTTGCCGGCCTCCAGGGATTTGGCCAGCTTGGCGATCGCCTGCGCCTGGTCGCCCTCCGGCTGGTAATCGCTGACAAGTTGGAAAGCCATGCGCGTCCTAACGGATTTCCACCTCGTTGCCGGTGCGGGTGAGCAGGGCGATTTCCTCCATGTCCTCCGGCCGCAGCAAGATGCCGCCAGCGGGTTTTTCCTCGCCGCCGTCCCAGCTGCGGATCTGCAGCGCCGGCTTGTCGATGAGGATCACCTTTTCGGCGGCGCGGTATTCCTTCGACTGCGGCAGCACGCGGCGGCCGTCGAGCTCCGCGGCTTTCGAGTTGATGACGGCGCGCCTCGGTTGTGTGGCCGATGCGTCGAAATGCAGGACCGGATACTCGCGGACGAATCGCCCGCCTTGCCACAGCGAGACCGACTTGCGGCGCGGCTCGATGAGCAGGCGGAAATCCAGCGGCATGACGACGAGTTCGTCGCCCGGCTGGATGCGCGGCATTTCCATCATCGAGTTGAGATGCATGATGCAATCGATGGTGGTGTTGTATTTGGCCGCAATGCCCAACAGGGATTCGCCGCGTTTCACGACATGGATTTGTTTGCCCTCCATGTGCGAGGCGGCAAGGATTTCATCGAGATTGATCTCGCCGACGATGCGCCGCGCGGTGGGCGCGGTGGACGAACCGGGAAAGACGTTGACGATGGCGGTGAGCTTTTCCCGGGCCTCGGGAATCCTGCCGAGCGCAAGCAGCTCGTGTGCTTTTTGGAATGCTTTCTCGCCGGGATTGATGTCGGGCATTTCCGGTGATTCGAGCATTTTCGCCAACTCGTCATCCGATTGGCCGGGAACGATGCGCACGGGGTCCGGGATGATCTTCTCGAAAACCCCGCCGAGGGGCGCGATGGTCACGTGATAGGCGAGCATGGCGGTGAGGGCCATGACGGCCATCACGCAGAGGGCGGCGAAGATCTTGACGAGCGTCCAGAGACTCATGGGCCGGGGAAACTCAGTGGATCAGATCAGCCCGCGGCGCTTGAAATCGAAGGCGTTGATTTCATGCGAGCGCAGGATCATGTCGAAGGAAAACTTGAGGATGCAGATTTCCCATGCGTCATCGACACCCTCGATGACGGCGCGGGAGGGATTGCCGGTCTGGCGGATCTCGTCGAGCACACGCTCGCGCACGGAGTCGATGCTCTCGTGGACGATTTCCTCATGCACCTCGCCGCGGCGGAACTGGAAACCGTATTGCAGGAAGGCCAGGTCTTTGCCCTCGGCGCGGAATTTTTCCACCATCTTGTCAAAGCGGGCGCGGGCGGTCGGATTGAAGCCCTCCAACTCGATCTCGCGGAAAGCCTCGGGCCGCAGGATGCGCGGCCGCTGTGCCTCCACCTCACCGGTGCGGATGCGGACTTCTCCCGCGCGGTCCATCAACTCACTGATGAGCTGGAACTCGAAGCGCGTCTCGCCGAATGTCTGGATGCGCCGGTCCGGCTCGCGCAAGACGCGGGTGGTTTCGAGTGCGTAGTGAATGTCGTCCTGCGAGTGCATCAGCGGCGGCAGTTTCGCGCCGATTCCGGGCAATGCAATGAAAAGCAGGCTCTGTGCCGGAAAATGGGGATCATGGAACCATGTCGAGGATCTCCCGCAGTTCCTTTCGGACTTGTATGGCCACCTGGTATTCGTGGCGCGACCACGCTGGAAACCGAGGATCGGGTTTCATCAGGGTTTCCTGTTCGAACCATGCCTGCTCTGACCTCTTGAAAAGAGGCACAGTGGAAATCATCAGCAACATCGCGAGAGTTTAGGCCGGGACCAGCAAGCGAGCGGCAACCGCGCGATCCAACTGGCGGTCCGCCCGGCTGAAGGCCAATGCCTTTGAGGATTGAAATTTGGCGTCTTGACCCCGACAGGGATCTGAGAAATCAGCCGCGGGTCGAGGAGCGATAGAGACGAACACCCGGGGAACCTGATCAACAGGATCATCCGACCCCGGGAGTGGGTCGCAGAGGGCGGGGCAGTCCGTGGATTTGGCTTTGTAGGATCACGCGACGGCGCAGGCTTCGAGGCGCTCCTCATCCTTGAGGTAGCAGCCGGGATCGGAGCCCCAGAGGTGGCCATCGTTGCAGAAGGCGGCGCGGGTGCGGAAGCCGCCGCCGCAGATGGAGAACCATTTGCAATCGGCGCAGGGTCCGGTCATGCGGGACTGGCGTTCTTCCTGCGAAAGCAGGCCGATCGAGCGGATTGATTTGAGGATGCCGGCGGAGTCCGGGTTGTTGCCCTCCCAGATTTCGGAGAATGGCATGCGCTTGACGTTGCCGAGCGTGATGTCCTGCCAGAACTGGTCGGGGTGGACGTTGCCCTGGGTGTCGATGTTGGCGATGCCGCGGCCGGAGCTGTTCGCGCCGCCGCCGTTCCATGATAGCAGGCGGCGGGCTTCGGCGAGGTTCGGATGGTTTTCATTCTGCATCCGGACTAACAGATAGGCGCCATCGGC
>RPOS01000142.1 GCA_003820635.1 Verrucomicrobiaceae bacterium | reverse complement strand
TCCATCCACACATGAAAAAAGCACTCATCACCGGCATCACCGGCCAAGACGGTTCCTACCTCGCGGAGTTCCTCCTCGAAAAGGGCTACGAGGTCCACGGCATCAAGCGCCGCGCCTCGCTCTTCAACACCCAGCGCGTGGACCACATCTACGAGGACCCGCATGTCGAGAACTCACGCTTCCGCCTGCACTACGGTGATCTAACAGACAGCTCCAATCTCACCCGCATCCTCAGCGAGGTACGGCCGGACGAAGTTTACAACCTCGGCGCGCAGTCGCATGTTGCCGTCTCCTTCGAGGCTCCGGAATACACCGCGGACGTCGATGCGCTCGGCGCGCTGCGTTTGCTCGAGGCGATCCGTTTCCTCGGGCTGGAGAAAACGACGCGTTACTATCAGGCGTCCACTTCGGAGTTGTATGGTTTGGTGCAGGAAATCCCGCAAACCGAGAAGACGCCCTTCCACCCGCGCTCGCCCTATGCGGTGGCCAAGATGTATGCCTATTGGATCACGGTGAACTACCGCGAGGCCTACGGCATGTATGCCTGCAACGGCATCCTCTTCAACCACGAGTCGCCACGCCGCGGCGAAACCTTCGTCACCCGCAAGATCACCCGCGGCATCGCCAACATCGCCCAAGGCGTCGAATCCTGCCTCTTCCTCGGCAACATCGACTCGCTGCGCGACTGGGGCCACGCGAAGGACTATGTCCGCATGCAGTGGATGATGCTCCAGCAGGAACAGGCCGAGGATTTCGTCATCGCCACCGGCAAGCAGATTTCGGTCAGGGAATTCATCCGCATGGCCGCCGCCGAGGCCGGCATCACGCTGGAGTTCCACGGCGATGGCGTCGATGAAACCGCCACCGTCCATGCGGTCGATCCCGCCAAGGCTCCGGCGGTCAAACCCGGCGACACCATCGTGCGCGTCGATCCGCGCTACTTCCGCCCGGCGGAGGTCGAAACCCTGCTCGGCGATCCTTCCAAGGCGATGGAAAAACTCGGCTGGAAACCCGAGATCACCGTCGAGGAAATGTGCGCGGAAATGGTCGCCTCAGACCTGGAGGAAGCCAAACGCCACGCCCTGCTCAAGGCCCACGGCCACCACGTGTCCGTGTCCAAGGAGTGAGCCGATCAGACAGAATCTTCTGGACAGGAAACCTGTTCGTGTTTTCATGATCACATGCCCACGATTTCCTACACCGAAGCCCGTGACCGACTGGCGGGCATCTGGGACCAAGCAGTCTCCAGCCGTGAACCTGTCACCATCGACCGCCGCGGCCACGAGTCGATGGTCATGGTTCCCGCCGGAGAATGGGAGGGCATGGTGGAAACCGCCCACCTGCTTCGTTCGCCCGCCAATGCCCGGCGACTGCTTGCCGCGCTCCAACGTCTCGAACAAGGTGAAGGCCTGCCACTTGCCGTGGATGCCCTGGCGGCAAAGACCGGTGCCCGATGAATCCCACGGCCCGCAGCCTTGTTTTTGACCGCGATTTCCTCGAGGATTTGGCACATTGGTACGCTACCGAACGCAAGACGGCACTGCGGATTCTGGAATTGATCGAGGCGATCCGGCGCGATCCATTCGCCGGAATCGGCAAACCCGAACCGCTGCCTCATCTTGGTCCGGGAATTTGGTCACGCCGCATCACCCAGGAACACCGCCTCGTCTATCGCGTGAAGGACGACCGCATCCTCTTCGCCCAGGCACGCTATCATTACTGATCGCCAAAACCCCACCTCCAGCAAGCCAATCCGCAAACGCGACAACCATACTTCCGTCCCTCTATTCTTGCGTCTTGTGTCTTCAAGTCTTGTGTCTTTACCCATGAAAAAAGTCTTCGTTTCCGGATGTTATGACATCCTCCACGCCGGCCACCTCCAGTTCTTCGAGGAGGCGCGCGCGCTCGGTGATTATCTCATTGTCTCCTTCGCCTCCGCCGAGGTGCTGTGGCACCACAAGCGCCGCAAGCCGTCGATTCCAGACGAGCACAAGCAGGCGCTGTTGCTGGGCCTGCGCATGATCGACGAGGTGATCATCACCCACGGCCACAAGGAAGGGCTCGACTTCGAGGACGATTTCCTGCGCATCCGACCCGACTTTCTCATCGTCACCGAGGACGACAAATACGGCGATGTGAAACGCGAGTTATGTGCCAAGGTTGGCGCGAGATACACCATCCTGCCCAAGACCCCGCCGCGCTTCGAGCCGGTCTCGACCTCATCGATCGTGCGCTGGGTGCAGGCACCCACCGAGGCCCCGCTGCGGGTGGACTTCGCCGGCGGCTGGCTCGACGTGCCGCGCTTCGCCCGCCCCGGCGAGTTCGTCGTCAACTGCGCGGTCTCGCCGCTCGTTTCGCTGCGCGAGTGGCCTTATGAAAAACAAGCCGGCCTCGGCGGCAGTGGCGCCTGGGCCTTGCTCAACGGCCGCGATGGCGTGGATTCCGAAATCGATCTTGGCGTCGGCTGGCAGGACCCCGCGGTGATCCGTGAAACCGGCCTCTGCGTCTGGCGTTCAGGCCAAATGCCCGTGCTCGACTTCAAGCACAACGGCGACTTTCTCATCGGCCGGATGGCCATCTACTGGACCGGCACCAGCCACGACACACCGGGCGTGGCCGACCACCCGCGCGACTATGGCCGCATCGCGCAAAGCGCCCGCATCGCCCGCGCAGGCGTGCTGCAGGCCGACATCGCCAAACTCGCCGAAGCCGTGAACCTCTATCATGGCAGCCAGCTCGACGAAGGCATGGCACCGCTGCCGGAGCTCAAAGGCTCCATCGCCCGCAAATACTGCGGCGGCGGCTACGGCGGCTATGCGCTCTATTTGTTTACCGAGTCCTCCGCCCGCGACGCTGCCGTCGCCAACACGCCGGACCTGCGCGCCGTGGAACCGTTTTGCCGGGTGTGAGCAAGCCAATGTTTCGGTCGCCTTCGGCCAGATGTCTCAGCATTTCAGCATTTCAGCATTTCAGCGTTTCAGCGTTTCAGCGTTTCAGCATTTACCCCATGCACACCCTCCCCGTCATCGGCCTGCCCGTTGCCGCCACCACCTATGAGGGCGCAGTGGAGTGGATTCTAACACACGCAGCGGATGCAGACCGCGCCTACGCCGTCGAGGCCGCCAACACCCACGTCGCTGCGCTCGCCCGCAGCGACGCGGCCTTCGGGGAAACGATGCGCCGCTTCGACCTGATCGTCCCCGACGGCATGCCGCTGGTCTGGGCACTCAACCGGCAACTGCCCCCGGAACGACGGATTCCCGATCGCGTCTATGGCCCGACCCTGATGCTCGAAACCCTCAAGGCCACACAGGGCCGGGCGGAATTCAGGCATTTCCTGTTAGGCGGCAGACAGTCCACGCTCGACAAGCTCCGCGAGGTCTTCGCAGCGCGTTTTCCCGGCGCAGCGATCGCCGGCATGCATTCGCCGCCCTTTGGCGAGTGGCCGCCGGACGAATTCGACCGCGTCTGCGGGATGATCCGTTCCTCCGGCGCTAACCTGATCTGGGTCGGCCTCGGCTGCCCGAAACAGGAACACTGGATCGCCCGAAACAAGGACCGCCTGCCGCCAGGCGTTTATTTCGGCATCGGCGCGGCCTTCGCCTTCCACGCCGGCGAGGTGAAACAATCGCCACCCATGCTCCAGAAAATCGGCCTCGAATGGGCCTACCGCCTCGCCATGGAACCGCGCCGGCTTTTCAAACGCTACTTCACCTACAACTCGCTCTTCCTCTGGCATCTCATCCGGGATATCGCGCGGAATTGAGGCGCACGCGTGATGCTGCGATGCCGCGATGGTCGCTTGCCCTGTCCATGCCACAAGGATAGGCATTGGCCACCATGTCCGACGAAGCGCTTCACCAGCCTCACGACAAACTCTTCAAGAGCGCCTTTGGCGACCCCACCACCGCCGCCGCCTTTCTCCGCTGGGAAATCCCCACCGCACTCTCCTCCGCCATCGACTGGGACAGCCTGCGTCTGGAGCCGGGATCGTTCGTGGACTCGCACTATCGCCACAGCGAGAGCGACCTGCTCTTTTCCGCAACACTCGGCGGGGCCGGGAGCTTCGTTTATCTGCTCTTCGAACATCAGCTCTCCCCGGATCCATGGATCGGACTGCGCTTGCTGCGCTATCAAGTGCGCATCTGGGAAGCCTGGCGCAAATCCCATCCCCAGCACCAACGCCTCCCGGTGATTCTCCCTGTGGTGCTCGCCCAGAATGCCGAGTTATGGCAAATCTCGCCGCGCTTCGCCTCCCTGCTCGATATTCCGGAAGCGCACGCCGCCGAACTCTCCGGTCATTTCCCGGATTTCACCTTCCGTCTCGTCCAGCTCGCCGGTCTCGAATTCGAAGCCATCCGCGGCACCCCCGCAGGCATCCTGACCCTGCGCGTGATGAAGGCCGAACGAATCGAAAAACTGCTCTCGGACGCCGTGTGGGATGAATCGCTGTTCCTGCGGGTGCCACGGGAAATCATCGAACTGCTCATCCGCTATATCCTGGATGCCGACGTTGACAAAGCCGCCTTCGATCATAAGGTGATCACCGTCACCAACCCTGAAATTCAACATACCGCCATGACCCTTGCTCAACAATATCGCCAGGAAGGCCGCCAGGAAGGTCGTCAGGAAGGTCGTCAGGAAGGTCTCCAGAAACTGCTCATTGAAAACCTGCGGGTGCGTTTGGGGCACGTTCCGTCCGGATTGGTTGGGGCCATCACCGCGATTCATGACGAAGAGCACCTGCTTCGCCTGCATCGCGCCTCTCTTGAGGCGGCTTCCATTGAGGAGTTCGCTTCCATGTTGTAGCACCACCGTCCCTCGGCCGGTTCCTCCCCCGCCACGTCTTCGAGCGGTCGCATTTCCGCCTCGCCATGACACCCGCCGCCCCTCATACAGGGGGCCGGCGGCGGCGCTTCCGCACGCGCCTCACACTGTCACCAAACACCCGCTTCTGACTCCCGAGTTTCCACTTCCCATGCCCATCCAATCCATCTGCTGCCTCGGCGCCGGCTATGTCGGCGGCCCCACCATGGCCATGATCGCCGCCAAGTGCCCCGACATCCAGGTCACCGTCTGCGACATGAATGAACAGCGCATCGAAGCCTGGAACTCCGATGAGCTGCCGGTCTATGAGCCCGGCCTCGATGCCGTGGTCACCTGCGCGCGCGGCCGCAACCTGCACTTCACCACCGACATCCGCTCCGCCATCGCCGCCGCCGACCTGATCTTCGTCTCGGTGGGCACACCCACCAAGTCCTACGGGATCGGTGCCGGGCGCGCGGCCGACCTCCGCTACGTGGAGTCCGCCGCCCGCCTCATCGCGGAGGTATCGGAGGGCCACAAGATCATCGTCGAAAAGAGCACCATCCCGGTTAAAACCGCCAGCGCCATCCGCACCATCCTCGCCGCCAATTCCTCGCCGGACGCCTCCTTCGAGGTGCTTTCCAACCCCGAATTCCTGGCCGAGGGCACCGCCATCGCCGACCTCGAAAACCCGGACCGCATCCTCATCGGCGGCGAGCAAGACGCCGCCGGCAGCTCCGCGGTCGAGTCCCTCGTTTCCATCTACGCCCGCTGGATCCCGCGCGAACGCATCATCACCACCAACCTCTGGTCGTCCGAACTTTCCAAACTCGTCGCCAACGCCTTCCTCGCCCAGCGCATCTCCTCCATCAACTCGATCTCCGCCCTCTGCGAGGCCACCGGCGCCGATGTCGATGAAGTCGCACGCGCCATCGGCAGCGACTCGCGCATCGGCCCGAAGTTCCTCAAGTCCTCCGTCGGCTTCGGCGGCTCCTGCTTCCAGAAGGACATCCTCAACCTCGTTTACCTCTGCGAATCCTTCGGCCTGCCCAAGGTCGCCGATTACTGGCGCCAGGTCGTGGAACTCAACGACTGGCAGAAATCCCGCTTCGTCGAGAAAATCGTTCGCACCCTGTTCAACACCGTCAACGGCAAGCGCATCGCCATCCTCGGCTTCGCCTTCAAGAAGGACACCAACGACACCCGCGAATCACCCGCCATCCACGTCTGCCGCGACCTGCTGCGCGAGCACGCCCACCTCTCCATCTACGATCCGCGCGTCGATCCCGAAACCATCCGCCACGATCTCGCCAACGCCAAAGTCCCCACCAGCCTCATCGAGTCCAACCTCGAAATCCACCTCGATCCCTACGCCACCCTCAAGGACGCCCATGCGCTGGTCGCCCTTACCGAATGGGACGAGTTCCGCGACCTCGACTTCGCCCGCATCCACGAACTGATGCTCAAGCCCGCCTTTGTCTTCGACGGCCGCGCCATCCTCCCCACCGCCACCCTCAAGGCGCACGGTTTCGACGCCTTCACCATCGGCAAGGGCGGGTGACGCGGAAGTTTCAGCCCACGCCGCAATTCCGTCTTCCCTTTCTGCAAAAAACGGCTGACATTTGCCGCATGGCCGATACCTACTCGATCAAGACCGCACAACAGAAGTTCTCCTCGCTGGTGGACGAAGCGGCCGACCATCCGGTGACCATCACCAAGCAGGGCCGCGCCGTGGCCGTGCTGGTCTCGATCGAACGCATGGAGGCCATCGCGGAAACCATGGAGCTTCTCGCCGACCCCAAGGCCATGGCGGCCATCCGCAAGCACCGGGAAGGCACTGCCGTCTATCACGAACTCTCCGCGCTCGACGCGTTATGATCACGGTGCGCATCCAGGGCGAGGTGCTGGATTACCTGCGCTGCCTCGCACCCAAACCGCGCCACGCCATCCGGCTTGCGATCAAGCGCCTCGCACGGGAGCAGGGCGACATCAAGTCGCTCACCGACGAATTGGAGGGTTATCACCGCCTCCGCGTCGGCTCCCACAGGGTGGTCTTCGAGTATGAGATCATCGACGGCCGGCGGGTGATCACATGCATCCATGCCGGGTCCCGGAAATGGATCTACGAGGTGTTCCACAGCCGTCTGCTGGAATGACCTTCCGGCCTTCCGATTCCGGCCGCGCTTTCACCCATCACCATCTTTCCGGCGTCTTTTCTTGCGTCTTGCGTCTTGAAGTCTTGAGTCTCCAGCCATGCACATCCACCCCGAGTTCCACCGCTTCCTCTCCCGCCAGGACAAGGAAAAACTCCTCGGCCAGCGCGGCATCGTCGTCTGGCTCTGCGGGCTTTCCGGCTCCGGCAAGTCCACCATCGCCAATGCCGCCGAGCGCGTCCTCCACCAACAGGGCCGCTTCACCACCATCCTCGATGGCGACAACATCCGCAGCGGTCTCAATTCCAATCTCGGCTTCACCGACCAGGACCGCCTCGAAAACATCCGCCGCATTGCCGAAGTTGCGAAAATCCTCGTTTCCCAAGGCATCGTCACCTTCGTCTCCGCCATCACCCCGCGCGGCGAACTGCGCGATCTCGCCCGCGGCCTGCTCGGCGAGGACCTCTTCGAGGTTTACGTCAAAGCCTCCTACGAAGCCTGCGAAAAACGCGACGTCAAAGGCCTCTACGCCAAGGCCGCCCGCGGCGAAATCCAGCACTTCACCGGCAAGGACGGCTC
>RPOS01000141.1 GCA_003820635.1 Verrucomicrobiaceae bacterium | reverse complement strand
CGGCCCTCGAAAGTGGTCACCACCAGCGGCGTGGCACCGGTGGCGCGCGGCATGGCGGAGGCGTAATAAGTGGCCTTGCCCGGGATCACCCACTCGGGGGCCTTGGTGTAGGGGACGATGTAGCTTTCCGGGCGGCGGCAGGCGGCCATGCCGAATCCGGCGAGCGCCGTGGATGCGCCCATCAGCTTGAGGAACGAGCGGCGCGAGGTCTCCATCTCGGATTCATTGGCCATTTCGGCGGCTCCTTGCGGGAACTCGCGCTCCAGCCATTCGCGGAAGGCGGGCGTGTCCTCCAGTTGGCCCGCGCTGCGCCAGGAAACAGTGGTTTCGCCGGCCGGAACTTCGGGGTGGTGCCAAGTGCGCTTGCTCATGTCTGACTGCGGAAAATTTTGGAGAAAATGGGGAAAGGAAAGGGATCAATGGTGGCAGGTGGCGCAGCTTTCCTTGGGCTTCACCTGGAACTGCTCCTTGAGCTTGAGGCCGAGGTCTTGGGTGGTCTTCACGCCCTGGTCCTTGGTGTATTTGACCACATCGGCATCGCCGTAGCTGAAGTTGTAAACCTCCTCCAGCGGGCGGAGGAATTTCTCCGGTGCACGGTGGCACTCAAGGCACCAGCCCATCGAGTGCGGTTTGTCCTGCCATACGACATCCATCTTGTGCACGTCACCGTGGCAGCTCTGGCAGGAAACGCCGCGGTTCACGTGCGCCGCGTGGTTGAAATACACGAAATCCGGGGACTTGTGGATGCGCACCCACTCGATCGGCTTGCCGTCGTAGCCCGGATAGGCCGGATCCATCGACTTGTGCAGCGGCGCGAGTTTCGGGCTGTCCCGCTGGACGTGCTGGTGGCAGTTCCAACAGGTGCTGCTCGTCGGCACGTTGGAGTGGCCGGAAACGTCCACAAACGAGTGGCAGTAGCGGCAGTCCAAACCGAGCTGGTCCACGTGGATCTTGTGCGAGAACGGAATGGGCTGCGCCGGTTGGTAGCCCACCGTCAGGGCCTTGGGTGTCGCGTAGTAGGCGAAGGCCAGGGCGACACCTGCCGCCGCAGAGCCGGCGCAGACGGCGATTTTGAGGGGCAGCAGATTGGACCAGCGGGGAAAAATGTTTGCCATGGCAAGGGCGGTGCAGTGCGGAGAAGTGGGGTGGCCCGCGAGATCCATCACGGGACAATTCCGCGCGACGTTGTGGGCGTCCCGCGGCGCGGGGAGGATGCAAACCGAAGCAGTCCTTGCAATGGAAAAAAGAAAATCCGCGGAATTTTACAACAGGATCTACGGAGGCCGCTTCGTCCGCGCAAATCCGGCCCCGGCAGTTGCTATTTTTTCACCCATCCACCGGTTTTTCCACCCCACGGCACCCGGCCGCAGGGGCTCCTTGCGCAGCGGCAGCCAGCGCCAGAAGACAACTTGGCAGCGCGGGCCGCGGCTAGTGCGAGCTTACCGACATCACCGACATCCTGCCCACGCTGGCGGATTTTTCCGGTGCTACCCTGCCCAAGGATCACCCGCTGGACGGTCGCAGCCTGGCACCGGTGCTGCGCGGGGAAACCGGGCAAGACCGCGATGGCAAAGGCTGCCTCAACGTCACCCGCTCCCAAGATGCCGGATGGTGTCCCGTGGCTCCGCTTTGGTAAGACTCGGGCTGAAACATCACGACAATGCAGGCACCAACCAGCGCGCCAGCAGATGTCTCAGGAGCCCGACCAGTTGAGCCCTTTTTCCTGCCGCCACTTCCGGTAGGCAGCGAACTGCTCGCCTTTCGGCAAAGCCCGCCGGGCCGGGTTCTCACTGAGGAAGGTCTCGAAGGCACCGCCGGCCGAGGTTTCCGCGGCGGTGGGTGCCGCGGCGTCGGCATCGGCGTGGGCCGCACCTGTGCCGAGCCGCCGTTCGAGGCGCGCGAGCCGCCGGGAAATCCGCCAGCACAGCAGCGCGATGGCCGCCAGCAATCCCACGCTGATGTAGAGCAGGATCTGGAGGGCTGGGGAATCGGCGTCCGGCATGGCGCTAACTTGCCCGTGCCCGGCTTTTTGAGAAGCCTGAAGTTGGTGCTGGCCGCAGGAACCTGAAACGGATAAATGCGCCAGCGATGATCCACCAGACACTGGTTTTCGATTTCGACGGAACCATCGCCGACACGCTGGGCGAGACGCGGCGGATCTTCAACCTGATCGCGCCGGACTATGGCATCCGGCAGGTGGAGGAGCACGAACTCGAGCCGCTGCGCCACCTGTCCTTGAAGCAATTGCTCGATCATCTGGGCATCCCGAAGCGCCGGGTGCCCGCACTCATTTCACGCGGCACCGGCCTGATGCGCGGCAACATCACGCAGTTGAAAATGATCGATGGCATGGCGGAGGTGATTCTGGAATTGCGCCGCCATGTGCGGAGTTTCGGCATTCTCACATCCAACGTGCCTGCCAACGTGGATCTTTTCCTGCGCGCCCACGGCCTGCGCGAGCCGTTCGATTTCATCTCCTCAACCTCCAAGCTCACAGGCAAGGCCAAGCACCTCAAGGCCATTCGCAAGACCTTCTCGCTGCGGTCCGACGAAATGCTCTACATCGGTGATGAACTGCGCGACGTGAAGGCTTCGCAAAAAGCCGGCATCCCCATCGCCGCCGTCAGCTGGGGCTTCAACTCCCGCGAGTCGCTCGCGGCGCAATCGCCGGATTACCTGTTTGATCAACCGGCGGATTTCCTCCGCCTGCTCGTCCCGCGGTGATTGACACCCGCCGGGGGTCGCGGGCAAGCTCCGCGCCATGCCGGAGGAGAACACCCCTATTGAAAACCCGCACAACGATGCCCCGGAGGGCGTCAGGCAGCCGCCCGCGGCTGATGCCACCGCCGCCAAGAAAACGATGCCGCCGGGTGTGGTGCTGGCGCTTGTGATCATCGCGCTGTTAGGCGTGCTCATCGTCATCACCGTGCGCGAAAACAAGGGCGGCTCTGCCAACTCCGCCGATCTCAACGAGCTCCAGGCCGAGGCCAGCGCGCTGCGCACCCAGCTCAACCGCGAGCGCATCGCCATGGGCCTGCGGCCGCTGGAAGGAGGTGCCGAGCCGATGGAGGACATCGCCGCACGGCTCAAGAAGGATGCCGATACGATGGTGGCGCTGGCCGGCAGTTTCCAAACGATGCTGGCGGAAAAGGACGCCGAGATTTCCGCCAAAAGCGCCGAGCTCATCCGTTCCGAGCAACTCCGCCAGAGTCTCGCCGCCGAGAGCGCGCGGCTGCAGGCCGAGCTCCAGCGCGCCCTGGTGAACGGCTCGGATGCGGAGTTGCTCCGCCGCGATCTGGCGGGCTTGAAATCCCAGCGCGACGCACTCGCCGCAGAGCTCGCCAGCGTGCGCGAGGAGCTTGCCGCAAAGGGTCAGGGCGCATCCGCCACCGAGATGGCCGATCTCCAGCGCCAACTTGAGGAAACCCGCCGCGCCAAGGACTTCTTCGAGGCGCGTGTGACGGAACTCGAAGCCGAGCTTTCCAAGGCCAGGCTCTTCGCCAGTTCGGAAGACGAACTGCTGCCCGCCGCCATCGAGTTGTTCCGCAGCCTGCGCAAACTGGAAGGCCAGTCGGATGCCGAGATTTCCACCGCCTATTCCAGCCTCGGTGCCAGCCTCGGCGCGAATGTCCTCCACACGCTCAACTTCGCCACCGGCTCCAGCGAACTGACCCCCGCCGATCAGGAAATGATCCGCAATCTCATCGGGGAGATCCCGGATGGCGATCTTGTGCTGGCCATCGGTTACGCATCGGAAACTGGCAATGTGGACAACAACCGCACGCTTTCCTCGGACCGCGCCACGGCCGCCGCCGAGTTGTTTTCCTCGGTGAAACGCCCGGCGCAGCAGGTGCAGGCGGTGTATCTCGGCCAGACGGATCGTTTCAGCAGCCGCATCCCGGAGCGCAACCAGATTGTGGAAATCTGGCGCATCCGCAAAAAATAAGCCGCCATGCCGCAGCCGCCACGCCGCCCGTTCCGCCATGCGCAGGGGCGGAAACCCGGACCGCCACCACCACCCGGCAAGCAGGCCTCCGCCGACCGCGGCTGGGATCCCGTGGCGGCATGGTATGACAAACTCGTCGGCGAATCCGGCTCGGACTACCACCAGCATGTCATCCTTCCCGCCGCGCTGCGGATGCTCGCCCCGCAGCCGGGCGAATCCATCATCGACGTCTGTTGCGGCCAGGGCGTGCTCGTCGCGCCGCTGCTGGGCGCGGGCATCGGCCGCTTCACCGGCGTGGATGCCAGCCCGCGGCTGATTTCCGCAGCGAAATCCCGCCATGGCAAGGACCCGCGCGTTTCATTCGTCACCGCGGATGCCTGCCAGCCCGGCCCATGGGCGGACGCCAGCCATGACGCGGCGGTCTGCCTGATGGCCGTGCACGACGTGCCGGATGCGGCGGCCCTGTTTGCCAACATTGGCCGCGCGCTCAAGCCGGCCGGACGCGCGGTCTTCGTCTTCATGCACCCGTGTTTCCGCATCCCCAGAAAAACCCACTGGGGCTGGGACGCGGACCAGAAAATCCAATACCGCCGCATCGAAAGCTACGGCACGCCGCTGGAAATCCCCATCACCACGCATCCGGGCAAGGGCACCGGCGAGCAAACCGCCTTTCACCACCGGCCGCTCGCCGCATTGCTCAGCGCCATCGGCGCGGGCGGACTGGCCGTCACCGGCTGCGAAGAACTCTACAGCCACCGCCGTTCCCAAGGCTCCGGCCCCTTCAGCAAGGCCGAGCACCGCGCGGCGGAGGAAATCCCGCTGTTCCTCGCCCTCATGGCCGTGAAGCCATGACCCCACAAAAAAACGGGCACCGTGTGGCACCCGTTTTCTTCCCTGTGTGTGGAACCTTGGAAAATCAATCGGCGGCTTCGGTAGCGGCGGCGGCCGGGGCGTTCGAGTAGCGCCAGCGGATCTTGTTGCGCTTGGAGGCGGAACGGAGTTTGCGCTGCTTGCGCTCGGTGGGTGTCTCAAATGCGCGGCGGCGGCGCATTTCCTCTAGGATGCCTTCGCTATCCAGCTTGGTTTTCAGGCGTTTCAGAGCGCGGTCAACGGGCTCGCCTTTCTTCAGAGTCACTCCTCGCATGCGATGTTTTTGGTTGGTTGGTCAGGTTCCACAACTGTGGCGGGGCGCGGTTGATCCGCGAATGGGCCCCTCTTGTCAAGAGGGAACCTGCCGCCCTTCAAAAAAAAGGGGGGTTGCGCCGAAATCAAACATGGAATAAGCATCCGCCCTGCCGGCCCGCCAGAGCATCCCCGTGCCAGCCGGTTTTCTCACACCTCAACCACCGTTTATGTATCGCATTCCATTCGACCGGGTGAACTGGATCACCAGTTCCTTCCTCATCGGCACCGCCCTCATCGCCGTCATCGGCCTGCCTATCTACCTCTACAAGTTCGGCCTCGACTGGTTTCAGTTCGGCATGTTCTTCTTCTATCTGGTGGCCACCATGATGAGCATCACCGTGGGCTATCACCGGCTTTTCTCCCACCTATCGTTCAAGGCCAAGATGCCGGTGCGTCTTTTCACCCTGGTCTTCGGTGCCTGTGCTTTTGAAAACTCCTGCCTCGACTGGGCCTCCGATCACCGCCGCCATCACAAGCACGTCGATCACGACGAGGATCCCTATGACATTTCCAAGGGCTTCATGTGGGCGCACATCGGCTGGCTCATGTTCAAGCTCAACCCCGAGCCGCCGATGGACAACGTCAACGACCTCCGCAAGGACAAGCTCGTCATGTGGCAATACAAGTATGTCCACTGGATCGGCCTGGTCGTCGGCCTCATCATCCCCTCCGTGCTTGGTTATGCATGGAACGCATATCATGGCATGGATCCATGGGTCGGTGCGCTTGGCGGATTCCTCATCGCCGGTGTCGCCCGCATCGTGGTGGCCCAGCACTGCACCTTCTTCATCAACTCGCTCTGCCACACCATCGGCCGCCAGCCGTATTCCTCCGGCCACAGCGCCCGGGACAGCGCGATCATGGCCTTCCTCACCTTTGGCGAGGGTTATCACAACTATCATCACGAGTTCCAGCACGACTACCGCAACGGCGTGAAGCCCTGGCAGTGGGATCCCTCCAAGTGGACGATCTGGACGCTTTCGAAACTCGGCCTCGTCGAAGGCCTGCGCCGCGTGCCCGACAGCAAGATCCTCCTCGCCGAAATGCGCGAGGCCCGGATCAAGGTCCAGAAACACCTTGCCGAACTCCGCCAGCAAGGTCCCGGCCCGGCCCAACGCGCCAGCGATGCCATCCACGAAATGCACGAGCGACTCACCGCCAACTATCACGAGCTTGAGAAAGCCGTCGCCGAGCGCGTCCAGCTTTCCCGCGAGGCGCTCAACCAGTGGCAGGATGAAACCCGCGCCATGATGCGCGAGTTCCGTCGCATGGCCGCCGCCGTGCCGGCGTGAGCCATCGCCATGCGGTTGTGAAAAAGTGGCGCGGGCATTTCTGCCCGCCGCCTGGATGATCCAAGCGGGCTATCGCAACCGGGGCCGGAGTCATCCATCAGCATGCCTTTTACGCCCACGCTGCAAGATTCCCGCAGGTGCTGCGGTATCAGGGGGCCAATTAACCCGCGCCCCAAGATGCCGATTCATATCCCGCCCATGATATGCCCCGCCTGAAAACCGCCATCTTTGCCCTGCTGGTGGGCGCTCACGCCGCCGCCCCGGCCTTCGCATTGGAAGCGGAAGTGAAGCAGCTGTCTTCGGGCCCGGTTCTCCACATCAACGGCCAGGCTAACGCGCAGGTTTCGGTTTTCGTGAATTTCGACACCGGGCCGCAGCTCAGGGAGGGCCAGCTCAAACAGATCGATTTCGCCGGGAAACAAGGCGTGAACATCGTTTCCCTGCCCATCGCCGTGTCGTGGCCCCAGCCCGGTGAGGAGCCGGATTTCAGCCAGATGGACGAGCGGATGGTCCACTAGGATGGAACGGTCAACACGATGCCCAGCATCCACTCGGAAACATGGCGGCGGGACGCGCGGGGAATTCATCCGCCGCATCGTGCGCCATCTGGAAACGAAGTGCCCGGAGGCCGTGCTCGGCTATCACACCTGCGGCCAGTCCACCGCAGAGTGGTTTTACGTGGGCGTGTGGGAGGGCGGGATGCCGGGCTTCGAACCCGTGGCGCGCCCCGGCCTTCCGCGCATGGCTCAGGGAAAAACACGCCACCGATGAGGCACTGCGCCGCCTGCTGGCCTCACCCCACATTGATGCCGTCTGCTCGCCGGTGAGTTATCTCGACCGCAGCGCGGGCGGCGGTGGTTTCTTCATGGCTGCGGTGGATAGCGTGAAACTGCATGGCAAACTCTGGATCGTGGAGGATGACACCCGCACGCATCTCAGCACATCCGAGCCGGGTCTGGCCGATCTCCGCGAGACCGCTGGCTTGCATGCCAGGAACTTCGCCCGTGGCGACGGCGCATGGTGGATGGACCTTTATGGCCAGGGCTGGCTGAAGGACGAGGCCATCTGGCGGCATCTGGGGAAACTGGGTGATTTCTATCAGAAGTCGATGGACCGCCTCGAACCCTGCCGGCCGGAAATCGCCGTGATCGTGGACGAGCGTTCCAGCCTCGGCATGAGCCCGGGCGGTGCGGTGGAACGGCTGAATCTCCCGATTTTCCGCACCAAGTGTTACCAGATCGGCACGCCGGCGGGT
>RPOS01000140.1 GCA_003820635.1 Verrucomicrobiaceae bacterium | reverse complement strand
CGGAGCGCGTGAAAGGTTTTCGGGCAGACGCAAGGACGGCGCACGGCGCATGCGTGGCAGCGGCGCAGCGGCCGCCGGGGTGCTGTGGAGTGTGCGGGACCTGCGGGTGAGGGTTTGATCTGGCTTCGGGCAGAAGCCGGACCATTGTGGAGTTCAGGCGGCTCTTGATGTTCGTCCCGAATTCGCTGCGCAATTTGCTCATGGGGAGCCGGATGGGAGTGCAGTTGAACCGAAGGTGGTATTTGCGGAAAACCGCGCATTTTTTGCGCTTTGCCCGCAGGGTGTTGACGCGTCGGGTCCGCCATGCACAATCCGCGCCCGCCGGGCGGAAAAGCCGCATTGGCATTCCCCAAATACTGCTATGACCACCATCGCCATCAACGGATTCGGCCGCATCGGCCGCCTTGTTTTCCGCGCCCTTGTCGAACAAGGGCTGCTTGGAACCTCCTTCAAAGTTGCCGCTGTCGGTGACATCGTTCCTGCGGACAACCTCGCCTACCTGCTGAAATACGACTCCACCCAGGGCCGCTTCGCCGGCACGGTTTCCTCCAAGAAATCCTCTCCCGATCTCGAGGATGACGATATCATCGTGGTCAACGGCCATGAAATCAAAGTCGTCAGCGCGCGCACTCCGGACGGCCTTCCTTGGAAGGACCTCGGCGTGGAAATCGTGATCGAGTCCACCGGCCTCTTCACCGATGCGGAAAAAGCCAAGGGCCACATAACCGCCGGCGCGAAGAAGGTCATCATCTCCGCTCCCGCCAAGGGTGAGGACGGCACCTTCGTCCAAGGCGTCAACGACGATCAATACGATCCCTCCAAGCACCACATTATTTCCAACGCCAGCTGCACCACCAACTGCCTTGCCCCGATCGTCCACGTCCTCCTCAAGGAAGGCATTGGCATCGAGGAAGGTCTGATGACCACCGTGCACTCCTACACCGCCACCCAGAAGACCGTGGACGGACCGTCCCGCAAGGACTGGAAGGGTGGCCGCACCGCCGCGCTCAACATCATCCCGTCCACCACCGGTGCCGCCAAGGCCGTCGCGCTGGTGTGCCCGGAAGTGAAGGGCAAGCTCACCGGCATGGCCTTCCGCGTGCCCACTCCGACGGTTTCCGTGGTGGATCTCACCGTGAAGACCGTCAAGGAAACCTCGCTGGCGGAAATCAAGGCGCTGATGAAAAAAGCCTCGGAAACCTATCTCAAGGGCATCCTCGAATACACCGAGGACGAAGTGGTTTCCTCCGACTTCATCCACTGCAAGGCTTCCTCGATCTTCGATGCCGGCTCGTCCATCGAGCTCAACTCGAAGTTCTTCAAGCTGGTGAGCTGGTATGACAACGAGTGGGGCTACTCCAACCGCGTGATCGACCTCCTCTCCGACGTCGTGAAAAAGGGCATCTAACAGCCCGGAAAACTTCATCACCACATTTCCAAACGGCGGTGCCTGTGAAGGTGCCGCCGTTTTCTTTCACCTATGGCGGAGCCGGGCGATTGCCTCGCGCAGCCGCGTGAGCAGTTCCTTGGTTTCCGGGCCCACGCGGTCAAGCCACAGCACGACGTCCTCCGCATCCGCCATGGCTGGCACGGCGGCCTTGGTGATGCGGTGGGTTTCGAGAAAACGCCGGGCTTCGGCGGCGGTGGCGTGGGTGAAAAGCCCTGCATAAAACCAGGGTTTGGGATCTTCCATCGGCGCTCGCATGGAGCACATCGCACGGGCGGCTTCGCAGGACGGCAGCAGCCGGCCGTCGGCCAGTGCAGCCAGATGCTCCAGCCATTCTGCGGTGTGCTCATCGAGCCCGCCACGCACGAGCCACGAGCGGTTGACGCGTTTCACCCAGTCGATCGCAGGCAGCGTGGCTGGAGTTCCCATGCCTTGATCCTTGCTTGCGAAAGCCTTTGTTCAAAGCCAGAAAGGCGGAAATCCGGAAAACCCGGGCGGTTCAGTCCACCCGCGGCCAACCGCCGGGAAGGCCGTTTTTGGTGAGCGTCCACTGCCAGACCTGCATGTCGCGGGCACGGAATGCGCCGGCGCAGGAAAGCAGGTAATAGCGCCACATGCGGTGGAAACGTTCGCCCATGGCGTTGGCAAAGCGCGGCCACGCGGCTTCGAAGTTTCCGTGCCAGGCCATCAGTGTTTGATCATAGTCCGCGCCGAAGTTGTGCATATCCTCGGCCACGAAGAGGCCGTCGATGGCATCACCCACCGGTCCGAGCGCCGGCACCTCGCCATTCGGGAAGATATATCTTTCGATCCATGGGTCGGACGGATTGCCGCGCTCGTTCTTGCCGATGGTGTGGAGCAGGAAAACCCCGTCATCAGCGAGGCAACGATGGGCGGCGCGCATGAAGGAGCGGTGGTTCTTGTGTCCCACGTGCTCGAACATGCCGATGCTGGCGATGCGGTCGAAGCGCCCGCGCAAGTCTCGGTAATCCTGCAGGCGCGCCTCCACCGGCAGGCCACGGTGCTTGTCCCGGACAAACGCCGCCTGCTCTTTTGAAATGGTGATACCCACGCATTGTGCGCCGTAATGTCTGGCGGCATGAGCCATCAGCGAGCCCCAGCCGCAGCCGATGTCCAGCAGCCGCATGCCCGGCTTGAGATCCAGCTTGCGGCAGATCAGGTCCAGCTTGGCGGCTTGCGCCTCATCGAGCGTGGCTGCGTTTTTCCAATAACCGCAGCTGTAGGTCATGGAGGGGCCGAGCATTGCCTGATAGAAGTCATTGCCGAGATCGTAGTGGACCTCGCCCACGCGCCACGCGCGGCGGGTGTTCTGGAGGTTGCAGATCCTGGCCCGCAGTAGCGGCAGCATCAGCCGCAGCGGTTTCACCTCGCGGTCCAGCCGGGCGCGCAGGACACGGGCGAAGAGCTCGTCGAGCCGGCCGGCCTCCCAGTCTCCGTCCATGTAGGCCTCCCCCAAGCCAAGGCTGCCACGCGCGGCGGCGCGCTCCAGCACACCCTCCCGCAGGATCCGCATGTCCCACGGCCGGGAGCCGTTGATGCGGATGTCCGCGCGGCCCAAAAGGTGCTCGATCTCCTCGCGGAGCGCGCGTTTCGCACGGGTCGCAGGCAGGGAGTGCGTGGATGTCAGGCTGTAAGCCATTGCTTTCCGGGGTTGGTGGCATTCACAAAATACGCCGGATCACGGATTCATCAAGCTCCGCAAAATTCCGGTGCTTGGGTGATTGCAACGCGGCTGAGGATGGCCTAGGGTGCCCGTGATGTCCGTGTTGAAGACCTTACAGGCGGCCACCGGGTGGCTGGAACTCGGAATTGCCGATGAGGCATTGGCCGAGCTCGAATTCCTGCCGACCGAAGTCCGGACGCAGCGCCCGGCGCTTGAGCTGCAGCTCGCGGCGCAAATGCTCAACCAATCGTGGAATTCCGCGGCGGACACCGCCCGCCTGTTGTGCCTGAAGGCGGCCGATGAGCCGGTGTTTTTCCTGCGCGCGGCCTTTTGCCTGCATGAAACCGGCGACACGCTCGCCGCCTGCAACTGGTTGCTCAAAGGGCCGAAGACGCTCTTTGAAATGGCCGTTTTCCACTACAATATCGCCTGCTACCTGTGGACGCTCGGCGAGGCGAAGCGCGCCCGCAGCCATCTCAAGCAGGCCATCACCATGGACGAATCGTTTCTCGAAGCCGCGCGAGATGACCGCGATCTGGCCGGCATGGATCTGGCGCAGTGAAATGGCACGGGGTTCCGCCATGGATTCCGGGGAAAATTAAAAGCGCGCGCTGGAACTCCCCCCGGATTTCGCAGCGCGCGCTTTTTGAATTGCCTCCCGGCTCCGGCCTGGCCCGCTTGACTTCCCCCCGGAGATCAAGCGGATCGTATGGCTTAGCGCGCTTGGCGGATCACTCATTGGGGCAAATGCTCCCGCAGAACAAGCTCAAAATGCCAGAAAGTCAGGATTTCAAAAGTTTTTTTACAGCCCGGAATCGGCCAACTGGAGTCAAAATCGGCCATAAAACCGAGATGAGCCCAAAAATTTGACCGTTTTTCAAAAAACCGGGGCATTTCGGCCATTTGCAACTGGTGCCCGAACGACCCTGCGGACCGCCTCCAGCCGCGCATAAAGTCTGGCGCAAGGGCTGCCGCGGGACGATGGTTTGCGGCGTCCGCTGTGTCCGATCTTTTCACCACACCCGCGGCTTTGTCCCGCAAGCCGAGCCTGTCCGAGCCCCTGGCCGCCCGGATGCGGCCGCGCTCGCTTGATGAGGTGGCGGGCCAGCAACACATTCTCGCACCGGGCAAACTGCTGCGCCGCGCGATCGAATCGGATCGCTTCACCTCACTGATTTTCTACGGCCCGCCGGGCACGGGGAAAACCACGCTCGCCAGCGTGATCGCACTCGGCACCGGTTCGCGCTTCGAATCGCTCAACGGCGTAGAGTCCAACGTCGCGGAGATCCGCGCGAAGATCGACCAGGCCCGCACCTGGCGCGAACTGCGCGGGGAAACAACGATCCTGTTCATCGACGAGATCCACCGTTTCAACAAGGCCCAGCAGGACGTGCTTCTGCCGCACATCGAGCGCGGCGTGGTGCGCTTCATCGGCGCCACGACGCACAACCCTTATTTCCACGTCAACTCGCCGCTGGTTTCGCGTTCGCAGATTTTCCAACTGGAACCGGTGCCGGTGGAGGACGTGATCCGGGTGATGGAACGGGCGCTGGCCGATGCCGAGCGAGGTCTGGGTGCCACCCTGACGCGGGCGGAGCCCGAGGCGCTGCGCCACCTCGCGGAGAAATCCGATGGTGACGTGCGCAAGGCTCTCACCGCCCTGGAACTCTCGGTTCTAACAACTCCGGCTGGTGAGGATGGCGCGGTGCATCTCACGCTGGAAGTGGCCGAGGAATCCATCCAGCGCAAGGCGGTGGTTTATGATGCCGATGGCGACGCGCATTACGACACGGCCTCCGCCTTCATCAAATCCATCCGCGGCTCGGATCCGGATGCGGCGTTGTATTGGCTGGCGAAAATGCTGCATGCCGGCGAGGACCCGCGTTTCATCTCGCGCAGGTTGGTGATCGCCGCCTCCGAAGACATCGGCCTTGCCGACTCCGGCGCGCTGCGCGTGGCCATGGACGCGCACCAGGCTTTTGAATTCCTCGGCATGCCGGAAGGCCGCATTCCGCTCGCCCACGCCACGGTCTATCTGGCCACCGCGCCCAAATCCAACACTGCCTACGCCGCGCTCGGCCGGGCGATGGAGGATGTCGCAAGCGGCCGCACGCTCGCCGTGCCGCCGCACCTGCGCACCAGCACGCGCAAGAAACTCGCAGCCGCCTCCGGCGAATCCGAAGAGACGATGAGATATCTCTATTCGCACGATTTCCAAGGCGCTTATGTCCCCCAAGCCTATCTGCCGGAAGGGCGGATCTACTATCAGCCGGGTGAGCAGGGTCTTGAAAAACGCATCAAGGAGCGCCTCGATTTCTGGCGCAGCCAGATGGGTTCCTGAGCCTCAGTGAAGGTGCAGGATCGCCCCGGCGGTGGAAAAATAGATCAACATCCCGGAGACATCCACGGTGGAGGCGAGCGATGGCGAGGAAACCACCGCCGGATCCAGATTGATGGCGCGGGCTCCGATGGGCAGCAGCGCGCCGAGCACCGTGGCGGATAGAACCTGCACCGTGATGGCGGTGGCCACAGCGGCCGCAAGATGCATGAAGCCGAATTCCGCGCCCGTTCCATTCTGCAAATGCGGCAGGATCAGGGCGATGAACGCGGCGATGGCGATGCCCAGCGAGAGCCCGAGAAACAGGCCCGTGCGCGCCTCCTTCCATGCGATGCGCAGTGCGTTTCCGGCGCTGATTTCCCCCAGCGCCATTGCGCGGATCACCATGGTGGCCGCCTGCCCGCCGGAGTTGCCGCCCGCGGCCACCACCATCGGCAGGAACAGCGAGAGCACGAAGGCCTTTTCCAGCGTCTCGCTGAAACGGAACATCACATAACCCGATGCGATGGAAACGAAGGCCAGCCCGATGAGCCAGATAACGCGGCGGCGGTATTGCAGCGCGACACTGGTGTTGAGATAGGAAATCTCCGACTGGTCGCCGCCGATGGCGGCGAGTTTCTCAATGTCCTCGGTGGATTCCTCCTGGAGGATTTCAAGGGCATCGTCATAGGTCAGAACGCCTAACAGATGATGGAACTCATCCACCACCGGCAGCACCACCAGGTCGTATTTCGAGAGCGTGCGCGCGGCCTCTTCCTGGTCGGCGGTGGCAAGGATGAACTCGTCGGCCTCCTCCATGATGTCGCGCACGGGCGTGTCCCAAGTGCTGAATGCCAGATCGCGCAGGCGGATTTTCCCGGCCAGGCGCCCCAGTTCATCCACCACGAAGATGCGGGCGAGCGATTCGGCGTCCTCGCGGTCGCGCTTGAGCACGTTGATGGCCTGCTTGACGGTCATGTCCGCGGTGATGCGGCCGATGCGCGTGGTCATCCGGCCGCCGGCCGTGTCCTCGCCGTATTTGAGCAGGCTGCGGGTGAGTTCCTTGTCGCGCGGCCCCAGCAGGCTGAAGAAACGCACCTGCGCCTCCTCGCTCACCACCTGAAAAACGTCCACCCGGTCGTCGTCGGAAAGGTTTCCTAACAGAACCCGGAGCTGGGCGGGCTTGAAGTGATTGAGCGCGTCCTCGATGAGGGTGTCCGGCAGTTCCGCAATGACGTCAGTGGCCATTTCCGGGCCGATGGTCTTGAGCAGCAGGTCGCGCTTCTCGTCATCGAGGTTTTCATAGAGTGCGGCGAGGTCCGCGTAGTGGATGTCCCCGGCTGCGGCGAGCAATGCGGAGCCATCGGCCGCATCCAGCGCCCGGAGCAATTCCTCCAAGGGGTCCTGTTCGAGCTCGTCCGCCACGGGGAGAGACTGGCTGGCTGGATAGATGCGGGCAAGGAAAAGGAAGGCAGGAAAAGGAAGGCATGGAGCATGACGGCTGCCATCTGCCGGCGACGGTCCGCGTTTTTCCTGCGGGATTTACAAAATCTATGCGCTTGATGGATCCGGCCCCCCGGTGGAAGCTGCGGCTGATGCCAGATCTTGTGCGGGTGGAACCGATCGCGCTGTTGCCGACGCAGGCAGGCTGCGCCGTGTTTCTGGGCGACGGTGCCAAGGCGATCGTATTTTACATCGATCCCGGTGTTGGCGCGTCGATCAACGCCTCGCTCAGCGGCCAACTGCCGCCGCGCCCACTCACGCACGATCTCTACCTACTGACGTTGGAGGCCTTTGGAGCGAAGGTTTCCCGGGCCGTGATCGTGAGCATGGAGAACGAGGTCTATTTCGCGCGGTTGATCCTGGAGGCGGAAAACGAGATCATGCAGCGCAAGATCATCGAGCTGGATGCCCGTCCGTCGGACTGCCTGGCGCTGGCCGTGCGCTGCGGCGCGCCCTTCTATGTGGTGCGCGAACTCTGGGAACGCCTGGAGGATATGTCTTCAGTGCTGGCCGAAATGCGAGATAAGTCCGGCGAGGATGATTCCGGGGGCTGAAGCGGCTTTTCATGGGGCGTGCGCGTGCGTGTTGTGCCGCCCCGTTCGGACTTGTGTTCATTCCGCCGGAGCCATAGCGTCTCCCCGGCGCGCCGGCTGGCGCTTTGCCACTCGGGCCTGTAGCTCAGCGGTTAGAGCAGGGGACTCATAATCCCTTGGTCCAGGGTTCAAATCCCTGCGGGCCCACTTTGAAAAACCAACAACTTAATAAGGTGGCTTAACAAATAGTGACCACCACCGATGACCACCTCGCCCTAAAGTTTCCT
>RPOS01000139.1 GCA_003820635.1 Verrucomicrobiaceae bacterium | reverse complement strand
TCCATCGAGGACATCGGCCTGCCGCTCGAACACATCCTGCCACTCACCCGCTATCAGAACGGTCTGGTCCTCGTCACCGGCTCGGTGGGTTCCGGCAAGTCCACCACGCTGGCCGCGCTCGTGGATTTCATCAACCGCGACCGCGAAGACCACATTCTCACGCTCGAGGATCCGATCGAATACGTGTTCGAGTCCAAGGGCTGCCACGTCAACCAGCGCGAGGTCCACACCCACACCGAATCCTTCGCCAAGGCCCTGCGCGGCGCACTGCGGGAAGACCCGGACATCATCATGGTCGGGGAAATGCGCGACCTTGAAACCATCCAGCTCGCCCTGACCGCTGCGGAAACCGGCCACTTGGTGCTCGGCACACTCCACACCGGCAACGCCCCGCGGACACTGGACCGCGTGCTGGACGTCTTCCCCACCGACCAGCGCGACCAGATCCGCATCATGGTTTCCGAATCCCTGCGCGGCATCCTCTCCCAGCAGCTCGTGCCCCGCGCCGATGGCTCCGGCCGCGTGCTCGCGCTGGAACTGCTGGTCAACACCCCGGCCGTGGCCAACTGCATCCGAGAGGGCAAGACCTTCATGCTGCCCGGCGTCATGCAGACCGGCAAAAACGTCGGCATGATCACCATGGATGAATCACTGCGCCGCCTCTACATCGATGGCCTCATCACCCGTGACGAGGCGCTCTTCCGCGCGGACGACAAAGCGCAGATGAAAGCCTTCTTCGAATCCTGATAGAGAAGGATTTCGTATCTCAAATTTCAAATCTCAAATCCCGCCCCATGGCCCGCATCGACGAATTTTTCCGCTACTTGATCGCCCACAAAGGCTCCGACCTTCACCTCTCCGAAGGGCAGCCGCCGAAGATCCGCGTGCACGGCGCGGTGACCGCCATTCCCGGCGAGGACGTTCTCGCCGGTGAAAACTTCAAGGGCATGCTCGCCGAAATCTGTGACCCTGCGGCCTTCGAGCGCTATCTCCAGGGTGGCGACCTGGACTTCGCCTACGAGATGGACGTGGATTCCCGCTTCCGCTGCAACTATCTCAAGCAGCAAAACGGGCTCGCCGCGGTGTTCCGTTTGATTCCCACCGAGATCGCCTCGCTCGAGTCACTCGGCGTGCCACAAGTGGTCAAGGAATTCGGCCACATGCGCTCCGGCCTGGTGCTGGTCACCGGGCCCACCGGTTCCGGCAAGTCCACCACGCTTGCGGCACTGCTCGATTACATCAACAGCAACTTCAGCCGCCACATCATCACCGTGGAGGAGCCCATCGAGTTCGTCCACTCCAACAAGAAATCCATCATCACCCAGCGCGAGGTGCCCATCCAGACGCCCTCCTTCGCCGACGGCCTGCGCGCCGCCCTGCGCGAGGACTCGGACATCGTGCTCGTCGGCGAAATGCGCGACCTGGAAACCATCTCGCTCGCTCTCACCGCCGCGGAAACCGGCCTCTTGGTCTTCGGCACCCTGCACACCAACAACGCCCGCAAGACGGTGGACCGGATCATCGACGTCTTCCCGTCCGACCAGCAGTCCCAAGTCCGCACCATGCTCGCCGCCTCGCTGCGCGGTGTGGTCGCCCAGCTGCTGTGCAAACGCGTGGACAAGCCCGGCCGCACCGCCGTGCACGAGATCATGTTCGCCACTCCCGCCGTGGCCGCGATCATCCGCGAGGGTGCCACCCAGAAACTCTACGACGTCATCACCGGCGGCAAGAACGAGGGCATGCAGTTCATGGACGAGTCGATCTGGTCCAAACTGCGCGAAGGCATGATTTCCCCGGAGGAAGCCTACATGAAGGCCATCGACAAGACCCGCTTCAAGCGCTTCCTGCCCGAACACCTCGCCGCCCTCGGCGAAGCCTCCGGCGAAAGCCCGATGACGCACTGAGCCTGCGGCGGATTGGAAATCCCGCGTGATTTTCCAACAACCCGCGGGTTGCGGAAACGGAAAATCCCGCTAATGTGCCGCCATGTTTGCAGAAACACTTCATCTCGCCCAAGTCGGATACGCCCCCGGTGGCTTCTCGCCGTTGTATCTCGTCATCATCGGAGCCACCTTCCTCGCCAGCATGCTCATCAGCGGCATGCTCAAGCGCCGTTTCAGCGAGTATTCGCAGATTCCGCTGCAAATGACCGGCGCACAGGTGGCCGAGGCCATGCTCCGCCAGAACGGCATCACCGACGTGAAAGTCATCAGCGTGCCCGGCCAGCTCACCGACCACTACGATCCGGTCAAAAAAACCGTCAACCTCAGCGAGCCGGTCTACCACATCAATTCGGTGGCCGCCGCCGCGGTGGCCGCCCACGAGTGCGGCCACGCCCTGCAACACCAGCAGGCCTACGTCTGGCTCGGCTTGCGCTCGAAAATGGTGCCGGCCGTCCAGCTTTCCAGCAAGCTGCTCAACTACATCATGATCGCCGGCTTGCTCGGCGTGGGCCTGATGCAAAGCAGCACCATGCTGTGGCTCTGGGTGGGACTTTTCGCGGTGACCACGCTGTTCTCGATCGTCACACTGCCGGTGGAATTCGACGCCAGCAAACGCGCGCTGGTCTGGTTGGAAAGCAGTGGTCTGGCTGCCAGCATGGAGCACAGCAAGGCGGAAAACGCGCTCTTCTGGGCCGCCATGACCTACGTGGCCGCCGCCGTCGGCTCCGTCGCGCAGCTGCTGTATTTCCTGATGATGGCCCTTGGCCGCAGGGAATGACGGGCAGCCGGCAAGCTGGCCCGCCGCTCCACCAACGGGCGGCGGGCTTTTTTTCGAATCGGCCTTGAGGCTTGACAGAGCCGCGGCCAATTGCTTGCCTGCGGCGTCTGGCGATTGATTTTCAATCATTTGCCGCTTGCCGGACAAGCCCCTCTCATCAGCCCCGGATTCCTGAAAAACCACCGGGCCCGCCCAATTTCCCAAATCTTCCCACGCCTCCATGGACTGGACCTCACCCCTTTGGTATGCCTCTTACATTCTCGTGCTGATCGGCCTTGCCGGTTACGGCTCGCACCGCCTGACGATTGTTTTCCTCTACCTCAAGCACGCGCGCAAGCGGCCGCAGCCCAAGGAGTTGTTCCAGGAATTGCCACTGGTGACGGTGCAGCTGCCGGTGTTCAACGAGATGCACGTGGTGGACCGCCTGCTCGATTCGGTGTCGAAGCTCGACTACCCGCAGGACAAGCTGCAGATCCAGCTGCTCGACGACTCGACGGATCAAACGGTGGACATCTGCCGCGCCGGCATCGCGCGGCTCAAGGCGCGCGGCTTCGATGCCGAGCACATCCACCGCACGGACCGCGCCGGATTCAAGGCCGGTGCTTTGGAAAACGGCACCCGTTTCGCAAAAGGCGAGTATCTCCTCATTCTGGACGCCGACTTCGTCCCGAACCCGGACATGCTCCAGAAAACCATCCACTACTTTACGGATGAAAAAATCGGCATGATCCAGACGCGCTGGGGCCACCTCAACCGCACCTTCAACGTGCTCACCCGCATCCAGGCGATGTTCCTGGACGGCCACCTCGAGCTGGAGCAAACCGCGCGCAACCGCTCCGGGCGTTTCTTCACCTTCAACGGCACCGGCGGCATCTGGCGCAAGTCCTGCATCGCGGACGCCGGCGGCTGGGAGCACGACACGCTCACCGAGGACATGGACCTCAGCTACCGCGCCCAGCTCAACGGCTGGCGCTTCATTTTCCTCAACGATGTGGAAACCCCGGCCGAGCTGCCGGTGGACATGGACGGCTTCAAGAGCCAGCAACACCGCTGGACCAAGGGTTCCATCCAGGTTTGCAAAAAGGTCCTGCCCGCCATCTGGCGCGCCGACGTGCCGCTCTTCATCAAGCTGGAGGCCACCGCCCACCTCACCTCGAATTTCGCCTACCTGCTGCTCATCGTCCTCTGCTTCCTTATCTATCCGAACCAACAGTGGCAGCCGGATTTCGGAAAACTGACCTATTACATCATCAACGTGCCGATCTTCTTCTTCGCCTCGGTCTCGGTGATCGTGTTCTACATGGTCTCCCAGAAGGCGCTGCGCCCCGGCACCTGGTGGAAGGAAATCCCCTACCTGCCGCTGCTGCTCGCACTCGGCATCGGCATGTCCATCAACAATGCCAAGGCCGTCATCGAGGCACTTTGCAACCACCAGTCCGCCTTCGTCCGCACGCCGAAATACGGCATCGGCCAGAGCAAGCGCGCCGATTGGAAAAAGAGCAGCTACAAGGCAATGAAGACTCTCACCCCCTTCGTGGAGCTGCTCTTCGGCTTCTTTTTCCTGTTCGTGGTGGTGGATGCCGCCATGCGCGGCAGCTGGTCCTCGGCCATCCTGCTGCTCCCCTTCCCCATCGGCTTCTTCTACACCTCGATCTCCTCGCTTTCGCGCATGCTGCCATCCGGCTCCGATGCCGCGGCAGCCAGAATCGTGAACCGCAACACCCCGTGACGCCCAAGCCATGAACGGACTGCCAGCGCCGCGCTCCATTCTCATCGCCTCACTCAGCCTGCTCGCCGCCTTCGGCCTGAGCAGTTGCGGCAGCACCTCGTTCTTCGGCCGGGACACCCGCAACAAGATGATCGTCAGCGTCTGCGATCAGAAAATGCTGCTCGTGCGGGACGGGGAACCCGTCAAAACCTACAAGATCTCCACCTCCAAATTCGGCGTCGGGGACAAGCCCGGCAGTAACCGCACGCCGCTCGGCCACCTGCGGGTGGCAAAAAAAATCGGCTGCTCCGCGCCACATGGCGCCGTTTTCAAGAGCCGCAAGCCAACCGGAGAAATCCTCAAGCCCAACTCACCCGGCCGCGATCCGGTCGTCACCCGCATCCTCTGGCTCAAGGGCCTCGAAGAGCGCAACCAGAACGCCTTCAAACGCACCATTTACATCCACGGCACGCCTGAGGAAAAACGCCTCGGCCAGCCTGCCTCCTTCGGCTGCATCCGCATGTCCAGCCGCGATGTGGCGGACCTCTACAACCGCGTCGGCTACGGCGCGGACGTCTTCATCATCCGCGACTCCATCCAGAACGGACGCCGCAACGGCCAGGCCACCGCCGCCGCCAGCCACAACGGAATCCGCAACCGCAGTTGAGAATCCGAAACACGAGCTTGACACCTCCGACTGATTCCCTACTTTCCGCCGCCCGCCTCACGGCATCCTACGTTCTCCAGAAATCATCATGGCCAACCACAAATCCTCGATCAAACGCGCGCGCCAAACCATCGTCCGCACCGAGCGCAATCGCGCTGAAAAAAGCCGCATGAAGACGCTGCGCAAAAAGACCCTCAGCGCCATCTCCGCCGGAGACAAGGAAGCCGCCGCCAAGGCCAGCTCGGAGTTTTCATCCGCCGTGGACAAGGCCGCCAAGCGCAATGTGATCCACCCGAACAAGGCGGCCAACCTCAAGAGCAAAACCGCCAAGGCCATCGCAGCCATCGCCTGAGCCACACAAACTTTCCCGGATTTTTCCGAGTCATTCTGAAAACAAGCGGACCGGCTCCCCGGTGCCGCTTTTTTCATCGCCCCATGCCCGATTCCCCGCCACCGAACCGCGCGGCCACCGCCGCCAAAATCGCCGCCAATCCCTCCGGCTACAAAGTCTGTGAGGGCTGCGATTCCATCGTCGGCAGTGGTGCCGCCCTGTGTCCGAACTGCCACAGCTACCGCTTCGACACCAAGCCGGAGCGCGTGGTCATGCAGGCGCGCATCCTCGGCAGCCGCGAGCAAACCTCCGTCACCGCCGAGGATCTCGGTTGAATTCATAACAGAATTTGAAACCACGAAACATGTCGGATTCCATCGCTTTCAAAGAATGGCAGGTCGTCTGTGACGCACTGGCCAGCGGCCGCCAGTCGATCCTCCTGCGCAAGGGCGGCATCCACGAAGGCCGGCAGGGCTTTTCCTTCGCCCACGAGGCGTTTTTCCTCTTTCCCACCCGCTTTCACGCTCAGGGAAACCAGGTCCGCGAGGGCGAGGTGAAGGTCATGCCCGAATGGCAACCCGGAGACACGATCCGCATCACCCACCACGCCGAGGCGCTGTGGGCCGTCACGCTCACCGATTGGGAAAAAGTCGCCGCCCTGGCACCCTGCCACATCTACTCGGAAGACACCGTGCGCGACCGCTTCGACTGGGAAGGCAAGGGCATGGCCTCCGGCAGCATCCATGTGGCGCTGGTGCGCGTGCGCGAACTCGCCACACCATGGGAATTCCCCTACCAAGCCGGCTTTGGCGGCTGCCGCTCCTGGCTCACCCTGCCCGCTCCACCCGCCGGCTGGCACGAATCCGCCCGCCCGGTGCTCGACGACGCGGCCTTCCAGCGGATCCACGCACAAACGCGGCCGGCTTGACTCCAAGTGCCGCATTCCATCCCGCCCGGGGAGTTGCAATTTCCAAAAATCCCGCCTAATTCCCCCCGCGCATCTCTTTTCCGCCCATGATCAAAGTCCGCAAACTTGCCCAATGTGCCACCGCCGGTGCCTTGCTCCTGCTCGCGAACTGCGCCAGCCAGAAGCCGGTGGCCCAGACCGATCAGAATGGCAAACCGATCAACCCGTATCCGGTGGGCACCTACGAGCACTTCAAGGCGGAGCCCACTTATCCGAAAACCCACTCGGTCTGGAAAAACGAGGAACTGCTCTCGCGCACGGATGCCTCGAACTCCCACATCAAGATCGATCTCGCCACCCAACGCGGGTTTCTGATGAACGGCGAGGAGGTCGTCATCGACTATCCGATCTGCTCCGGTGTCAAAAGCCGCCCCACCCCCACGGGAACCTTCTACATCATGGAGAAAATCGTGGACAAGAGTTCCAACCGCTACGGCAAAATCGTCGATGCCGAAGGCAAGGTGGTCAACCGCGACGCGGACGCGCTCAAAGACCCGGTCCCCGAGGGCGGCCAATTCGTCGGCGCGCCGATGAGATACTGGATGCGCCTCACCCACGACGGAGTGGGCCACCACATCGGGCCCGTCCGGCGCTATCCGGCATCGCACGCCTGCGTGCGCGGCCCGAGCGGAACCATCCCCACCGTTTATTCAAAGGTGAAGGCAGGCACGCGCGTGGTCATCGAGTGACGCGGGGCCGGGCCCGGCTCACTCTTCCTCGTCTTCCATGAACTTGTTGTGCCCCTCTTTTTTCATTTGTTTGAGGGCTTCCACCAGTTTGGCGACTTCATCGATGTTGCCGGCGAGAAACGCCTCCTCCACCTCGCAGACGGTCACGAAGACGCGGCCCATCATCTTGCGGTATTCCGCAGCGGCCTTCTGCCGGGCCGGGCCATCCGGCATCTTCTTGAGCATCTCCGGCAGTTCCGAGACACCCTTGAGCAGGGCCTCTTGCGCTTCACGCGCATGGGCCGCGCCTTTTGCGGAATCCGTCTCCTTGCGGAAGGCCTTGTAGGCATCATTGAAGGCCTCCATCTGTTCGCCCAGCGGCGTGTGTTCATGGCCCTCGGTGGCGAACGCGGAACCGGTTAGACAAACGGCACAGCCCAGCAGCAGAAATCGGTGTTTCATACGCGCGCAAGAGAGCACGGCGCGGGCTTTTATTCCAACAGGAATTCCGTATTTCCAACTCATCCGCCGGCGGGCACCAGCCTGACGACGCGGTCGGGGTCGTTGAGCAGCACATACACCAGCCCGTCCGGGCCGGTGGCCACATCACGCACGCGGCCGATGTTCTTGAGGATGATTTCCTGGGAAACGACCTTGCCGTCCGTGATGCGGATGCGGCGGACTTCCTGCTGGGCGAGTCCTCCGGCGAGCAAATCGTTTTTCCAGTTGGGAAAGCGGTCGCCAGTCACGAAATCCAGTCCGCAAGCGGCGATGGAAGGCACCCAGTAAACCAGCGGCTGCTCCATGCCATCCTTCTCGGTGGTGCCCACCACCTTCGAACAATCGTAGTTCATGCCATGTGTGATGACCGGACAGCCATAGTTGCGGCCGAGCATGATGCGGTTCAGCTCGT
>RPOS01000138.1 GCA_003820635.1 Verrucomicrobiaceae bacterium | reverse complement strand
CGCAGCACGGGGCCGGTGTAGATCTGGCGCGGCCGGGCGATGCGGCTTTCCGGGTCTTCCATGACTTCCTTGTAGTTGGCGATCCAGCCGGGCATGCGGCCGATGGCGAACATGACGGTGAACATGTCCAGCGGTATGCCGATGGCGCGCATGATGATGCCGCTGTAGAAATCGACGTTGGGATAGAGCCTGCGGGAGACGAAATAGTCGTCGTTGAGGGCGATTTCCTCCAGCTTCTTGGCGATGTCGAGGAGCGGGTCGGACTTGTGGAGCTGGGCGAGCACCTTGTCGCACTGCTGCTTGATGATGACGGCGCGGGGGTCGAAATTCTTGTAAACCCGGTGGCCGAAGCCCATCAGGCGGCGGTTGCCGGTCTTGTCCTTCACCTGGGCGAGGAACTTGCTGCCGTCGTCGCCCTCGTCGTGGATTTCCTGCAGCATTTCGAGCACCGCCTGATTGGCACCGCCGTGGAGCGGACCCCAGAGGGCGCAGACTCCGGCGGAGGCGGAGGCGAAGAGATTGGCGCGGCTGGATGCGACCATGCGCACGGTGGAGGTGGAGCAGTTCTGCTCGTGATCGGCATGCAGCAGGAAAATGAGGTCGAGCGCCTTGACGATTTCCGGCTTGAGTTCGAGGTCCTCGCCGGGGTGCGAGAACATCATGTGGAGGAAATTGGCGGTGTATTTGAGATTGGTCTTCGGATAGATGGCGGGCAGTCCCTTGGCCTTGCGGTGGGAGAATGCGGCGATGGTGCGGACCTGGGAGATGAGGCGCGCGGCATGATAGGGGAAACGCTCCTCGCGCTTGTTGATGATGTTCGGATGATACGAGGATGCCGCGTTGATCATCGCGGAGAGGATCGCCATCGGGTGCGCGGTGGGCGGAAAGCTCTCGAAGTGGAAACGCATGCCTTCGTGCAGCATTTGGTTTTCCGTGAGCATCTCGGAAAACTCGGTAAGCTGAGGGCGGGTGGGCAGCTCGCCGTAAATGAGCAGGTAGGCGGTCTCGACGAAGGTGCTTTTTTCGGCAAGCTCGGCGATGTCGTAGCCGCGGTAGCGCAGGATGCCTTTTTCGCCGTCGATGAAGGTGATGGCGCTCTCGCAGGAGCCGGTATTGCCGTAGCCGCGGTCGAGTGTGATGCAGCCGGTTTGGTTGCGCAGCGTGGTGATGTCGATGCCCACTTCTCCTTCCGAACCGACGATGGTTTTCAGTTCGAGCGGCTTGCCATCAATGATCAATTCAGCGTTTCCAGTCATGCGCGAGGAGGGTAATCGGTTCGGATTCGTAAAGGCGAGTGCTGATTGCAAGGATTTTTCGACAAGCGGTCAACCGCTCATTCCCCGGTGTCCGGGTAGGAGCCGAGCAGTTTGACCATCGAGCAGTGGCGGCTGAGTTCCTCAAGGGCTTCTGCCACTTTGGGATCCTCGCAGTGGCCGGCCAGATCGACGTAGAAGATGTATTCCCAGTCCTTGCGCTTCGATGGGCGGGACTCGATTTTGGACATGTTGATATGGCACTGGTCGAAGGCCTGCAGCGCCTTGACCAGCGAGCCGGGGCGGTCGTGGATGGCAAACAGGATCGAGGTGCGGTCGTGGCCGGTGGGCGGGCAGGTTTTTTCTCCGATGACCAGGAAACGCGTGGTGTTGGTGGCGCGGTCCTGGATGGATTCCTCCAGCAGGGTGAGGCCATACATTTCCGCGGCGAGCGGGCCGCCGAGTGCCGCTGCTCCCTGGTCCGCCTGGTCGCGGGCGATCTGGGCGGCCTTGGTGGTGGAGGAGACCTCGACCAGCTCGGCATCCGGGAAATTTTTCAGAATCCAGCCGCGGCATTGGCCGAAAACCTGCGGGTGTGAGTAGAGGATCTTGATTTGCTCGCGCGGAATGGCGGCCATCAGGCCGTTTTCGATGCGCATCAGGATCTGCGAGCAGATGTGCAGCGGGGAATCCACAAACAAATCCAGTGTGTGGGAAACCGCGCCTTCGGTGGAGTTCTCGATGGGTACCACGCCGTAATCGGCGAGGCGGCGGGTCACTTGGTCGAAGACGTCGGAGAAGTTCGGTTGCGGTGAGTAGTTCACCGAGTGTCCGAATTTCTTGATCGCCGCCTGATGCGTCCAGGTGCCCTCGGGGCCGAGATAGGCGATTTTGAGATCATCCTCGAGGGCCAGCGCGGCGGACATGATTTCGCGGAAAATCGCGCGAATGGATTTTTCCGGCAGGCGTCCGTGGTTCATCTCGATCAAGCGCCGCAACAGCGCCTCCTCGCGCTCGGGGGCGTAGATTTGCAGGCCATCGCGCTTTTTGACGAGGCCGACTTCATGAACGAGGTCGGCGCGGCGGTTCAGCAGGTCGAGCAGATTCCGGTCAATGGTGTCGATTTGGCGGCGGATGTCGTCGAGGTTCACGGGCGTGGGATGGGTTTCAGGCTTGTTCCGCAGATGTTTCTTCTTGATCCGCCGCGGCGGCCGGGCTGCCGACGGCGCTGAGGGCCAGTTGTTGCTCGGCTTCTCCGCTCGGCGGAGCGGCATCCACCGGATCGGGGAGCTTCACCTTGCGCAACTCGGAGGCATTCGGCAGGTCATCGATGGAGCGGATGCCGAAGTGTTCGAAAAACAGATCCGTGGTTTCGTAAAGCAGCGGCCGCCCGGGAAGTTCGGCGCGACCGCCGATGCGGATCAGGTCGCGGTCGAGCAGTTTCTGCAACATGCCATCGCAGGAGACGCCGCGGACGGCCTCGATGGCGGCCTTGGTGATCGGCTGACGGTAGGCGATGATGGCGAGCGTTTCCATGGCCGGTCCGCTGAGGCGCTCCGGCTTGCGGCCCGGGAAAAGCTGTCGCACGAAGTCGCCGAATTCGAGGCGGGTGTAGAGTTTCCAGCCTTTTGGTCGCTCGAGCACGGTGAAGGCGCGCTGGCTCTGGGCATAGGCGGCATTGAGTTCGCCGATCGCCTCGTTGACTTGCTGCGCAGAGGTGCTGGCCAGCGCCGAGAGCCACTCCGGCAGGGCGGGGGGCTGCTTTCCCTCCTCAGACTCGCGAATGCGCACGTCGTCCGCCTCGGCCACGCGGGAGCGGACCAGACGGGCGATTTCCTCGGAGGCGAGAGGATCTTGCGAGGCGATCAGGAGGGCTTCGACGATGGCGCTGAGCTGCATGGGGCGCGCAGCATAAGGAAGCGGTCCGGCATTTCAAGTCCCGTGCGGAAAGCAATACAAGGAGGGTATTTTGCAATTCGTTACTTTTCTTCTTGATGGGGTGGGCATCACGGGCTAACCCACCGCGCTCCGTGCTCCAGCAAGCGAAATTCGCGGGCTGCAAAAGCGCCAGATTTCCCTCATTCCGCATCCTTACTTCAGCGCCATGGCCGCGAACAAGAACACCCCCAAACCCGCCCCTGCGAAAAAGGCGGCTAAACCTGCCGTCAAGTCCCCAAAGCCGGCCAGCAAGCCTGCGAAAAAAGCCGCGCCCGCAAAGAAGACTGCTCCGGTCAAGAAGCCAGCCCCCGCAAAGAAGCCAGCGCCGGTCAAAAAGACCGTTCCCGCGAAAAAAGCGGCAACTGCCAAGAAGCCTGCCGCCAAGCCGGTGGCTCGCGCCAAAGCTCCCGCACCCGTCACGGCCCCGAAGACCACCGCCAAGCCTGTTGCGGCACCCGCCGCCAAGGCCCCGGTCAAAAATAGCGCTTCCAGTCTGGTCAAGACCCCCGTTGCGCCGGCCCCGTCCAAACCTCCTTTCGTGCCGCCCAAGACGGTGGCGGCTCCTTCCGGCCCGACTCATGCCCCCGGCAGCAATGGCAGCCACAGCGCGGCCTTCGTCCAGAAGCAGCGCCAGCGTTTGCTCGACCTGCGCGATGATCTCGTCGATTCCATGTCCGGCATGACCCGCGATACCATCCGCAACGCGCCGGAAGGCTCCGAGGCATCCGGCAGCGGCCAGCATCAGGGAGATGCCGGCAGCGATGCCTATGACCGCGACTTCGCCCTCTCGGTTCTCGCCAAGGAACAGGACGCGCTTTATGAAATCGAGCAGGCCCTGCGCCGGATCCAATCTGGCAGCTACGGCATCTGCGAGATCTCCCAACGCAAGATCCCACAGGCCCGCCTTGAGGCCATTCCCTTCGCCCGCCTCACCGTCGAGTGCCAGGCCCAGTGGGAGAAGGAATACGGCAAGCGCCGCTTCCGCCCGTCCAATGAAGTGGGCTTCAGCGGCGGAAATTACCTCGAAGATGAAGATTCCGAAACGGTTTCTCTTGACGAGGAGGAGGATTAAAGCAACATCCGCCCCCCAAAGTTCCCATGCCACGCGATATCATCATCATCGAATGCACCGAGGCGAAAGCCGAGGGCAAGCCGACTTCACGCTACGTCACCACGCGTAACAAGAAGAGCCTCCGCACTCCCGGCCGTCTGGAGAAAGTGAAATTCAATCCTTTCCTCAAGCGCCGCACCCTTCACCGCGAACTCCGCTGATCTTTTCCCATGTCCGAGCCCAAAACCGTTCAACGTCGTATCAACTTCCGCAAGGCGAACCGGCAGATGCCGCGCCGTCGTCATGACATTCCCGCGGAGCAGGTGATTCCCACCAACCCGGAGCTTCTCACCAAGTTCACCTCGGAAACCGGCAAGATCCTGCCGCGCCGCGTCACTGGCGTCTCCGCCAAACTCCACCGCAGGATCACCAACGCGATCAAGCAATCGCGCGCCATCAACCTGCTGCCCTGAGCGCGGGATTTTCCAAGCCTCTCAAAACACCAGTCCGTGAAAGCGGACTGGTGTTTTTGTTTTCCGGCGCTGGCATTTCAGCCGGTCGTGCGCAGGCCGGAGGAAATGGCGTTCACCGAGATGAGCAAATCCGGCACCAGGGCCTCCGCGCCCACGGCGTCTCCCGCGGCAAGGCGCTCGCGCCATTGCCTGAGCAGGGAAATCTGCTGCAGGTGCAACACCCGTAGCGGTTCCTCGCGGATGGCCAGCGTGCGGACCATGCGCGGGCGCCGCTCGGCGAATGAGCGGCGGAACAAATCCCGCAGCGCCCCGCGGGTGCGGCCGAGCTCGTCGAGGATGGTGGTTAGAAAACGCTCGCGCAGCGCGGCGTCCGGCACCAGCGCGGCATAGGCGCGCATGATTTCCTCGTTGGCGCTGGCCAGCGAGCTGTCGATGTTGGTGACGACGTAGCGCAGGAATGCAATGCTGCGCGTCTGGCCGGCGAGGCTCTCAAAGGCACCGGCATCCTCCTTGCGGAGCCGTTCCAGCGCTGTGCCCACCCCATACCAGCCGGGCAGGAAAAAGCGCGATTGCGTCCAGGAAAAAACCCACGGGATGGCCCGCAGGTCCTCCAGCGTGGCGCGGCCGGTGCGCCGGGCCGGGCGCGAACCGATGCGCGCGTTTTCCAATGCATCGATCGGCGTGGCCGCGCGGTAAAAGTCGATGAATCCCGGGGCTTGGAGAAATCCGCGGTAGGTTTCGCGGCTCCAGTCGGCGAGTTGTTCGAGCAAGTCCGGATCCACATCGCCCGCGCTGTGCGGCTGTCGGTGTTTGGCGGTGGCGGAGGCCACCGAGGCCATCAGCAGCTCGGTGTGGTAGGTGGCGGAGCCGAGGTGGGCGTATTTCTGAGAAATCGTTTCGCCCTGCTCGGTCATGCGGAAAGCTCCGCCGAGCGCGCCGTGCGGCAGGGCTTCCATGAACCAGTGCGTGGGCCCCGCGCCGCGGCCGACCGTGCCGCCGCGACCGTGGAAGAACACCGGGCGCATGCCATGGCTCTCGCAGACACCGGCCAGCACCCGCTGCGCCTTGTGCAGCGCCCACTGGCTGGCCAGAATGCCGCAGTCCTTGTTGGAATCCGAGTATCCCAGCATCATTTGGAAATCCGCCCCGGCGTCCGTTTTGAGGCTCCGCCGCGTGACCGGATGGGAAAGAAACTCCTCCACGATGCCCGGCGCGTTTTCCAGATCGTCCATCGTTTCAAAAAGCGGCACCACTGGCAGCGGGCAGCGCAGGCCCTCCGGCGTCATTTCCATCAACCCGGCCTCGCGGGCCAGCAGGTAAACCGTCAGCAGGTCGGCGGTGCCGCGCGTCATGGAAACGATCAGCGCGCCCAGCCCAGGAGTGCCATGGCGGGCAAGGTGCTTCACCAGCACGCGGTAGCATCCGAGCACGGTATCCGCCTCCGGTCCCGCCGGGATGCCGGGGGCGAGGAAGGGCCGCGGCGAGCGCAGTTCCTTTTCTAACAAATCCATGCGCTCCGCTTCCGGCCAGGCGGCGAAGTTTTCCGCACCGGCGACGCCGGCCTTGGCAAGCAACTGGCCGAGCGCCTTCTGATGAAACGCCGAGTTCTGGCGCACATCCAGCGTGGCCGAGTGAAACCCGAACACCGCAAGCTGGCGGCGCAGCGGCTGGATGAAATCCCCGGCCAGCGAGGCGGCTCCTGCTGCGGCGAGTGTGCGGGCCAGCACGCCGAGATCCGCCTCCAGATCCGCCGGTTTCTGATAGACATGCGGCGCGTCCGGCTGGTCGCGCGAGAGCAGAATCTTGTGCCGCATGAGGTGGGCGGCGGCGCGCCACGGTTCCTCGTGGTGCTGTCGCAAGAGTGCGGGCACATCCGTGCCGCTGCGGCCGTCGAGCTCCGCGGCGAGCCGCTCGATGAGCACCTCCAGCTCGGGTGGCACTTGTTGGAAATGCTTGCTGAGCGGCAGGCTGTGGGCGAGCCGTTCGAGTTGCCGCGCAAACAGCCGCAGCGCGTTGTGGCGCAGCGCGGCGAGAGCCTCGCGCGTCACCTCTGCGGTGACGCCCGGATGGCCGTCCCGGTCACCGCCGATCCATGTGCCAAAGCGGATCATTGGCGGCAGATTTTCCAGATCATGCACGGGAAATCCGCTGGCTTCCCACGCCTCGCGCAGATGGGTGTGGGCGCGGGAAACCGCTTCCGGAAACACCTCACGCAGGTAGAACAGCGCGTTGTCGAGCTCTTGGGTGATGCTGGGCCGGGTGACGTGGATCTCACCGGTGCGCCAGAGCGCTTCCAACTGCGCTTCCAGAAAACGCCGGCCGCGTTTGCGTTCGCGCTCGGTGAAGGCCGGATTTTCCCGCTCCTGCATCAGGTCGTAAATCTCGCGGTGCCGCTCGCGCACGGTCTCGCGCTTCGCCTCCGTCGGGTGGGCGGTGAGCACCGGCTCCACACACACCCTGGAGAGCACCTCGATGATGGCGGTGGAGTCCAGTCCCATGGCGCGCATGGCGGCGAGCTTGTCGGGCCAGAGGCCTTTTTCCGCCGCCGGGCCATTCGACTTCTCACGCCAGCGCCGGACCTGTGCCGCCACCCGCTCCTCGACGATGTTGAGCAACTGGAAGGCGATCGAATACGCCTGGCCGAGGCCGCGGTCCGGGCCTTCCACCGTGGGCAAATCATGACCGCTCCACGGCAGTTTTTCCGCCAGATCCCGGTATCCCAGCCGCAGCAATACGGAACCGAAGACTTCCATCGCGAAAGACAGCTCGGCTTCCAACAATTGGAAGCCGTCATTGAGCAGCGGTTTCTCGGCGGAGTTCGAAGGGGATGACATGAGTGGTCGAGAGAAGCAGATGGAGTGCCGCCGTTATCACTAAAAGATCGGGATTTACGCCGTTACCGCGCCGCGGTCGTCGTTGAGGCCGCTCTTTTCGAGGAAATAATCATAACCGCCGGTGTAGCGCGTGAGCACGGCGGAGGAATCATCGGCTGCGCGGGTGATGTGCAGCGTGGTTTCCGCCAGCGTGCGGATGAAGTGCACATCGTGGGAGATGAAGACGAGCGTGCCTTCGTAGCCTTTGAGCGCGTTGACCAGCGAGTCGATGGAAAGGATGTCCAGGTGGGTGGTGGGCTCGTCCATCAGCAGCAGGTTCGGCGGATCGACGAGGAACTTCACCAGGTTGAGCCGGGATTTCTCGCCACCTGATAGAACGCCGCAGCGTTTTTCCACATCGGCGCGGCGGAACAGGAAGGTGCCGAGGATGGAGCGGGCGTCTTCGTCGCGAAGCGTGGGGCAGCAGCCCATG
>RPOS01000137.1 GCA_003820635.1 Verrucomicrobiaceae bacterium | reverse complement strand
GCGCTCCGCGATGGTCCACTTGCCGTCTTTCCGGGCGAGGTTTACCGAACCGCCGGCACCCTTGATTTCCACGCTGGAGATTTCAGTGGCGGGGAAGGATTCGAACAGGGTCTGTCCCGCGGCGCGCTTGGTGGCGCTCTGACCGCTGTCTTTTTGCGTGAGCTTGACCAAGCCCACGGCGGCTCCGAGGACGATGGCGATGATCCAGAGAATGATGACCTGACGTTTGTTCATATCTGATGGTGTTTGAAATTTGGAATCTGATGGTTGAAATCAACGGGCGCGGGTGGAGCGGCGGCGCTGCAGGAACAAGCCGAGGCCGGTGATGATGACGGCCAGCGGCATCACCGCGACGTTGAGCAGGGTGATCTTGCCTGCGAGCTTGTCCTTCTGGCGGCGCAGGTCCTTTTCCTGTTCGCGGATGAGTTTGGCATATTCGACCTGTTCCTTGCGCAGCTTGCGGATTTCCGCCTCCTGCTCGGGGGAAAGGTATAACTCGTTGCCGCGGGATTTCTGCGCCTGCAGCTCGGTGAGTTTTTCCTGGGCGGCGCGTTGTTTCTCCTGAAACTCCTCGATCCTGGTGCCAACCTGCTTGTTGAACTCGGCCTCCATTTTCTGCACCACGGTGAACGGGCGGCGGATGGCGGAGCGCGAGCGCGAGCCGATCAGGTGCTTCGATCCGACCGCCTGGTCGAGCAGGTTGAAGAGCAAGGAGGCGTTGCCATTGACCGGGGTGGCCATCTGCATGCCGCCGAACTGTTGCACGTTGTAGGCGAAGCGGTCGTAAAAGGCATCAACATCGGCGATCAGGAACACATTGCCCGGAGCGCTACCTTCCTTGAGCCAGACTGGTTTTTCCGCCTCTTTCTTTTCCTTGTCCTCGTCATCCTTGGCTTCGTCAGTCTTGTCCTCGCCGGGTTTGCCATCGGGGAAGGCGGTCTTGAAGGTGCCGGAGAGATGGGTGACCAGATCGTAAGCGGTGCCGGAAGGGCGGAAGGTGGTGGTGAGCGCGGGATCCAGTTGCGAGGCGCGCATGGCATCCACAAAGCCGGCGCCGGTGGTGGATTTGATCAGGCTGTTTGCCGCCACGCCAGCGCCGCCGGTGTTGGTGAAGGCCCCGGGCAGGAAGAAGGTGACGGACTCCAGATCACGGGTGATCACGTTGTCCTGCTGCGGCATCGCTTCCTTGTTGAGGGTGAGCACGGCGAGTCCGATGCGGTCGCCGGCAAGACGGGTGGCGAATGCGGGATCCGCTAGCACTCTGCCGGACTCGAAGGAAAAGCCCCATGCGGAAAGCAGCGTGGGCAGGGTGGAAGTGGTGGGTGCGCCGCCCATGCCCATCATGGGATTGCCGCCACCAGTCATTTGGGCCGCCACGGAATAGGCATCCAGGCAGGCGACCACGGTGCCGCCGCCGAGCAGATACTGGTCGATGGCAAACTCGGCCGCAGGCGTGATGCCGGCCGGATGGAAGAGCAGCAGCACCTTGATTTCCTTCGGATCGAGCACGGGGTTTTCCATCGGCACGTCCACCAGGTCGAACGATTGCTTGAGCTGCTGATGGATGACCCACGGCGGGGTGGGGCGCTGGCCGGGCATCATGGCGGGCCCGCCTTTGAGATCGAGCGCGGACATGATGCCGATCTTCGGCTTGGTGGGCGTGCTGACCTCGGCGATGGCCTTGGAGAGATGATATTCGAGCATCGTCTCATCGCGCGGATCGAGGAAAGGGATCACGCTGGTCTTGTCCAGGCAGGAGACAGCCAGGCCGAAGTAGAGGTTCTGGTCGTCGAGCCGCTGGCCGCTGATGCCGTCGAGGTTGGCGGAGTCCTCGGCGTCGGTGTCCGGTTGGGGGTCGAGGTTTTCAATGCGGAGTTTGCCGTCGGAAAGCGAGGCGTATTCCTTGAGCAGGTCGTCCACGCGGCGCATGTGGAGCTTCATTTCCTCCGGCATGTAGTCGGTGTTGCGGGAGGCGTAGTAGCGGATGACGACCGGGGTGTCCAACTCGCCGAGGATGGCCTTGGTGCCGTCGGAGAGCGTGTGGATCTGTTTCTCAGTGAAGTCCGCGCCGCGGTTGCCGGCGGGGGTGAGCGAAACCAGCCAGTTGGCGAGAATGGCGATGGCGACGAGCGCGGCGACTCCGAACGCCGAGCGGGTGACGGGATGGGTGATTTTCATGGGTAAAAGCTGAAAAGCTGAGATTTTGAAATTCTGAAATACTGAGAGGTTGGGATGGTGGAAGCTGGTCCTGAAATGAGATGCGGATTTGTTGTTTCAGCGTTTCAGCATTTCAGGTTTTCAGCATTTGCTTTGTCAGGCGCGTTTGGCGGAGAGGATGGCGCTGGTGCCGAGCAGGCAGACGGTGATGAAGGAGCCGAACCAGACGAGGTCCTGCAGCCGGAACAGCCCGCGGTTGAGCGAGCGGAAGTGTTCCCACACGCCGATGGAGGTGACTGCCTCGACGATGGCGGGCGAGGCGGCCTTGCCGAGCTCGCGGGTGAAGTCGTCATAGCCGCAGAGCACCATGGTCACGCAGATGGCCACGGAAACGATCAGGCAGACGACCTGGTCCCGCGTGCAGGCGGAAACGAGCATGGTGATGGCAAGGAAGGTGCAGCAGACGAGGAAACTGCCGAGGTAGCCGGAGAAGATGGCGCCGTTGTCCGGATCTCCCAGATAGTTCACGGTTAGAACGATCGGAAAGGTGAGCAGCAGTGCGACGAGCCAGACGGTGGCGGCGGCGAGGAATTTGCCGATGATGGCGCTCCAGATGGAGACCGGGAAGGTGCCTAACAATTCGATGGTGCCGGTGCGTTGCTCGTCGGCCCAGAGTTTCATGCCCACGGCGGGTGCCAGCAGCATGAAGATCCACGGATGCCAGAAGAAGAAAGTCCATTCCAGCGAGGCGTCGCCGACGCGCATGAAGCTGCCGAAACTGAAGGTCAGCCCCATGGACAGCGCCAGGAAGATGACAATGATCGCGTAGGCCGTGGGCTGGGCGAAGTAACTGCTGAGTTCGCGTTTGTAGATGGTGAGGGAAGTCATGGTGGTAAATGCTGAGATTCTGAAATGCTGAAAATCTGAAATGGAAATGCGGGAAGAATGATCTCAGCGTTTCAGCATTTCAGTTTTCAGCTTTTATTTCATGCGGCGGATTCGGTGTCGCGGGTGGTGACGCGGCGGAAGAGGTCGGTCAGAGAGCCGGTGCCGGATTGTTCCAACAGCTCGGCGGGCGTGCCGTCGGCGACGATTTTTCCGCGGTCCACGATGACGGCGCGGGTGCAGGCGGCCTCGACCTCCTCCAGGATGTGGGTGGAGAAGAGGATGGCTTTGTCCTTGCCGAGGCGCTTGATGAGCTGGCGGACCTCGTGCTTCTGGTTTGGATCGAGGCCGTCCGTGGGCTCGTCGAGGATGAGCACTTCCGGATCATGGAGCAGGGCTTGCGCGAGGCAGGTGCGGTGGCGGTAGCCCTTGGAAAGGGTGTCGATGGATTGCCGGGCCACGCTGCCGAGAAAGCAGGTCTCGATGGCGCGCTCGACGGCGTCGTTTTTGGCGGATCCGGACAACCCGCGCACACTGGCGCAGAATTTCAGGAAGCCGATGACGGTCATGTCCAGATAGAGCGGCGCGGATTCCGGCAGATAGCCGATCTTGGTTTTGGCGGTCTTGGGGTCGTCGATCACCGAGATGCCACAGACCTTGGCATCGCCCGAGGTGGGCGGGATGAAGCCGGTGATCATGCGCATGGTGGTGGACTTGCCGGCGCCGTTAGGCCCGAGGAAACCGAGGACTTCGCCTTGTTTGACGGTGAATGAGAGATCATCCACGGCGCGTTTGGATCCGAACTGTTTGGTGAGGTTTTCGACTTCGATCATGGGATGTGGGTTGAGGAAGTTGGTGTAAGGGTTTCGCGCGCGTGAAGCGCCGCGGGGGAGGGTTCTTGTTTGAAAAAATGTGACAAGCGGAAAACGGCATGGCGTGCGGCTGTCGTGCGGCTTGCCAGAGTAGGGGGATTCTGTCTGCATGACGGGGCCATGCCGTCCCTTCATCTTCCCGAGCGCTGCGGCGTGATGCTCCTGCCGGATTGCACGCTGTTTCCGCACGGCGGGCTGCCGCTGCACATCTTCGAGCCGCGATACCGGCAGCTGCTGGCTGACGCACTGGAGGGCGATTGCATTTTCGCGGTGGCGCGGCTGACTGCGGAGGAGCGGGGCGATCCGGCCGCGTGCACGGCTCCGCTGGGAACCATCGGGCTGGTGCGGGCCTCGCGCGAGGCGGAGGACGGCACCTCGCAACTGCTGCTGCACGGCGTGATTCGCGTGCGATTCATCGAGTGGCACGACGAGCGGCCGTATCCGTTTGCGAGCATTGAGCCGGTGGTTTCGATTTTCGCTCCGGAAAGACAGGCGGCGGCAGCCATGAAAACCCTGCGTGGGGCGGTGGAGGATGCGATCCGCTCGCTGCCGGCCGAGGTGAAGGAAGGGGTTTTCGCGCTGCTGGACCGCGCGGACGGGCCGGAGTTGATGACGGACATCGTTTGTCAGCAGTTCATCCATGAGCCTGACCTGCGGCAGCAACTACTGGAAATGGAGTCGGTGGGCGCGCGGATTCCGGTGATCTGCGATTACCTTCGCAAGGCGAGCGCCGCGGCGGGAGAGTGAGCCCCATCAAGGATGCGCCGCTAGAAAAGCCAGCACATCCGCGGCCTGCTTGTCAGTGGCGGCGGAAAGGTCGCGCCAGACGAGCTTGCCGTCTTTGAAAAGGAAGGCCTGCCGCTTGGCAAAACCCATCGTCTTGGGCACGCCGAAGGCTGTGACCACCGTGCCATCATCATCGGCCAGTAGATCGAATGGCAGCTTGTGTTTTTCCCGGAAGGCCTTCTGGGCTTTCACCGAGTCCATGCTCACGCCGAAAATCCTGACATTATTTTCAGTGAGTTCCGCATAGGCATCCCGCAGGCTGCACGCCTGCTTGGTGCAGCCCGGCGTGTCCGCCTTCGGATAGAAATACACCAGCAGGTATCCGGTGGCTCCGGCTTCGGCCAGCTTCACCAGTTCGTCGTTCTGGTTTTTCTGGGAAACGGCGGGCAGTGCCGCACCGTCGGCCAGCGGTTCGGCGGAGGCGCTGGCGGCGAAGATTCCGGTGGTCACGGCGGTGAGGAGTTTGTTCAAGGAAGACATGGCGCGCAAACTCGCACCGGAATCCGGAATGGCAAGCGCGGGTTTGGGCGCGGCTTCGGATACGCCGCTATCCTTCATCCCTTGCGGCGCTCGAGAATCTTTTCATACAGCTCATAGATCACGTCGCGGGTGTTGGCGTATTCCAGCAGGATTTCCTTGCCGGAAATCTGGCGATACACGATGCGGAGACCACCGATGCGCAACCGGTTGAAGCCTTCCAGCGGCCCCTGCAGTCCTTTGATGTCTCCACGGCCTTTTGCCAGTCCACGCAGTGCCATGCGCACCCGGTGTTTGGTTTGCGGCGGTAGGGCGCAAATCCAGGAAGCCACCTGCTCAGAGGCCGAGATTTTCATCATTCAGATTGAGCGGGAGATACTTGGTTTTGCCTTCCCGCGCCGAATGGATTGCCGCCAAAGCAGCCGGATCGGCCATGACATCGAGCGTTTCCATGAGCGCTTCGAAATCCTCAACGGGCAGAGCGACGACTACCGGTTTGTTGCGGTTGGCGATCACAAAGCGGCGTCCGGAGCGGCAGAGCTTGGTCAGCCCCGCCTGCGCCTCTTTCATGTTGTAGGTATTTGTCACGGCTATTGTCTATACCTGGAAGGAAACCCCGGCAAGTGGAAAGAATGCCCTGCAAAGCGCTCTTAAGCATGCTTCTGGAACGACAAGGCCGTCCTGACTGCGGCGCACTGGGCGGCCACCCGTGTGGCGAGCGCGGCATGGCTCGGCGTCTCGAAAGTGAAGGAAAGCGGGCAGCCGAGTTTTGCCAGATAGATCGCCTCCGGCCAGCCTTCCGGAACGTCCGCCTCCGCGGCATGGAAAATCCAGCCCGGTTCGCGCGGGGCATGGCCGTCGATGTCCGGGCCGCGCTCGGGCGGAAACCAAGGCCGCGCCGCCGCGATGATCCCGCGAGCCCGCGGCGGGGAGTCCTCACCAAGATTGATTTCATAAAGGTAGAAGCCGGAGGTCTCCCAATCTTCGTGCAGCGAGAGAAACAAATCCGGCACTGCACCGGCGGCAAGCCACCCGGCGTGCGTGCTTGCCTCGCGGCTCCGCAGCAGGCGGTAATCCCGGTTCAAGTCCACGCCTGCGGCATTCCCGCGGCTGCCGGATGCGAGGCCCTCCGGATTCAGCGCGGGGCAGATCACCCAGTCGATTCCGTCGGTGAAAAAACCCTCCTGCATCAGAGCCAGCAGTGCCAGCGGCCCGGCCGGTTCGTCGCCGTGGATGCCGGCTGATAGATAAATCCGCGGCCCCTCGCCCCGGCGTTCCCACGCCATCATGGGGCCGGCGGCGGTTTCCACCAGCACGGTGCCTGCGAAGCCAGCCTGCTCCGCCGCACGCCCGAATGCGGGGAGGGTATCCGGCCAGTGAAACTCGCGCTGCATCGGCGCGAGCATGGAGCATCACGCCGCCGCGCGCAATCCCGCCCATTCGTTCTTCCTCCTTGGCGTGCCGCATCCTTTTGGCAGAGTTCCCGCATGAGCCCAACGATCTCCGGCACACGCATCGTCTTCCACCAACCCGGCAAACCCGCCGATGTCCTCCAAACCGAGGCCTTCACACCGCGCCCGCCACAATCTGGAGAAGTCCTCGTCCGCATCCTCGCCGCGCCGGTCAACCCGGCCGACCTCAATACGATTGAAGGCACTTACGGCGTGAAACTCGACCTGCCCGCCACGCCCGGCGTCGAGGGCTGCGGCGAAGTGGTGACGAGCGCGGCCGCCGCATTCCAAGCCGGCGACCGCGTGATTTTCCTGCGCCGCGCCGACACTTGGGCCAGCCACAGCACCGTGGCGGCGGATTCGTTGTTCAAACTGCCGTCCGGCATCGATTCGCTGCAAGCCGCCATGCTCAAGGTGAATCCCGCCACCGCCTGGCGACTGCTGCATGGCATCGAGGCCGCGGCGAAGGGCGATTGGATCGTGCAAAATGCCGGCAACTCCGCCGTCGGCCGCTGCGTGATCCAACTCGCGCGCGATCTGGGTATCCGCACGGTTTCCTTCGTCCGCCGCCCTGAGTTGATGGATGAGCTCCACGCCCTCGGAGCGGATCATGTTTTCCTCGACGACGACGATGGTCTCGCTGCCGCGAAATCCGCACTCGGCGGAGCCAAGGCGGCGCTCGCCTTCAATGCGGTGGGTGGTGAGAGCGCGTTGCGCATCATGAAACTGCTGCGCGAGGGCGGGACGCACATCACCTACGGCGCGATGGGCCGCAAGCCGCTCACACTGCCAAACGGCCTGCTCATCTTCCGCGACATCCGGGTGCGCGGCCTGTGGGTCACCCGCTGGGTGGAAAACGCGCCGACCTCGGAAGTTCACGCCGTCTATCAGGATCTCGCCACGCGCGTCGCCGCTGGCAAACTCCTGCAACCGGTGGATTCGACTTTTCCGTTAGATCAAGCTGATCAAGCGCTCGCCCGCCTTGATGCGCCGGAGCGCGCGGGCAAGGTGCTTTTCACGCCCTGACCATGGTCCACAACTCCAGTATCCACATCCGCACCCGCGGCAAGGGCACCGTCGAAATCACCGGCGAGGTGAGGTGCGCCATCGAGCAGTCAGGCATCCGCAACGGCATCGTCACCGTGTTTGTCCGTCACACCAGCGCCAGCCTGGTCATCATGGAAAACGCGGACCCCTCCGCTCGGCGTGATCTTGAGGTGTTCTTCGAAAAACTCGTGCCGGAAAACACCGCTTGGTTCAGCCACACGCTGGAAGGTCCGGACGACATGCCCAGCCACATCCGCATGGCCCTCACCCGCACCAGCGAGACCATCCCAATCCACGATGGCCGCATGGCCCTCGGCACATGGCAGGGGATTTTCCTTTTCGAGCACCGCTCGGCCCCGCATCACCGGGAGGTTTCACTC
>RPOS01000136.1 GCA_003820635.1 Verrucomicrobiaceae bacterium | reverse complement strand
TGGGCAAGTTTGCAATGATTCAGAGCGACGGTACCAACTGGATAACCATGATGGCAAACTAACGATGATTACATATACTTGGATATTAGGGCCGCTGTCGGTCAAACTTGCGGAAGGTGGATTCACAGACGTGGTTTATCTAGTCAATTGGCGTTTGACTGGCGCTGAAGATACGTACAGTGCGAACGTCTATGGCAGCATCAATGTCCCGCCACCCGGCGATGTTTTTACGCACTATAATGATCTGACTGAAGCACAAGTGCAGGGTTGGGTAGAATCCGCGCTAGGGGCAGAACAGGTTGCAGCATATAAGGCTGCGATTGCCCAACAGATTGAATTGCAGAAGAATCCGATAGACGCAGTGTTGCCTTCGCCTTGGCAATAAAGGGACTGTAAATGACGACGCTCACTCCAACACCTAAGCAGCAATTCCTGGATGCCAACGGCAACCCGCTATCTGGCGGCAAGGTCTATACCTACGCCGCTGGCACTACGACGCCGCTGACAACTTACACGGATGAGAGCGGCACAACGCCGAACACCAATCCGGTGATTCTGGATAGCCGCGGCGAAGCTGGAATCTGGCTTGGGGTGGCGTCATACAAGCTCAAACTGACCACTTCGACAGACGTTGAAATCTGGACGGTGGATAACATCGTCAGCGCCAGCGTTCAGGCACTTGCCGACTTGTCCGAGTCTGGTGGCTCTGCTTTGGTGGGGTTCTTGCAATCCGGCACCGGCGCAGTCGCTACGACTGTTCAAGCCAAATTGCGTCAGACAGTTAGTGTGAAAGACTTTGGTGCGATAGCTAATGATTCTTCTACCGCTGCAAAGCTAGCCAACAATACCGCATTTGCAGCCTGTTTGACTCAATGCGGCTATATCAACTTAGATGCAGACTATTACACTTCTGCGCCTATTGATATTGGCTTCAACCAAAAAATATACGGCAACGGCAATACGATTTATCCGGCGCAAAACACCCGTTGCATTCGTATCAGATCTTCGCGTTGGACAATTTCTGATCTCAACATTGACTACGTTACGCAACAAGGCGTAGCAGACACCAGTGCGGTAGGCATTTTGTTCAACAAGGGCGCGTTTGAAGGTGTTATATCCAACATCCTCATTAACAAGGCTTATCGAGGCGTGGCGCTCGGTAACGACGTGGATGCAGCCGATCCTTTCGTTTATATGGCGATGATAACGGCTGTTCGTGTTCTGGACGCTTACGACTGGGGCATTTATATTTCAAACGCTGGTAGCGTTGGAATGACAACAAACACACTGGTTAATTGCTATGTTTTGCAATCAACCATTGGCGCAAATACGTCATCAAAAGGAATGCTGTTTCAGTATCAAACAGGCGGGCTTTCTCTTGTTAATTGCGCGGTTGATAAGTGCAGCGGGCGAGCACTATTGATTGTTGGCTGCACCGCGTTTTCTGTGAATGGGTTCTACACCGAAGCAAATGTCATCGCGGGAACGCACTTGGTTGAATCAAATTCATGTATTTCATCTGAATTGCTCGGAATTACTTCTTACGCCAATACTTTTTCCGGTACTTCTTCTGTAGTTCGCATTGGTGGCACTAGCGGCCAAATTACAGTTTCAGGAAGAGAGCAGGGCAGCATTAACAGCGGAACTTTGTATGGTGTTCTGGCAGATGCTTCTGGTACTGACGTATGGGTGGAAGCACTTGGTTTTATAACTGACAGTGGTCTTATTAGAAGCGATGCGCTTGTATCTGGAGGGCGCAGACAAATTGCTTCTTATGCAGGATCTAGGCTATCCGATAAAAAACTCGGAAAATACATTGACTACAGAAACTCAGCGCCAACAACAGGGACTTGGCAACTTGGTGATGAGACGCAACCAGACGCATTAGTTGTTGGCGATCCGTTTGGATACTATTGCGCGGTAGCCGGAACTCCGGGCACTTGGGTTACAAAAGGCGGTCAGATTGGATACAGAACAAACGCTGGCACTCCTGTTGGTGTGCTAACCCCCAAGTTTGTTGGTGAGGAAGTTTTGAACACAACAAGCAATCTTTGGTTCAAAGCCACAGGGGTCACTGCTGCGGATTGGCAAGGACTGTAAAAGTTTCACTGAACGTATTAGTTCAGTTGTTTAAGGACAAACCATGACAATCACAGTAAAAGTTCTGATCCCGGCAAAAATTGCCGAAAACACACAAACGACGCAATACACCGCGTCGGGTGTGACCACTATCATCGACAAATTCACTGCTACAAACTACAGCGGCACAGCGGCAACGATCTCGGTCAATCTGGTGACGGCAGCGGATACGGCGGGCAATCAGAATTTGATTACCAAAACCAAGACGTTGCAGCCCAATGAGGTCTATACTTTCCCTGAATTGGTGGGGCAAGTGCTGATGGCAGGTGGGTTTATCAGCACGATTGCTGGCACTGCAACTAGCATCAACATTCGGGCTTCTGGACGCGAGGTGTCGTAATGAGTCTTTGGACTAAAATTAGAGACTTTGGGCAAGCAGCCGCAGCCACAGTTGCTAACGTGGTTCTGCCGGGTTCTGGGATAGTTACAAGCAAACTCGTTAGCAAGGGTGCCCAAGAACATTTGGGTTCCACGCTTGGTCAAGTTGCCATGATTGGTGGCGGGCTATACGGCGCTGGCGCAGGTAATCTTGCTAACTATGGCAAAGCTGCCAACTATATGGGTCTTGGCGGCGGCGGGCTGGCTCAAACGGCAACTGAAGCTGCAATTGATGCTGGCACACTGGGTGGCGCAGCGCAGCCCGCAGCAGGCTATGGCGGTTTGTTTGGTGCGGGCGGGACATTCCCCGGCGTGGGCCAAGCTGTTGGATCTTTGTTTTCATCCCCCGGCGCGGGCGCGGGCACTACAGCCAGCAAAGCAGGCGATCTAGCATCCTATTTGAGCGCAGGCTCAAACATGCTTGGTGGCTACATGCAAGCCAACGCGATCAACAGAGCGTCGGACGCGCAACTTGCGGCAGCGGATAAAGCTGTTGCGCTTCAAGAAGCCATGTATAACCAGCAGCGCGCAGACATTGCGCCGTGGCGTATGGCTGGCGAAATGGGCCTCGCACAATACGCGACGGGAATCGCTCCTGGTGGCGAATTGGCACGCCCATTCACCATGAAGGATTACCAAGCTGATCCTGGCTACGGGTTCCGCGTGTCTGAAGGCATGAAGGCGCTTGATCGTACTGCTGCGTCACGCGGAGGCTTGTTGTCTGGCGCTACGCTCAAAGGCGCGCAACGGTTTGGTCAAGAATCAGCCAGCCAAGAATACCAAAACGCATACAATCGCTACACGCAAAACCAGCAGACGCAACGCAACGCGCTCGCCAATCTTGCGGGTATCGGTCAAACCGCCAGCACTCAATTGCAACGTGCTGGAGAGCAATACGCTACCCCCGCAAGCGAGTTGCAGCAAAGTATTGGGAACGTGCGCGCATCGGGCTACATGCAAGGCGCTAACGCGCTATCTGGTGGATTGACTGGCGCAGTTAGCGCATATCAGAATCAGCAACTGCTTAACTCGTTAATGAACCGAGGCTAATATGCCGCTTGATCCGTCTATCCTCGCGCAGGGAAAACCTTTTCAGATGCCTGATCCGTTGCAAAACTACGCTAAAGTTTTGCAAATTCAGAATGCGCAACAACAGCTAAAAAGTTCAGAGACGCAACAGCAAGTGTCGCAGATGCAGCTTGATGAAATGCGCCGCGACCGCGAAGAAATACAGAAGATTCAGCAAGAACGCATTGCGCAAGGACAAGACCCTGACTTGCGTAAGTTAGCCTCGTCGATGATGAATACTAAACAGTATTTTAAAGACGGCGTTGAATTGCTTCAAAAGTTGGATCAGCAAGATAAGCTTAACGCAATCATGGGTGGCGGCGCGACAAACGCGCTTGCTCCTGCCCCCACCGCGCCCTCCGGTATGCCCACGGCACCAGCAAACGCGCTTGCGAAAACAGCGTTGCCTGCGCCCGGGATGCTTGGCGGGATGCCTGGCGGGATGCCAGAAGCCGCGCCGCTCGGAACGCCAGTTAGGACTGCACCTGCTAGACCCGTAGGGGCGACTGCCGCGCCAATACAGGGTGCTTCGGTATCTACACAAGCGCAAGAAACGCTGGGTAAGATCAACCAACTTTACGCACTTGGCACACCTCAAGCAGTAAGTATCGCTAAAGGTCTGGAAGCACAAATGAAGTTTTTGGAATCAAGGGTTCCGCTTCCAGCAGATGTAGAAGAACAAAAAGCACGACTTGCTCGTGCGGGCGCACCTAGCGTTAATGTATCTACAGAGAAACAATACGGCCAAGCCTTTGCAGGAAAAGTTGCGGAATCAGATGCAGGGATGCGTGAAGCGGCGCTTAAGGCCCCTGAAATGGCTAACACGGCCAACCGAATCCTTGAGCTTACATCTACCGGTAAAGTATTCACCGGAACCGGCGCAAACATAAAACTTCAGTTGGCTAAAGCATTGGGGATGGTGGGGGCTAACGATTCTCAAACTGCCGCAAATACAGAAGCATTGGTCGCCGATATGGGTGCAAGCACGCTTGCAGCCATTAAAACGTCGGGGTTGGGCACCGGCCAAGGATTTACCAATAAAGATTTGGAATTTTTGCAAAACATTGCTGGCGGCAGAATTACCCTTGAAAAAGATACTATCCAACGAATCGCCGAACTTCAGCATAAAGCTGCGGAAGCTAGCGCACAAAAATGGGCCGCGCGCGTCAAACAAATTCCAGCGGCCACCTTGGAAGGTACAGGTATTACTACTGAGCCTGTTCAAGTACCTAAGAAGTTTGGTACGAAAGCAGCGCCTGCCGCTGGTGGTCTTAAATTTCTAGGATATGAAAAATAATGCCTGTCGCCCGCTTCAAATGCCAGATGGACGTGTAGCTCGGTTTGAAGTACCGGAAGGTACTTCACCTGAGCAAGCGCAAACAATGATGGAGGCGCATTTTGCGTCTACTGCCGCTGCCGCGCCTGCTGCGCCTGAACGCGGTACGGTGCCTGCTGAAGAACGTTCGGTCGGCGGCTTCTTGTCTAACGTAGGCACAAGCGCGGGCAAGCTTGTTGGTGGGTTGGCGGAAGCTGTTACAAGCCCCGTCAAAACAGTAGGCGGCATCTTGGACATTGGCGCTGGTGCATTACAGAAAGCTTTGCCCAAAGGCTTGGTAGATTTTGCAAATAATCTTCAAACGCCGGAAGCACAAGAAGCCGCGCAACGTGCCGTGCAAACTGCAAATGCAGTTGGCGGAATGTACGCGCAGCGCTATGGTAGCGCTGAAGGATTGAAAAAAACACTGTATGAAGATCCCGTAGGCGCTGCGGCAGATTTATCCGCGCTTTTTACTGGTGGAGCTGGCGCAGTTAAAGGTCTTGCAGGCGCTGCACGCGCTGTGCCTGCTGCAACAAGACTCGCGCCTGCTGCCGAAGCTACCGCAAACGCGCTATCTACGGCCGCGCGGTATACAAACCCGCTTCAGCCAGTTGGTAAGGCTGTAAATGCACTTGGGTCAATTGGCGGAGGGGCGTTACAGACTGCTGCCGGATTTGCTACTGGTCGGGGAAAAGAGGCTTTCAAGGATGCCTATACCGCAGGCAAAGAAGGCTCGCTTGGGTTCGTTGAAAGTATGCGCGGTAAGGTTCCTGTTGAGCAAGTGCTGGATGACGCAAAGCGCGGGCTATCAAACATCCAAAACGATATGTCGGCGGCGTATGCAACGGCTAAAACTGGCTGGGCTGCGGATACTACTCCATTGGACTTCAGCAAGATTGATACCGCATTTGCCAAATTAGAAGCCAGCACGCAACACGCCGGTAAATCACTGATTGGCAAAGATGAAGCCACTAAGATTGCCGAAGTTAGATCAGTGCTGGATGAATGGCGTGCTGATCCTACTGCGCACACTGCGTTGGGTTTGGATGCGCTCAAGCGCCGCGTAGATGCCATCTATCCAGACAACCCCAGACAATCGCAAGCGCAGCGTGTAATTAGCGGCACTCGAAACGCGGTAAAAGATGTAATCCAAAAACAAGTGCCCGAATACGCAGCCGCAATGAAAGGCTACGAAGAAGGCATCGGTATGATCCGCGAGATTGAAAAAGGATTGTCTTTAGGAGACAAAGCATCCAAGACTGCCGCGCTGCAAAAACTGCAATCTCTTGTAAAAAATAAACCTTTTGATAAATATAGGCAGGAACTTATATCGAAACTGGAAGCCGAAGGCGGAGTAAGTTTAGCGCCTACGATTGCAGGACAGTCTCTTAGTGAAATAACACCCTCGGGTCTTGGTAAATTAGGTTGGGGTATGGGTGCTGGCGCGGCTTTGATGGGTAGCCCCAAGGCTATGCTTGCACTTCCTTTGACTTCACCGCGATTGATGGGCGAAGCTTTTTACGGTGCAGGGCGGCTTGCAAACGCCAAAAATGCGTTGTTGAATAAAACAAATTTGACAATAACACCAGAACAAATAAACTTCATCAACGCACTTACTGCTAACCGACCTCCCGAATGACCGATCAAGCCTTCACCGCGTTAATGCTGTCCCTAGTTGGTACTTTCTTCGGACTCCTAGTCGCGGTGCTAGGCTGGATGGGAAATAAGATTTATCTCAAGCTGGAAGAGGTTAATCTGAATCTTGGCAAACTTGACCGAGATCTGACCACCAAAGTTCATGAAATTGATAAGCGCGTTACACGGCTTGAGTCTATACCGATCCTGACGAGGGTAGCCAAGCAATGAGCCGCCGAATAGAGGATCTGGTTCCGGCGGTGCAGCAGCGAGCGCAGGCGCTCGTTAAAGCCGCGAAAGACGTCGGGATTGATCTTCTAGTCACCAGCACCTATCGTAGTAATGAAGAACAAGCGGCGCTGTATGCGCAGGGGCGCACGAAGCCCGGCGCGATTGTGACCAACGCTCGGCCTGGCGATTCATACCACAACTGGCGATGCGCGCTTGACGTGGTGCCGTTGCGTAACGGCAAACCCGTATGGGGAACAAGTGGGCCAGATGGTGACTTGTGGCGTAAGATTGGTGAGATGGGTGAAGCGGTTGGACTGGAATGGGCAGGACGTTGGACGGGCAAACTGCGCGAAATGGCACACTTTCAATACACTGGCGGGCTTACGCTTGCTCAACTGAAAGCAGGAAAGGAAATAGCATGAAGGGCTACCGCACTATGATCCTGAACGGCGCTATGGTTGCGCTGCCTGTCATTGACTACCTGAGCAGCAACGGCGCAGTCGTCGGCGCTCTTTTGGGGCCGGCCGGTGTGACTGCGCTGTCCCTGCTTGGTCTTGCCAATATGGTCTTGCGTTGGGTGACTACAACACCTGTTTTTCGAGACGAGTAACAATCAGTTGCGCGTACTTTTCCGGCGCGCGCGTCTGTCACGCATGCGCTTGTTGTTAGCCTCTCGGCAAAGATCGCACCGGCACTTGTGAGATTCGTAGCCCTGACGGGTTCCGTGCTTCCACTCGACCAACATGCCTGATTGCAGCGCACGCTCCACTGGCATGCGGCCTATGCGTTTGTGCAGCGTGTCTGCGCGCAACCCAAGTTCGTCTGCCCACTGTGCCAGCGTCTGAGTCTTTCCGTTGTGCGTAATCCGATGGTTTCTGCGTTGGTTGTTGAGTTGCTCTTTTAGCGTTGCCCACCGGCAGTTTTCTGGCGAGTAACCCAGATCGTTGTTGATCCTGTCCAGAGACTTTCCGTCTGGCGCCTCTCCCATGTCAGCAACGAACTGATCAAAGTCGCCGCGCCACTGCGTACAAACCTCAATGCCTCTGCCACCGTAGTGTTTGAACGAATGGCTCTTGACGCTGTAGCAACGGTTGCGCATGGATCGCCATGCGTAATAGGTGCGGCTGCTACTGGGGTTACTCCACTTCCCTTTGAATGCCATTGTTGGTCTCCATCACGTTCTTGATTAGCGTAGAGTATCCAACTATATCAACAATGTTGTCAAGATATGACGGGTCGCCGTTTAGCATTCTAGCCACTTTGTGCTGCACCATCTCCAGCCCTTCCTTTTGCACGTCGGTCAACTTTGACCAATTGGCGGAAGACTGCATTGCACGCTTCAGCGCCTGGCTGATAGCAGCATGGGTTTCAAACTCGCCGTAGCGTTTGCCGCGTTCTTCAAGAATCTTCATTTTTTGGCCTTTTTGGTAGTGGTGCCCACATGATCCAGAATGTGT
>RPOS01000135.1 GCA_003820635.1 Verrucomicrobiaceae bacterium | reverse complement strand
TGTTTTTAAATTGGTAGACGTTCAGCTTGAGCTGGTGGACACACACGTCCATGAGCAGGGATTTAAAGCGGCTGCGACCAAGGATGTTGCTATTTGAACCACGCGAAAACTCACAGTAGCTTGCATAGAGCCATTTATCCCAGTTGATGTACAGGTTTGATACACCTCCTGGTGCATGTTTAGCCAAGCCAACAGGAGTTGAGATACCTGGATCAAAGACCACACAGTGCTGCATCCAATCCAAGATTTGGTTGGATTTAAGGATCTGCTCCTTGTGATGCTTGGCAAAGAAATCAACTTTATCGTTGGTCTCCATCAGGTATTCACGCATCTCAGCTTCCGTCATATCCAAGACCCAGTTCACGAGACCAGGAAGCAGAGCCGCAAACTCACCGAAAGGATGACCGCGATCATCCATATCGATAAGGGTGCGTTGCTCAGCGGAGCTACCAGTGAAAGGCTGATCGAATGGGATAGTAAGACGACGGCGAGCCAAGCCCGAAGTCGGGTCTGTGGTTTGGATAGGTTCATTGGCGGTGATCATGACAAGTCCATTGAACTTAAACGGTTTCTGGCTACCAGCCTGAAACTTCCTTTCGTTACGGATCAAGTCACGTCCCGTGATTGCCTTAAGGACAGAGACTGAGCCACCGTAACGCTCCACGTCATTGAAGAGCAACAGCTTTTTCTTATACAGGTTGGCGGTTTCAAACCTGTTCTTCTCCAGGTGTTCCAGCGAGGAGATCATGGCGTTGTCGTCACCAACCAATGCGTGGGCAAGGTTGCTGTAGGTGGACTTACCTGATTTACCTGGGCCGACAATCTCAACAAACTTCTGGATGTCAGAGTGACTAAGCAAGACTGCCCGCAACCAAGCCCGCAGTACCTGGACCCGACCCCAGCTATCATGCTGTGTGCTCTTCAGCCACTTAATGATTGATTCACATGTGGCATACGGATCGTAATCGTAGGGTAGTTGTTGCGTAATATACATCTCCCGGTTAAAAGGAAGAAGCTCCCGCGTATCTACCTTCAAGATGCCATTCATAAACAGAAGGTAGTCATTGCTTTCATACCAGTCATCAAAAATGGTGGAGATGCGTAACTGCTCCATCAAATCTGAGATTAGATTCATGGAGTACCCACTGTGCAGCAAGCCTTCTTTGATGGCATCAAGACGGCCTTTGATGTCGCCCTTCACCTCATACTCAGACAACTGAGACCACAGTCCCTTCCGCTGGTATTCATACATAAAGAATGCGCCATGAGCTTGGCTATAGCGCAGGTTACCTTTGTAGTCCTGCAACAAAATGCCAGTGATGACATCAGAGGAAGGGTTACGAGTCTTCTGATTCTTTCCTTGTTTTTCCGCAAAATCAGTACGACGCTGCCGACTGTTTGTTGGGGCCTGCCGTTGAGACTCAACTGTTTCCGTCTTGTCTAAACCCAAGTCGTCTTCCAGTTCATTTAATAATTTGGATACGTGATCAAGCATGGCATCGTCTACATTCATTGCTTTGTGATTTTCAGAAGGCTTCCAACCGTTCTCTTTGGCGACGTGAACGATAGAGCCAACACTCCGGCCACCACCTTTTGAGAAGGAAAGCCAACGCCGCTGGCACTCGCCATCCCGATACTTATCAGATTGCCGAGACCATTCATCCCAATGATCCAGCAGAGATTCATCCAGTGAATGAAGCGATTGGCCAACCGTGATCCAGATGTCGTAGTCATCTGTTGCTTCTGGTGGCATGCCCCACATTGCTTCCAATGCAAGCTGCATGTCCCGCTCAAGGGAAATTTCAGCGTTGATCGCAAAGGAAGGTCCGATGATGCGTGTTGTTTCTTTTGCCGGCACCCCTTGCTTGACATTCTTTTGAACGATGGCATTTAGTAACCAGTCCGGAAACTCAGGCAGGTTTTCAATCCACTCAAATCCCTGGTCTGGAGCGGTGAAGTAACCGGATGTCTCTGGGTGCAAACCCATTAACACACCTTGGTGCCGCTTCCACAGAATCTCCAGCTTTTCTTTCGGCCCTTCCGAGTGCCAGGTGTACTTGTTACGGATGAATTGTTTGTGTTGATCGCGGGAAAGCTTGTACAGCTTCCGCTCACGCCCCTCCTTCCCACTAAGAATTGTTAAGGTTTGTGGAAGCGCCTGCTCAAAGGGAAGTTCCGAGAGTTCCTCGATGAGTTGGTAGACGGTAGGACCATCGACATCAACCCAGACGAAGCCATAGGGATGGTTGTAGACCGGACCGCCAAGCAAGCCAACAGCTTTGCAGCGCCCACCCAGGATTTCTTCTTCAATTTCCTGGGGACTGAAAGGTTTCTTTTGCCAGCCAGCCACATACGGATCTTTGTTTGGACCCAAAGGGGTCAAGGGCCAGTCGACAGGAATGTAATCAAGCTTGATTTCACCAGGCTTGAGAGCTTGCTGATTGGTATTGGTCATGCCTGGGACTCCTGTCGAACTTCTACTTTAAAGTTTTTATCTGCAAAAACCGCTTCTTTTAAGAGATAGAAGGCGTGAAGGTGCATGTCAGTGGGCAGATAAAAACAGTCCCCATCCGCCGCATTTGACATGCGACTCATGAGACTATTCATCCACTCACCCGTACAGACGTTGATGTCCATGGTGAGGGTTTGATTTGTGTTTTCTTATCCTACGGCTGCCAACCCAGAGATCCCATTACAAGTTTCTGCAAATCAGTAAGTCTTATGCGACTCACCAATAGGGTCCATGATTTCAAATTGTTCCATTAATCGTTGATATACCTGCAAGGCATCTTCCCGTGTAACCACAACCGCCTGGCATGCGATATCCCATGCGTGACGCCTGCGGTTCTCCATCTTGCTATTCAGGTTTTTATTTGTGATCATGCCAAAAAATTGAACAGGGTATTACTTCGATATAATTAGTTTATAAGTCTTGTTACCATGAAAGACAATCGTAGCGTTAGCAACCGCCAAAAGTCTGTAAAAAGTGCTGTCGACAAAGCAAGCGGCAAGAAAGGAATGCCAAAACCCGAGCGCACCCCAAAACAAACACCAGCTTCTGCTCCCAAAGCACAAGCTCCTCGTAAAGCCGCCCCTTCTGCTCCCAAAGCACAAGCCCCCAAGAAACCTGCCCCAACTCCTCGCGCCGCTAGTAAAACCGGAGCAGGAGGTACTCCTCGCGGCTCGGTAACAACAGGGCCAGTCAAGGCAACTTCTCGGCCTTTGCCTAAAGGAGTACAAACAAAGCGTCCAGCAGGTCGCGGGCCTACTCCCGCTCCTACTCCTGCACCCGTTCCAACTCCTTCTTTTGACCTTGCCGGTCCGCCACGCACTTATACGCCTGCGCAACAAAATGCAATGAATAACGATAAGCGTTATTCAGGTAGTTTTAGCAACTTGCAAAATCGTCTTGGCAGCGCAGCCATTGGGCTTGGCAATGCAAATGTTGGCAGTCGCACTGGTGGTATTGGCGGTAGTCGCACCGTTGGCATTGGCAAGAGGCCTAAACCAGGGGCTAAGCGCTGAGCTGGATTTAAATTAAATCTGGGTCGTAAACATTGCAATTCTCAATTTGGCTGTAGTATTCGGCAACGATCTTCAGCCAATCTTCTCTTAGGGAATCCAGGAAGCGCCTGGAAATCTTAAAGACTTGAGTACGAACAGGCGTCGACACTAAGATTGCCGCCTGTTGTACTCTCATGCCAAGGGTCTGCTCAATAGCGATGTCATACGCAGCGAGCTGCTTGCAAGTCTTTTTAAATTTCAGATGACCACCCAAGAGATCACGCCACTCAGGCGTACCCTTCTCTAAGTCTTTAGGCCACTTGCGACTGTAGGGTTTGACGCTGGTCTTTAGGTCAGCAAGCGTCAGTTTATTGTTAGCCACAGCAATAATATCAGGAGCACCAGCCCAAGCGCGTCCTTCTCCGTCACAACCCCAGACGCGAGCAACGTCATCAGCACCAATAGTGAAGTCAAACTTATCCAGAACCGGAGACTCGGCCCAAAGGATTTCCTGGAATTGATCCAGAATCGCCGGCATGCCAGCCCAAAAGTCCGAATATTCATCTTTGATTTCCGGAGTCTTGTTACCTTTGAGGTACTGCTCCATACCATAGTGAATGGCAGTGCCCCGCTCGGCTGCTTGTTCTTTGACACCTGGATTATTCTTAGACCACATCTCGAGCTTCCGTTTGTTTGCTTCGGAAGCTGTTTCACTAATGATAGTAGTTACGGACGGCGCTGGTCCAGTGGGTAACGGCGTCGTGTAATGACGTTTTCCGTTAAGCGTAATTCTGGCAGCGGTCCTATTGATAGACCGCATCATTTCTGGTTGCTGGTCCTTGGCATCAATCCAAGGATCTGATGTATTCAGTTTAGCAACCATTACAGGTTTTGTATATTAGCTACAATATAGCAGGTTTCAAACTAAGAATGGAAGATTTTAAACTCGTTGTCTTGACAATATTGTTGGCTATGCTTGTGGCAGCGATCATTCAGCTAGCACCCCATTGGATCCACTAACAAAAATCCGACTGGGCATTGAGGGTTGGTTGTCCTGCCTAGGCGTTTTGTTGCAAATTACCTGGACTTGCATCAAGATTAAATGGATTGTGCTTTTGGCATGGCTTGCAACATTACTCGTTTCTATTACTGTGATCCACTTATTGATCTCAAGTCATTCATAAAGCTTGAGCACCGCAGCAGGAATGGTGTGGCTTTTGATGACGTGGACACAGCAAAAGCAAACGCCTTCGAGGATTGTTTAACCCAAGAAGGCGAGCCCTACTTACGCGTTGACCTTTAGACGGTTGCCAAATCGTAGGTAATCATTTCCTTCACAAGGTCTTCAAAGCCAATGCGCGGTTCCCAACCAAGCTCCCGATACGCCTTGGTGCAATCACCCAGGAGAGTGTCGACTTCAGCTGGACGGTAGAACTGTGGGTTGATGGCAATGACTGTTTTGCCCAGCTTATGGCTGTACCCAATTTCATTGACACCTTCCCCTCGCCACTCCAGTTCCAGCGCTAGGTAGTCAGCAGCAATCTCACAAAACTGTCGAACGCTGTGCTGGATACCCGTGGCGATCACATAGTCTTGGGGCGTTTCTTGCTGGAGGATCAGCCGCATAGCTTCCACATAATCTTTTGCGTGCCCCCAGTCGCGTTTAGCTTCCAAGTTCCCAAGCTCCAGCACAGGAATTTTATTGCGCATTACAGCAACCAATCCTTTGGTCACCTTCTTGGTTACAAAGTTATCACCACGGATGGGGCTTTCATGATTGAATAGGATGCCGTTGGCACCAAACATGTCGTAGCTTTCGCGGTAATTGACGGTTAGCCAATAGCCAAACAATTTGGCGACACCGTAAGGACTCCTGGGATAGAAACCAGTCTCTTCATCTTGTGGAAACGATTTGACTTTCCCAAACATCTCGGAGGTAGAGGCCTGGTAGAAACGTGGGTTAGATGCCCCCGCTCTGCATGCCTCCAGAACATTCATTACACCAATAGCGTTTGCCGCTGCCGTACTGACGGGCGACTTAAAGCTAACACCCACATGGCTTTGGGCAGCCAGGTTGTATACCTCATCAGGCGCAAAGTCCTGGATCACCCTGGTCAAGGAAGGTGCATCAGTCAGATCCGAGTATTCAACCGACACATCCCCTGGCAGCTCCCCGCCAAAAGCCCATTTCAGTTTCTCGAGATGGTTGGGTAGCGTGTGGTTCCGGACGACACCACAAACTTTGTAGCCATTATCGATTAGGTTGCGTGCCAAATACGAGCCGTCTTGGCCAGTAATACCGGTGATCAGTGCGCGTTTCATTTGCCATATCTGCGTGGTTAAAGTATAACCATTAAAACAACGCTTAGTCATGATGGTGTTCAACTGGCCGCTCCAACAAAACACAATTGGATGGAAGGAGCGCCTGACGCTGGCAAAATTCATCCTGACTTCCGACCGATTCACCAACGGTCCTGAGTGCCGCCAGTTTGAAAACGAATGGAGTGAATGGCAAGGGGTGCCGCACTCTCTGTATGTAGCCAACGGATCCGTTGCCAACTTTCTACTGCTAGACGCAGTACACGAGTATTACTTCCCTGGCAAAAAACAGCTGACAATCTTTGCACCAGCCATCAACTGGGCTACTAACATCTCGACCTTTTGTCAACAACATCACAACGTATATTTCTATGACATTGACTATGAAACCTACAGCCCAACCAAAGAGTCAGCTCAGGACCTTGCCTCAAAAGGTCTAGAGCCTGACATCGTTTACCTGACGCACGTCTTGGGAATCTCCAATGACATGGGCAGGATCAAAGAGCTGTGGCCCAATGCGACCATCATTGAAGACTGCTGTGAATCTCACGGTGCCCGTGATGCCAAAACAAATGTGAAGGTCGGCAACACAGGCATTGGCTCCACCTTCTCCTTTTACTTTGGCCACCACATGACCACCGTTGAGGGTGGAATGGTTTGCGTGCAGGACGAAGGTCTTTACAACCTGTTGCGTGCCAAGCGTTCTCACGGTTTATCGCGTGAGATGCTGCCGTCTTACCGGAGCCAAATCCAAGAGAAATATCCGGATGTTGATCCCACCTTCCTGTTCCCCACCAAGGGTTACAACTTCCGCAACGTAGAAACAGGGGCAGTCCTGGGACGCGTCCAACTAAAAAAACTTGACAGCTGGAATGAACAACGCAATAAAAACTATGCGCTGTTCAGGGAAGAAATGATTGGCCGCTCTTGGTTCGATACCCTGCCAGAACCTACCGGCAACAGTGCAATGACACTTCCGTTTCATTGCAAAGAATCTAAAACAGCCGTAGAAATTAAAAAGTTTCTCCAGTTGATTGGTATTGAGACACGTCCATTTTTGGTGGGCAACCTCCTACGTCAGCCCTTCATGGAAGACTACAACTCTTTAATTGCCCTCCCCAACAGTGAGCGGATGCATACCCATTCGTTTTACATTGGCAACAACCACTTCATCAAAGAAGCTGACATCAAAGAACTTTCTAAGGCACTGGACCAATGCGGGTATTGATTTGTAGCATCATTCGCAACAGGGAGCCTTTCCTGTTTGGGTGGAAGGACCAGATCCTTTGCCTCAAGGATGAAAATCCTGGCATCACATTTGACCTATCTGTGTTTGAGAACGATTCAACCGATGGCAGTGTTGAGTATCTGCAATCAATCGAGCCCGAACTAAAAGAAGAACTTAACAATGTATGGATCCAATGCATCAAAAAAGACTGGCCCTACTTTGGATCAGTGCGTGCAGAGGATCGCGTTAAGTATCTAGCCGAGGCCCGCAACGAATGCCTGGAGAAAGCTGAGCAAGAAGTTGGGCTCAAGTACTACAACAAAGTTGTGTTCATTGAACCTGACATTGATTTTGACCCTGAAGAAATTAGCCAGCTCTTCTGGGTTGATGATGACATTGCTTCTCCTTACAGTGTGCATCCCATGGATGTGCAAAGTCATCGTTGGATTTATGACAGCTGGGCTACACGCCTTGCCGCTGAGGATGACATCTTCAAAGGTCCACGTATTTTTGATATGCCACCCCGCCTTGGCGTAGCTGCAACTTTCAATTGTTTCTGTGTGTACTACGCACGTCCTTTTGCGGAAGGCGCCCGCTTCTCCGGCATCAACCCGTTGACTGAGTCCTGGGACTGCGACACCACTAACATCTGTTATGAGTTTTCAATGCGTGGGTACAGCTGCATTGGGCTGTACAATATCCTTCTTACCCACCTTGGGAACTAAAGTAAACCGTATTGTTTATTCAAGTTCTCCGTATTTGATTTAAATGGAAAAGCTGCCAGACTATGTACAAGCGATAGAAGAGGGCAAGTCCCTGGTCGCAAACCACAACAAACTTCTAGAAAGTTTATTGCTATCGAGGCAAGCAAATGACAACAACCTTTATACTGACCAAACAACCAACGGAATCGCAAATGGCACTCTCGACGCAGGTGAAGGATTCAGTCAACCAGGCAGTCAATCACCTGCGTGATGCCCTTGCTTTTGCTGCACGCTCTGAACATGCCGTAACCATTGGCACCATCTCTGACATCTTGATGCGTTGCGAAAGCATTGAATCAATGGATGAGATCATGCAAAAGTTTGGTAGCAAGGCAGACCCGTCGTCTTCCCGTTCTTTCAAAGATTTTGAGTAAACCTCAAAGGCATCGTTTATCGGAGGCTGACCGCCTCCAAAAATATTTTTGGGATTTAGAAAAAGTAATCCCCAATCCGCCTGCAAACTGGGCGGTAAATGCCAAGGAATGTAAGTGGGCTAAAATACTAAAAGAACGTAAAGACAAT
>RPOS01000134.1 GCA_003820635.1 Verrucomicrobiaceae bacterium | reverse complement strand
CTGCCTGCGGCGGTGGTTTCCAGTTCATCGCACCACTGGGTGGATGGCTGGCTTGAGAAACTCAGTCTGGCGCAGCACTTCGCCACCACCGTCTGCCGGGGCGACGCAGCGCGCATCAAGCCCGCGCCGGATCTTTTTCTCGAAGCAGCGAAGCGCCTCGACGTCGCACCGCGGAACTGTCTGGTCATCGAGGATTCGCTCAACGGCGTGAACGCGGCGAAGGGCGCCGGCATGTGCGTGTGGGCGGTGCCGAACCGGGTGACCGAATGCCTCGATTTCACAGTGGCGGACCGCGTTTTCCGCTCGCTGGCGGAGTGCGCTGCTGAATTCTGAAGTCGCCACGCGGCGCGCCGTGCCGATACTCCCCGGCGCAAGCCCATAGTAGAAACCTCATGTCCATCCGCACGCGCTTCGCACCCAGCCCCACCGGGCGGCTGCACCTCGGCCATGTGCTGGCCGCGTGGGTCGCCCATGCGCTGGCGCGGCAATCTCCCGCCGGGAAATTCCTGCTACGCTTCGAGGACATCGATGCGCCGCGCGTGAGGGAAATTTACTATCAGGGCATCATCGAAGATCTCGAATGGCTCGGCCTGAGTTGGGATGAAGCGCCGCTGCGCCAGACCAGACGCACTGCGGCCTACGATGCGGCTCTCGCCACGCTGCGCGAAAAGGGTCTCGTCTATCCCTGCTTTTGCACGCGCCGGGAAATCCAGGAGGAGTGGGCAAACATGGCCGCCGCGCCTCAGGGGCCGGAAGGCCCGCTCTACCCGGGCACCTGCCGCCGATTATCCACCACCGAGCGTGAGGAAAAAATCTCCGCCGGCATCCCGCACGCCTGGCGGCTCGACTCGCAACTGGCCGCAGCCATCACCGGCCCGCTCACCTTTCAGGACCTGCGCTTCGGCACGATCACCGTGAACCCGGGCCCGCTCGGCGACGTCGTGCTCGCCCGCAAGGATATCGGCACCGCCTATCATCTCGCCGTGGTCGTGGACGATGCGTTTCAGGAAATCACCCACGTCACCCGCGGCGAGGACCTGCTGGCCTCCACCCACGTCCACCGCCTGCTGCAAGTTTTGTTAGATCTGCCGGAGCCCGCCTATCTCCACCACCCCTTGGTGCTGGACAAGCACGGAAAACGCCTCGCCAAGCGCCATGACGCGCTCGCCATCGCCACGCTGCGCGAGGCCGGCCGCACGCCTCAGGAAGTGCTCGCGCATACCGACGCGGAGTTCAATCAAACATCACTTCCGCATTTGCACGGGTGAGCGCCGCGAGCTCCTCCGCTTCCATTCCGAGCGCCGCGGCCAGCGCGCGGCCGATGGCGGGGAGGTTGGCCGGATGGTTGAGCTTTTCCGACAGTGGATGAGTGAGGATTTGCTCCGGCGGCAGCATGTCCGGCGCGTCGGTTTCCAACAGCATGCGCTCGCGCGGCAGTTGGCGGAAGGCATCCAGCACGGCCGCCTTGCGCGGGTGCAGGAAATGCCCGGAAAACGAAAAATACGCGCCCATTGGCAGCAATCGGCGCGCGGTTTCGATGGAGCCGCCGAAGGAATGCATCAGGAAGCGCGGTGGCGGCGGGCAGCCTGCGAAGACATCAAACAGCGCACCCCACGCCTTGAGGCAGTGGATCGTCACCGGCCGCCGCAATTCGCGGGCGAGTTGAAGCTGCGCCATGAATACCGGCCGCTGGATTTCCAAAGACGGCGTCGCCACCCACTGGTCCAGCCCACACTCGCCGATGGATGCCTGCGGATGTTTATCTAACAAACAAGCCAGCCGCTCGCACCAGCCGTTGGCCGCGGTGTGCGCCTTCCACGGATGAATGCCGAAGGCAGGCGAAACGAAATCCGGATGCTCCAGCGCCAAAGCCTCCACCGCCGCCCAGTCCGCCTCGCAGGTGGCATTGACCACGCAGCGCTTGATTCCCGCTTTCCGCATCTCGGCGATGACCGGCCTGGCATCCCCGAGGCGCGGGTCTTGCAGGTGATTGTGGCTGTCCGTCCAACAGCTCATGGGAAAATCCTTCAACGCAGCCCGCGCGGGCCGGTTTTTTTCGGTGAATCGAAAGTGACGTCGGTGATGGAAAGCCGCCGCCCGCTGGCGGGATCATGGGTGGCCACCTGCATCTTTCGCAGCGTCCAGGTGTCCTTGGCGATCTGCATCACATCCTCCACCTGGAACTCCTTCACCAGGCCGCCATTCTTGTCGTGGCCGTGGATTTTCATGAAGGCACCGAATTTCTTGTGCACCCAGACATAGACCACCTCGTAGCGGCCGGCCGCCGCGCGTGGCTTGTCCACACGGATCTTATAACATGGCTGCCCGCCGACGTTTTCCTCGCCCTCAAACTTCGGATTCGGCCAATAAAAGAAACGCAGCGCCAGATCCTCATAGGTCAGATCCGTGCCGGCAATGGGCGTCACGAGTTTCTCGGCAGGAAAAGCGCGGGTCTTGCCATCCACGATCTCAAACAAGTTGAACGCCTCGTCGCCGATGCGCATGTGAAACACCTGCCAGGGCCCGTTGTTTTCCGAGAACTGGAACTGGATGTCCTTGCCCTTGAGAAACAGCGTGACCGGCGTCTTCTGCCGCCCGCTGCGCAAATTACCGCTCAGGCCCTCATCAAGCTTGGTGAGCGTGGCCGACATCCGGGCACCTTCGAGAATGGTCCTGGCATCCGGATGTTGGGCGGCGGCGAGACCGCTGAGCAGGAACACGCAGGTGGCGATTGATTTGAAATTCATGGTCGGAGCATGGGGAAATCGCCCGCTTGGACAAGCTTCGCGGCGGTTTCCTTCAAAAAACCGGCGGATCGGCCCGATGTTTTTTAAAATCCACCCCTTTTGAGGCTTGATGATCCGGCGCGGGGTGAATTGGATGCCCACGACGCACGATCCGTTGCCATTCCCTCCATGAGCCTTCGCAAGCAACTCTCCGACATCCTCCCCCCATTGCTTCCGGCCAACCCCGCCGATGCGATCAAAGGCACCGAGTTGATCCGCCTGACACGCCTGCAGCTGACGGGAAATTATTCGGACGCATCGCTGAGGTATCATTTCTCCATCATGTCCTGCGATCCTGCCTCGCCGATTGCCAAGGTGGAGAAAGGCCAGGGCTATTACCGCCGCAGCGCTCCCCTTCCCGCACTCTCCGGCGCGCAGGAGTTGTATGCGCTCACCCAGGGCCGGCTGGAAGACCTCACCACCGTGGATCAGGACCTGGTGGACAACGCGATGCTGCGCATCCGCAAGTTCCGCGCGGTGGTCACCCGTTATTACGAAATCAACGGCCGCTTCCCCTACGCCTTCCGCCAGGCCTTCGCCAAGGACTCGCCCATCAGCAACCTGTGGAAATTTCCCGAGTTGGTGCTCGTCGATTGGGAAACCGGCGGCTCGCCGGACGAGGAAATGTCGCTCGATGAAACGATGCTGGCCTTCAAGCAACGGCTCGGCATTTCACCTTTCCGCCTCAACGCCGCGCGGCTGCGCATCCAGCCCTCGCTGCAAACCTACCGCGAGGATTTCCACCAGACGCTTGCCGTTTCCATGTGGGCCAATGCCGGCGAGTTGATCTACGCCGCACCCATCGAGGACGAGGCGCTGGCCGACAGCCTGCGCCGCCTGAGCGCCGCCTTCGGTGTGGGTGTCACCTCGTTCGGCCTCACGCCCGAGGCCTTGGACGATCTGCCGCGCCCGGCCAACATCCTCAACGCCCACCCGCGGGAAACCGAGGCCATCATGGCCAAGCTCGACATCAACCGCATCGCCGCGCCGCGCTCCCGCCCGCATCTCGACTGGACCGAACTCGGTTCCTTGCGCAACGAATCCGACGAAGCGGAAAAACTCGTCCAGTGGCTCACCCGCTGCATCGACGAACGCCGCGCCGAGGCATTCAAGGACGAGTGAATCCCCGGACCATGAACCTCGCCGACTTCCGCAAAGAATATTCCGACCGCGGCCTGCGCCGCGAGGAACTCAACCCGGATCCCATCGCGCAGTTTTCCCAGTGGTTCATCCAGGCCACCGAGCTTGAGGTTCATGAGCCCAACGCCATGACGCTGGCCACCGTGGATGCCGATGCCATGCCCTATCAGCGCACGGTGCTGTTGAAATATTATGACAAGGACGGCTTCGTGTTCTTCACCAACTACGGCAGCCGCAAGGCCGCGCAGATCGCCGCCAATCCGAAAGTCTCGCTGCTGTTTCCGTGGATCACTTTGGAACGTCAGATCATCATCCAAGGCCATGCCGAAAAAATCAGCACAGCTGAGTCTTTGCGCTACTTCGCCTCACGGCCGCGCGAATCGCAGATCGGCGCATGGGTTTCCAATCAGAGCGAAGTGATCACCTCGCGGAAATTCCTGATGCAGAAACTCGCCGAGATCCGCGAAAAATTCAGCCACGGAGAGATCCCCCTACCCTCGTTCTGGGGCGGCTACCGCGTGGTGCCCGCGGCCATCGAGTTCTGGCAAGGCGGCCCCGCCCGCCTCCACGACCGTTTCCTCTATCGGAAACAGGACGATGCCTGGGCAATCGAGCGACTCTCGCCGTGAGAGACCCCGCATCACAGCTCTTGCGATTTGAACGCGGAATGAGACACTGCACTCATGCTCACCGTTTATGTTTACCAGAAATGCAGCACCTGCCGGGACGCGCTCAAGTGGCTGGATGACCATGGTGTCGCCCATCAAACCAAAGCGATCCGCGAGACACCGCCGAGTGCAGCAGAGCTGAAAACCGCGCTCAACCTGCTGGGCGGAGACATCCGCAAGCTCTTCAACACCTCCGGCATGGATTACCGCGCGCTTGGCATGAAGGACAAGCTGCCGGCCATGAGCGCGGACGAGGCCATCGAACTGCTTTCCCAAAACGGCAACCTCGTGAAGCGCCCGTTCGTCATCGGAAACGGCCTGGCACTCACCGGCTTCAAGCCGGAAATCTGGAAGAAAAACCTGCTTTGACCGAGCTCCTCCAACAGTTCCGCTGGCGTCCGGAAATCGGCGACTCCTCGCTGCTGGGATGGATCACGACCGCCGCCTACGCGCTGGCCGCCATCACCGCCTATGCAGCCGCACGCCGGGCCGGCCGTGCGCCGGGGTTGGCCGGCGGCAGCCGCCTCATCTGGCTGCTTGTCACGGCGTTGATGTTGTTTCTCGGCCTCAACAAGCAGCTCGACCTGCAATCCCTGCTCACCGACATCGGTCGCATCCTGTCATGGAAACTGGGTTTCTATGAACAGCGCCGGGAATTCCAGAAATGGTTTGTCATCGGCGTGCTCGCCGCCTCATCGCTGGGCGCGCTTGGCACCATCATCTGGTGCCGCGGATTTTGGCGCAGCCATTTCCTGCTCATCTCCGGCCTGTTGCTGCTGCTCGCCTTCATCGTCCTGCGCGCGGTGTCGATCCATCATTTGGATGCGCTGATCGGCTGGAGTTTTGAAAACGTGGAGACGAACGAGCTTCTTGAACTCGCCGGCATCGCCCTGATCTGGCTGGCCGCCCTGCGCGACTACCGCAACCCGCGCAAGGCTCCCAAACCACCGTGGAAACCGGCTGACTGAAAAATTTTTTCATCTTTTTTCAGCCTACCCCTCCATTTGTCCCACCCCAGCTGTCATGATGGCGGGGATATGAACAACAACCTGACTGAAATCGCCTTCATTCTCGACCGCTCGGGCTCCATGGGTTCGATGGTCGAGCCCGCCATCGCCGGCTTCAACCGCCTGCTGCGCGAACAACAACAGGAACCCGGCAGCGCCCGTTTCACGCTGGTGCTCTTCGATGACCACTACGAGGTTCCCTGCCACTCGGTGCCCATCGCGGAAGTCGTGGAACTGGACACCACCACCTATGTCCCGCGCGGCAGCACCGCGCTGCTGGATGCCATCGGCCGCACCATCGATGAACTGGGCGCGAAACTCGCAGCCACTCCCGAGCCCGACCGCCCGAGCCAGGTGATCGTGGCGATCCTCACCGACGGCGAGGAGAACGCGTCCCACCGCCACACCTGGCAGGACATTTCCAAGCGCATCCGCCACCAGACGGAGGCTTACGATTGGAAGTTCCTCTTTCTGGGCGCGAACCAGGACGCCATCGCCACCGCGGCGAAGATGAGCATCCACGCGGCGGATTCCGCGAACTTTGCGATGAATGCCGCCTCCTACGGCGCGGTGCAGGAAGCCATGAACCGCAAGATGAAGGCCGTGCGCCGGTCGAAACAGGGGCTCGCGGACGCGGACACCCTGCGCGACGCGCAAGCCCCCATGGAATCCCTGCGCGAGCAAGAGGAAGGCAAGGACCGCTGAGATTCCCCCACTGGTAAACTTCCCCCCGAAACCATTTCCCCGCACCGCGGAGCCCCCCCCACCGGAAGCGCGAGCTTCCGGCCAGTGCTCATGACACCGCGGTGCGGGGATCCATTCGTTCATCCCCATGTGCCACCGTGCGTCGCATCCGCTCCTAGCTTGGTCAACCCGGGCCGTGCGCCACCCGTGAAACCATCCGGCACATGATCTGGCGCACATCCACCACCCGGGCGACCGGCTTTTTCCGCCTCCACGGACAAGGCCCCCGCACCACATGGCCGGGCGTCGTCAAAACCATGCCATCAACCGGTCCATGCGGCTTGCAAACCTCCCATCGGTCTTGCGTCGCGGGAAAACCAACCCCCGGTCCCATCGGGCGAGACGATCAACTCGCCGCCCACCGTGTGTCGCATCCGCACCTAACAGCGGCACTGCAAACACAAAACCCATCAGCCGTCGCTGAAGCTATGGCCGACAAGTAAGAGCGCGTCATCCGTCGCTCCGGGCTTGTTCAACCAAAGGGCGCAGCCGAAGGCTTCGTTCCTCAGCCTTCGCGGCACCCTTTATTGTTCGGTTCTTCATACATAAAGCTTCAGAGCTGGATGCTCGATGGCGAAGGTCACATAGTGATCGGAATCGTCTTGGATCTCCAAAACCGCCCCGTCAAAGAAAATGTCTAGGTGTTGATCATCTCGCACCATGCACTTCACGATTTTACATCCGATGATTTTGTGGACTCGCCATGCATCACGATCCGCGTGCTCCATCGAAAGGTCAATGACAGCCCCGTCCTCAGCTTTAAGAACCCACCCGCCTTCCACCCTAATCATGCCTTCAGGATGAAAGTTGAAGATTACCTCGTTGTGGCCGATGGCGACTTGAATGACCTCGAGGCCAAGAAGGGGAGCAAGATCGAGAGATTTGGGAATACGGTGCATTTTTTGCCGAACGTAAAAGAGCACGCAACCCTATCAGCGGGAGCGAGGGTCGAGCACGGGGTTGAGGTTGAAACTATGGGTGAGCATGTATACAGGGCGGCTGATAGGGGTTGCTGTGTCTCGGCTTGTTAGGCTCATTCTTCATTCTAAAGTTAGGCCTTTTTAAAGATGTCGATATTAGTAGAGGATCCAGTAATATGATCGCTTACAAGGACGCCAATTATCTGGCCAATTGACGTAAGATCAACGGATTTCAGATGTTGATTGTTCCACAGATCATCAATCCTCGGCCCAATATCGACTTTCTTAAAGTCCTCCACTTCATATCTCCAGTCCTTCTCAATCGTGAATTTACTCTTGAGGACAGAATCAAGCGCAACGTGACTAAAACTCAAAAATCTAGCGCATGACATAGCCTCAAGATGCAATAGGTCAAAATGACTTACCGTCATGTCAGCGTAATACTGAAGCCGCTGAGACATCCACGAATCGCAATAAGAAATATATGATTCCTTGCTCGGAAATGAGATCTTAGCTAAGTCAACCGGAGTGACGAAGCGTAGATTCGTAACAAGTCCCAAAACATTAAGCTGCCTGGCGGTGAGATGCGTGATCGCGTCACACGAAACCTGAGAAGCTACAGCGTAGAGCGATTCCGGCTCAGCTCGCAATCTATTGGCGACCAGCTGAGCAAGCAAGGAGTGCTTGTCTGATGACTCCGTCTGCGCCGAACCAATCAAGGCCTTTTGGAGTAATGCTCCGAAATTCGGCTCTTCGAGTGCTGAGTTTATTACAGCAGTATTCGCCTGATTCTCTTCCTCAATTTTTTGAACCTTGATGGCCAACTTGGCTAAAAACTCCCGCGAGTTATCGCGGGCCTTTTGTTCTAGATTCGGCTGGTGATCTATGAAGTAGTTGGTCAACCAGCGTTCGCCGGCATCTACCGTCTTTTCGATGAATTTCCCAGCAGCGCCTCCGGCCGCACCTGCAAGTAGTATTGCTGTGATAGGTTCGGGCATATTGTTTTTCGGTTCTGCCTAACGCAGAGCACGTGCACCCCTACCAGCGGGGGCGGGCGTCGCTCTCAGGGTTGATGGTTGAATTACGAGAGATCATCGAAACAGGGCGG
>RPOS01000133.1 GCA_003820635.1 Verrucomicrobiaceae bacterium | reverse complement strand
CGCACCGCCGGAAAAGGACCGCGCGCGGGCAAACAGTTCTGGGGCTGCACCAGCTATCCGGAGTGCAGGGGCGTTTTGGATATTCCGTCCGACCCGTCGGACAAGTCAGACCAGCCCAACTCATGACGCACGCCCGTCTCTACGCCATCCTCGATCTCGGCTACACGCCTCTGGAAAAAGCCGGGACTACGGCCGCCGCTTTGTTAGAAGGCGGCGCGGACCTGCTCCAGCTCCGCGCGAAAGATCATGACACCGCCACCATCCGCAGCGTGGCGAAAACCCTCATCCCGCTGTGCCATGCGGCGGAGGTGCCGTTCATCCTGAACGATTTCCCGGAACTGGCTGCGGAGCTTGGCGCGGATGGCGTGCACATCGGGCAGGACGACGGGCCCTTGGCCCATGCGCGGGAAATCATGGGGCCCGGGAAATTCATCGGCCGCTCCACCCACTCGCTGGACCAGGCGCGCGCCGCGCTGGCCGAGGGTTTCGACTACATCGGGTTCGGCCCGCTTTTCCCCACGCCCACCAAAGCCGGGCGGCCGGGCATCGGCTTGCAGGACATCGCGGCGATGGAGCGCGAGGTCGGCAGCCGGATCCCGGCATTCTGCATCGGCGGCATCAAGCGTGCCAATCTAACCGAAGTGCTGGCCGCCGGTGCACGCCGGGTGGTGATCGTTTCCGAGCTGCTCACTGCGGCGGACGTGCGGGCCGCCACCCGCGAAGCGCGGACGAGGCTCAACGGCTGAGCCAGCCGCCGTCCACATTCATGATGGTGCCGTTGAGATCATCCGCCTCCTCGGTGGAGAGGAAGACGCAGCTTCCGGCGATGTCTTCGGGAGTGCCCCAGCGGCCTTCGGGGATGCTGTCGAGGATGGTCTGGTTGCGTTTCTCGCCCTCGCGGAGGGGGCGGGTGTTTTCGGTGGCGATGTAGCCGGGAGCCACGGCGTTGACGTTGATGCGCTCCTTGGCCCACTCGCAGGCGAGCACCCAGGTGGTGCCGGCGATGCCGATCTTGGCCGCGGTGCAGGACGGCTCGAGGATGCCGTTTTCATGGATGTATTGGCGGATGACGCGCTGGTTGGCCGTGGACTGCGCACCGAGCGGCACGGTGTTGGCCTGCTCGCGGGCCGCCACGGTGGTGGGATGCGCCGCGTGGGTCGTGCCGTCCACCGTCACCGAGCCGGGCCGCCGGTGTTGATGGCACCGAGTTCGCGGCGTTCCAGGAAAAACGCGTGGCCGGTTTCCTTCGGGTTCGGCAGTTCCAGCGGTGCGCTGGTGGGCACCGCGCCGGCGATGACCATGCGGTCGAGATCGGTGAACAGGCCTTGCAGGCTGCCGGGCTGATAGATGGTGGGCACGAGGAAAGCCTCGCGCAGCTCCGCAGTGGTCATGCGGGAGACTTCCTGCGGGCGGGGCATGCGGCGGATTGCGGATTCGAACATTGCGGTTTTTGGCAAATGAGTGGTTGGGCGCGGTTTGAAAAGGCAATATGCGCCCTCAAAGATCCTGCTCGATGGCCTTGAGGGTGAGGAAGAGTTCCTGCCAGCGGCGCTGGCGCGGCTCGATGGCGAGTTTTTCCCGCGCAAGATGGGCGCGCAACTGGCCGAGCGCCGCCGCGTAGTCATGGAAAATCACGCGCAGGGCGTCCTCGTAATCGCTGTGCAGCGTGTTGGCAAAGGCCCCGCAGGTGTCCAGCAGGCGCTCGCGGAAATCCCGCGTGATGGTCCGCCGGGTGAGCCATGCCACCAGCACACCACCTGTTAGAAACAACGCGGCCAGTCCGCAGAAAACCGCCGGCAGCCACGGCAGGCCCAGCGCGCCGCAAGCGGCTCCGGCCGTGGTGAGCACCAGCGTCATGACGATGAACGAGCGCAGCGCCCGGTTGCGGGTGCGCAGGTCCTTGTCCAGCAGGGTGCGCACCTTGAGGCTGCCGACACCCTGCCGCGCGGCACCGCTGAGACGCTCCACGAAGCGCAGGCGGGCGGCGGCGAGCTTCTTGGAAATCGGCTCGGCGCTGGTGAGCTCCGTGCGCATGGTGCTTTGGACGCGCCCGGCAAGTTCCTCCCAATGCCCGGCGCAGGCGCTGGCCACCTCGCCGCCGTCTTTTTCGGCGACGGCTTGGATGGTCTGTTGCAGGCGCTCGATGAAGGCGGATTCCATGTTCTGGCCGGTGCGGTCTCCGGTGAACAGGCGCAGGATGGAGGAAAAAGCCCGCAGGCGGCGGTGCAGCATCCGGCTCACCCCCACGGCTTCGGTTTGAAAAACCTCCGCCACATTCACGAGGTGGCTGGGCAGCCGTGCGACGAATTGCCCGCGCATGTCCTCGATCTCGCGCTCGATGCCGGCAATGAAATGGCCGTGCTGGTTGATCTCGCGGCTTTGGTCATCGATGCGGTCCTCCACCAGACGCAGGGCGCTGGCGGCATGGCCACGCCATGTTTCCAAAAGCCCGCGCCGCGCCGGGGCATGGCAGATGGCGCTGGAAATGAAATCCGCGAACTTCGCAAACCCACCCGCCTGCTGGTGGGTGGCGCCTGCAGCGCCGGCGAGCTTCGCCGAGACCGCGAATGACGGCAGCACCCGGCCCACGCGCTTGAGCGAGAGGTCCGCCATGTGGCCTTGGATGACTTCCAGATCGCACGCTTCCCGCAAGTCCGCCTGCTGGATGACCAGCACCACCCGCTCCAGCGCGGCGGCTGGCAGCCGGGAAATAAAATCCCATGAGGCCGCTCCCCACGGGTTGGAAACCGGAAACACGCACAGCACCAGATCCGCCGCACCCGCCAGATCCACCAGCATTTCGGCATGGCCGGAAACTCCGGAATCCGTTCCCGGCGTGTCGATCAACACCAATTTTTCAAGGCAACTGATCGGTCGGCATATTTCCTCGAAGTGTGGGCCATCCATCTCGTTACGGGCAGGATTGCCGTAGCGGTAGCGGAGGAAACGGTCGGTGAGAGGCAGCACGCTGGTGGGGCAGAGCGGTTGGCCGCAGAGCGCATTGAGCAGCGAGGACTTGCCGGCATTCACTTCCCCGCAGGCAATGACGGAGATGGGTTTGCACAGCTCGTTTTGAAGGCCGGCGGGTGAAAGGACTTGGTCGAGCCCGGTGTGGGTCTCGGCCGCCAGCGCGAAGATGCCATGGAGGAGATCGGCCAGGCGCTCGCGCGCCGCGAAGTGACGCTCGCCGATCATGCAGTCGCTCACGGCCGGGGGATGATTCAATAGGTGGGCGGAGGAGTCACGGAGACCTGGGCAGTGGCCGTGTCGGTCTTCATGGCCAGCAGTTGGGAAACCGTGACGAACTTGAAGCCGCGGCGCAGCAGGCCATCGATGGTGGCGGGCATGGCATCCACCGTCTGGGCGTGGAGGTCGTGGGCCAGCACGATGCTGCCGGCATTGGTGCCACTCAGGATGCGCGAGGTGATCACCGATGCGCCGGGGCGTTTCCAATCGAGCGGATCAACGGCCCACAAGATGGTGGGGTAGCCGAACTCGGCGTGCACGAGTTCCCGTTGGCGCTGGAGCAGGCCGCCGTAGGGCGGGCGCATGGTGCGCATGCGCACTCCGGCGGCGCGGCCCACGGCATCCCGGCAGCGGGCCATTTCCATGCGCAGCTCGGAATCGCTGAGTTTGCTCAGCAAGCGGTGGGTGTGGGAGTGGTTGCCGATTTCGTGCCCCTCGGCCACGGTGCGGCGGACGACCTGCGGGTAGAGATCCACGCTGCGGCCGATGACGTAAAAGGTGGCCTTCACATTGCGGGCGCGCAGGATGTCGAGCAGCCGCGGCGTGTTCTGCGGGTGCGGCCCGTCATCGAAGGTCATCGCGATGTAGTTTCCGGAAACCAGCACGCGGGAAAATGAAATGCCGGATCCCTTGGAGAAATCCGAGCTGAGCGCCATGTCCGGATTGCGCGGCAGCGGGCCATTCACCGAGGGCGTGCGATACCCGGAATTGGACGGCGTCTTGATCGGCGCGGCGGCGGAGCAACTGCTCAGCGAGGCGGCCAGCAGCATGAAGCCACGGCGCGACAGGGGCAGCGGACTGCTCTTCTCGCCGCGCCCGTCATCGAGCGAGGCGTTCAAAAAACGATATCCAAGGGAATGCAAGGGATTGGGCATGCGGCAAGGGTGTGGTAAAAACTTCGGAGATCTTACGGATTGCGGGCTCACTGTCACGCCTCGTTTTTTTCCAGCGTGGTGCCTTGGTTGAGGGCGTGGATCGTGCCGCCGGCTGGCGATGCGAATTGGTAGGCGTGGCGCAGGGTTCTGCCCAGATGGTTTTTGGCCACCTCCACCGCCCACGGCAGATCCTCGCGCCGTGCCAGCGCAGCGGTGATGGCGGCGGACAAGGTGCAGCCGGTGCCGTGCGAGGCGGCCACCGCGATGCGGGCCTCGGTGAAGCGATAGACCTCGCCATGTTCAACCAACAGATCCACACAGTCCGCCCCCGGAAGATGGCCGCCCTTGAGCAGCACCGCGGTGCCGAACCGCTGGGAAAGCCGCCGCGCGGCGGACTCGAGCGCGGCTTCGTCCGTGATTTTTTCACCAAGCAGCGTTTCCGCCTCGGGCAGATTCGGCGTGATCACGCGGGCCAGCGGGAAAAGCAGCTCGCGGTAGGCATCAATGGCGTCCGGCTCCAGCAAGGGATCGCCGGTGGAGGCGATCATCACCGGATCGACCACCAACTGCAGGCCGGGATACTGGTTGAGGATGCCGGCGACGGCGCGGACATGGGCGGCGGAGAAAAGCATGCCGGTCTTCACCGCCGTCACCGGGAAGGACTCGAGCATGAGCGTGATCTGGTCGGTGACGATGCCGACCGGCACCGGATGCACGGCACGCACAACGTTGGCGTTTTCCGAAACCACGCAAGTCACCGCGGTGAGGCCGTGGACTCCGAAATGCTGGAAAGTCTTGAGATCCGCCTGAATGCCCGCGCCTGCGGAGCAATCGGAACCGGCGATGGTGAGTGTGACGGGAGGTGAATCGTTCATGGACTTGGATGGATGATCCACCGGGACTTGCAATCTTTCAAGCCGGCCGACTCTTGGAAAGGCGGATGGTGACGCCCAGACCACCTTCAACCGGCAAATTCGGTGAAACCTCTCCGCCACACAAGCTCCGACGGCGGTGCGGACGATGGCGAGGCCCAGTCCGGTGAAGCCGCGGCATTCGACGATTCATTTTTTGAGGCGCTGAAGTGCAAATGCTCTTCCAGCGTATTCAAACGCTCCCAATGCGTGCGTTGGAACGTGCCGCGTCCAGATGGCATGGGCAACGCATTTTGCCACATCCGTTGCGGCTTCTTTTGCTGCGGCATGGGAAGAATGGAGCGTGACCTGAGATTGCCAAGAGGGGTTGCTTCATAATCTCAGAGTTTATCCGGCTCTTCTGTTCAGGATGAACGCGTAAGGGATGGAGTTGATAGAAAGTCCCGCGGCGCGCATCAAGCGGGCAGGGCCGCCGCATTCAAATCCGGGATATTCTTCACCGCAGAGCCGGGCAAAGAGGGTCCAAAAGCAGGACGCAAGAGTCTCTGAAGCTGGGAGCAAGGCATTCTTCCGCAACCGGTTTTGAGAATTCCCTCCGCAATCCTTTACTGCCCAGCGGCTCTGCAGTGGATCCGCTTGATGCGCCGGGCCCTGGGCGCGGAGTCGCTGGTTTTCCGGCTTGGCAGTCGTGGCGGCAGGCGGGAACATCGCACCCATGGCTAACGCGATCCGGGAATTCAAGGGACTGCGCGTCCGTGTGGACGATGTGGTTTACATGCCCGGTCTGGACGCGCCGCCGGACAAGCCGCACCCGTTTGTTTACTTCATCTCCATCCACAACGACTCGCCGGTGCCGGTGACCATCCGCGGCCGCAAGTGGGTGGTGCGCGAGGACGACGGCGAGGTCACCGTGGTCGAGGGCGACGGCGTGGTGGGCCAGACGCCGCAGATCGATCCCGGCGGGCACTTTTCCTACAACAGCTACCATGTGGTGGCCGTCAGCGCGCGGGCGACGGGCGCGTTTTTCGGCGAGGCCGCCGGCGAGTGGATCCACGCCCGGATCCCGGAGTTCCGCCTGGAAGTGCCGGAGTGGGTCTAGCCCGATCAGGAAATCATCTCGTCCATCAGGACGTCGTGCGCTTCCGGAAACGTGTCGGCCACGATCTGCTCCGGAAAACACACGCCGATTTTCAAGGCCCCGGGCCGGGCCTTGGCGAGCAGCCGGTCATAGAACCCTCGGCCGCGGCCGAGGCGGCCGCCGCGCGGATCGAAGGCGAGGCCGGGGCACAGGAACGCGTCGATCTCGCCCACCGCCACCAACGGCAATGCCGGTGCCGGTTCACGCACGCCGAAGGCACCGGGTATCAACTCGCCCTGCGGGTGCGCCACGTAATGGAACCGCAGCTCCACACCCGCCACGCGCGGATAAACCCAGCGCCGCTCCGGATGGCGCGCGATGACTTCCATGAGATCCACCTCACCCGGCAGCGCGGCAAACACGGCGATGGTGCGCAGGGCGGACTGGCGGGCAAGCCAGCGCTCCAGCGCGGCACGGGCCGCCGCGCCATCGGCAGTCCTCTCGCGCAACAACCGGCGCATGGTGGCGCGGAGCAGGGATTTCGGAGTGCCGGAGTCTGGAAATGTCACTTGCAAGCGGTGGCTGCTTTCCCATGCTTAGCCGTGATGAAAGGCATCTGGCAAGCGGCGACGTTTTTATCCCTCGGCATGGCGGCCGTCATGGCCGGGGAAGCGCCCAAGGCATTCGTCTGGAACCCGCCGGAAGTCGCTGGCGGTATCTTCACCCAGGAGCTCGGCATGCTGGATGCCGAGCGCGATGAATACGCCACCAATCTGGCGGACCAAGCCGCCAACCACGTGGCCGCCGCCAAGGCCTCGCCCGCATCACTGGCGGATGCCCGCCACATGCTGGCCCTGGCGCTCCACCTCTCGCCGCGCAACAAGCGCGCTCTCATGATCGGTTTCCAACTCTCCAAGGGCGTGCTGCCGGATGCGGTGGAAGGCGGCTACAGCGCGCAGGCCATGGCCCGCCTGCTCTACTCCCGCGGCCAGTTGCTGGAAAAACAAGGCGGCGCTGAAAATGAAAAACTCTCCCGCATGTTCATCCAGCTCGCCGCCACCATGGACCCGCGCAACGAGGACGCCGTCTATGCCAGCGAGGCCCACCGGCTCGATCATGGCGAGCTCGATTGGAACGCCATCACCGATGCCGGGAAGAAAAAACCCTGACTCCCCCACCCCGCCGTGGCCACCGAGATCGAACGCAAGTTTCTCGTCACCGACAGCTCATGGCACGACGGCTCGCCCGGCGTCCGCATCGCCCAGGGATACCTCTCGCTCGATCCAGGCCGCAGCGTGCGCGTGCGCCTCGCCGGGAACCGCGCCTGGCTCACCATCAAGGGCCTCACGGAGGGCATCACGCGCTCCGAGTTTGAATATCCCATCCCGCCACAGGACGCGCGCGAGTTGTTGGAAATCTGCCTGCCCTCGGTGATCGATAAAACACGGCACCGCGTCAGCTTTGCCGGACATCTGTGGGAAGTGGATGTGTTTCACGGCGCCAACGAGGGCCTGGTGCTTGCGGAGGTGGAACTCGATGACGCAGCCACCGCCCCGCAACTGCCGCCATGGGCTGGAGCGGAGGTTTCATCCGACTTCCGCTATTACAACGCAAGCCTCGCCGCGACACCGTTCCGTGAGTTTCAAGACTGAGCGGCAAGCGTGCCGCGGCTCCTGCGGCTTTCTCCAAACCTTCGCTTTCCGAACCGGCCGATCTGGCTTATCAAAAACGCCATGGCTGCCGCACCCGCACCGAATGCCCCGCCCGTCCGGCTGATTCTCATCGAGGACCACGCCGATTTCCGGGAGTCTGTGGCGATGGTGCTGGAGGAGCGGGCGCATTACCAATGCGTCGGCAGCTTCTCCACCATGGAAGACGCACTGGAGGAAATCCGCGGCGGACTCACGGCGGACCTGGTGCTCTCGGACCTCGGGCTGCCCGGCATGAGCGGCATCGCCGGCATCCGCAAGGTGCGCGAACTCCTGCCCAACGCCCGGGTGCTGGTGCTCACCGCCTTCACCGACAAAGCGAAGGTTTTCTCCGCGCTGGAAGCCGGTGCCCACGGCTATCTGGTCAAGGCCGGCAGCGCCTCGCGCCTGCTCGAAACCTTGGAAGAAGTGCTGGCCGGCGGCACTCCGCTGGATCCCAAGATCGCCGGCATGATCCTCCAGACCTTCCGCCAACTCAGCCCCATCCCCGAGGCGGAGTCCCTTTCCGCCCGCGAGTGCGAGGTCCTGCAACTTTCTGCCAAGGGCTTGGCACGCAAGGAAATCGCCGAGGAATTGAAGCTCAGCGAGCATTCCGTGACCGAATACATCAAGCGCAGCTTCGACAAACTCCACGTCCGCAGCCTGCCCGCCGCCGT